>NZ_JBBUKT010000007.1 GCF_038066715.1 Luteolibacter sp. Y139 | reverse complement strand
CTCATCACAGGTTCTCCAAGGCATGGCTTGCTCCTCTCCGGAGGTGTAAACCATGTCCCCGAACACCTGTTAACGATGTACCCGGTCTATACAGGGCCGCTGGCCCGCCGAAGCACCTAACAAACTCCGCGTCCTAACACACTCCGCCCCCGCAGTCGGAGACCCGGACTGCGCGCAGCCCTGCTGCCGCTCAAAGCCAGCAGCCCTGCTGCGGGGAAGCACCTGACAGCTCCGCCTCCCAAAACACTCCGCCGCAAAATATCGTGGTCCGCACACTCCGTGTGCGGTCGAAGCCGCTCTAACAGCCGCCCACACCTTACGGCAGCCTTCCGTAGCGGAACGACTGCATCGTTCCGGCTGGGCCCGGACCGCAGCTTGAAACAAAGCCGCGATCTTAACCTCGCCCGATCCCGAAGGGATCAAAGCCAGTAGCCGGTGGTCGAAGACCACCGGTTCAAAGCATCCGTGAAAGGAATCCCTGAGGGATTCTAGCCGGGTTCGAATCACACCGCGCCCGGAATCCACGTTGCGCACCACTGGGAGCGCGGAATTCATTCCGCCTGTGCACCAGCCCCGCCGCGTCACCGGCGGAGCCACCTCACGAGAACCTCACTCCACCGTCACACTCTTCGCCAAATTCCGCGGCTGATCAATCTCACACCCGCGCACATTCGCGATGTGATACGCCAGCAACTGCAACGCCACCGCCGCCGGAATCGTACTCACCAACGGATGGCAGGCCGGAATCTCAATCACATCATCCATCGCCTCCGCCGCCTCGTGATCCCCTTCGGTAATAATACCAAGAATCCTCGCCCCACGCGCCCGGCACTCTTCCACATTCCCCAGCGTCTTGTCCTTCCCGGGAATATCATTCGCCAGCGCAATCACCGGCGTCCCCTCCTGCAATAGCGCGATCGGCCCATGCTTCAACTCCGCGGCATGGTAACCCTCCGCGTGAATGTAAGAAATCTCCTTCAGCTTCAGCGCCCCCTCCAGCGCCACCGGATACATCGGACCACGCCCGATGAAAAACGCATGCTCGTTCTCAGCATAGCGCGCCGCAATCGCCTCAATCCGGTCACTCTGCTCGATCACCTTCTGCACCAGCTCCGGAATCGCCTCGATCGCCTTCGCGAACTTCATCCCCTCATCACGAGAGAAACGACGCCCACGCCCAAGCTTCAGCGCCATCATCAGCATCACCGCCACCTGGCACGTGAACGCCTTCGTCGATGCCACCGAAATCTCCGGCCCCGCATGCAGATACACACCACGACCAGTCTCACGCGCGATCGTCGAACCCACCACATTACAAAGCCCCATCACAAAGGCACCCTTCTGATTGGCTTCCCTAACAGCCGCCAAAGTATCCGCCGTCTCCCCGGACTGCGAGATCGCCACCACCAGGTCACGGCTCCCAATGATCGGATTCCGATACCGGAACTCCGCCGCCTGCTGCACCTCCGAGTGAATATCCGCCATGTCCTCGAAGGCATACTCACCCACCAGACCCGCATGCAGCGAAGTGCCACAGCCAACCAGCACCACCCGCTGGATCTCCGCCAGATCACGCGGCGAAGTCCCCATGCCCGAGAGCACCGATGACCCCAGATTGAAATCCAGCCGCCCCCGGATCGCATTCCGCAGCGAATCCGGCTGCTCATGGATCTCCTTCAGCATGAAGTGAGCGAACCCACCCTTCTCCGCCGCCGCCGCATCGAAGCCCAGCTCATTCACCTCACGCGTCACCGGCACCTGATGAAGATCGCGGATATCGACATTATCCGCTGTCACCACCGCGATGTCGTTGTCCTCCAGGTAAATCACCTGCCGCGTATGCGCGATGATCGCCGAAGCATCTGACGCGACAATCGTCTCCCCTTCCCCCACCCCGATCGCAATCGGACTACCCCGCCGCGCCGTAATGATCTTCCCCGGCTCCTTTGCCGAAATCACCGCGATCCCAAAGGTCCCCTCCACTTGACTCAAAGCATCACAGACCGCTTGGAAAAGATCCCCCTTGTAACGATCCCCGATCAAATGCGCCAGCACCTCGGTATCCGTCTCCGAATAGAAATGATGCCCCTTCCCCTCAAGCCGCGTCCGCAACGAACGGTAGTTCTCAATGATCCCATTATGAACCAGCGCGATATCCCCCGACTCATCCAGATGCGGGTGAGCATTCGCCTCCGTCGGCGGACCATGCGTCGCCCAGCGAGTGTGCGCGATGCCAGTCGACGACCTCACAAACCGCTCCGCCGGCCAATCCGCATGCGCCTTGTCATTGAGCGCCGAAACCTTCCCCGGTGCCTTGCTGACAACGATCGAGCCATCCTCCAGAATGGCCATGCCCGCGGAATCATACCCGCGGTATTCAAGCCTGCGCAGGCCACTGATGAGAACGCTGGGAGCGGAAGCTTTACCGATGTATCCGACGATGCCGCACATGAAATTGAGTAGTAAGAGTGACTATTGAAAATTGCTTTGAATATCCCGCTGCACGATCTCGCCCGGACGGGTGCTAGTGCCCGCCCACAATTTGCGACCGGGATAAATGGAAGTGTTGATCCCCGTGTGAACCCCATCGCCGACGATACATCCAAACTTCCGCCGGCCCGTATCCACAAGCACCCCATCCACCTCGGTCCGATGATTCTTCCCATCGTGCCGTAGGTTCGAAGTGATCGTACCCGCACCGAAGTTCACCTTCTCACCAAGCACAGAATCCCCAACGTAGCTCAGGTGCCCAACGTTCGTGTTGGAAAGCAGGATCGAGTTCTTGATCTCGACCGCATTGCCCACATGGCACTTGTCGCCGATCGAAGTGGACCCGCGGATGTAGCAATTCGGACCGATCTTGCAGTTCGCTCCGATCACCACATTCCCCTCGATGAAAACCCCGGGCAAAATCTTCGATCCAGCCCCAAGGTGAATCACACCTTCAATCACCGCATTCGGATGAACATCACCTTCGATCTTCGGCTCCTTGAGTGCCCCGACCAACAGCTCGTTCGCCCGCAGCAAATCCCACGGATGAATGATCAGGAAAGACGCATTCGCAACAATCGCCTTCTCCGCATTCGGCACATCCCCGAACCACGCCAGCGGCGTCCGGCGCTCATCCACCAATGTCGGCGTCGCCGGAGAAATCAAAGCCACATCCTCCGCCGCCAACCAAGCATGCGGATGCGTCCGCAAACCCTCCACCGCGAAAGCAGCATGATGATCTCGGAGCAGAATGTTCCCGATCGGAAAGTCCTCGATGTCGCGGGTGGTGAAGAGAGGCATGACGACTTGATACTTAAATCACGGAGCAATCGGAATACACGGAAGTAAGGAGGAACTGGGAAACACGATCAGCGCATAGTTCCTTGGCGAGAAGTGGATCTAGTCTTCATCTTCAAGCCATAGGATTCCCGACCGCCATGAATCGATCGCGATGACGCCTCCGTCAAAGGTTGCGTCAGTCGCTGGAGACCATTCTGGACCAAACGACGTGCTACTGTGTTTGGAGCGAATCCACCCCATTTCCCAATTGCCATTGGTAAAGAAGCGGCTCTCAGATGAAAAGGACGCGAGGAACTCGTCCACACCCGTCCTAACCACCGACTCTTCAAGCCTGGGTGACGAGAAGGCCATGTCCTTTCGAAGCAATTCCAAAAGGATGCTCTCGGCAACCGTTCTGCTCACTTCACGCCAAGCCTCGCCCAACGCCTTAATTCCAAAAGCCATACCCGCGGAATCAGGGCTGGCGTGGATCTCGGACGAAACGACCAGTCGAAACCCGAACGCGATGGGATCAGCCCTATGGAGCTCTAGGAGGTTCACTTGGTGCGCATAAGCCAATTGGAATCTTCCGTGTATTCCGTGCCTTCCGTGGTTCCTTGTCACGCCGCCACCCCAATGTCCTCCTTCACCGCCTTCGTGAACTTCTCGATCCACTCCTGCACGGTCTCGGCATCCCGATGCTCCACCAAAATGCGAATCTTGTTCTCGGTCCCCGAGTAGCGGATCAACTGACGCCCCGCATCACCGAAAGCAGCATCCGCCTCCCTCATCAGCTTCTGCAAGCCAGCCAGCTCACCCAGCGGCGGCTTCGCCGCCACCTTCAGATTCACCAACTCCTGCGGGAACTCGCGCATGCACGCAGCCAGCTCCGCAAGCGTCGCCTTCTTCTCCTTCATCACGCGCAACACCTGCAGCGCGCTCAGTATCCCATCACCCGTGGTCGCATGATCCGCAAAGATCAAATGCCCCGAATTCTCCCCACCAAACGATCCACCCTTCTCCCGCAGCGCCTCGATCACATTGCGGTCACCCACCGGCGTCGTCAGCACCTCGATCCCCGCACGACGCATCGCCTCGTGCAGCCCCAGATTGCTCATCACCGTGCAAGCCATGCGACTCCCGCGAAGCTTCCCCTGCTCATGCAACGAAAGCGCCGCAAGCGCGAGAATGCGGTCCCCTGAAACCGGCGTCCCAGTCGCATCGGTGAAGATCACGCGGTCCGCATCCCCATCAAAGGAAATGCCAAGATCAGCCCCATGCTGCCGCACCAACCCGCCAGCCGTCTCCGGATAAAGCGCCCCGCACTTATCATTGATGTTGATCCCATCCGGCTCGCACCCGTGCTTGATCACCTCCGCCCCGAGTTCCTTGAAAATCAGCGGCGCGATGAAATACGCCGCACCATGCCCGCAATCGACCACGATTTTCAGTCCATGCAGCGAGATATTGTCCGCCGTATGCTTCGCGAACTCGATATACCGCCCGCGCGCATCATCGATACGATACGCCTTCCCAATCTTCTCCGGCGACATCGGCCGCGGCTCCGGCTCATCGCCAAGGATGTGCCGCTCAATGATCTCCTCCAGCGCGTCCGAGAGCTTGTAACCATCCGGCCCGAAAATCTTCAGCCCATTGTCCTCATACGGATTGTGCGAAGCCGTCAGCATGATCCCCGCCGCCGCACCCATCGACTTCGTCAAATGAGCGATCGCCGGCGTCGGCAGCGGCCCCGGCAGCAGCACATCCATCCCCATCGAGACCAGCCCGGCCGTCAGCGCCGTCTCCAGCATGTAGCCGGAAATCCGCGTGTCCTTGCCGATCACCACCCGGTTCCGATTATGCCCGGACGAACGCAGCACCTGCGCCACCGCCTTGCCTGCACGGAGGGCCACTTCAGGGGTGATCGGGAACTCGTTCGCCTTGCCGCGAATGCCATCGGTGCCGAAAAGCTTCATGTGCGGAGAGGGTGCCCCGTTTGGCACGGAATGAAAGCTTCGGGTGCGGCAACCCGGGATTTCCGGGTAAATTCACGACACGAACCGCAGGATTTCAAAAGTTAGACCCGCTTTTGTAAAAAACCCGCGCCCCCGTCGCTCCTGTCCCGTCCATGAACCCCGTTCGATCCGCCCATGAGCGGCGTTTGACGAACCCGCCACGTCGGTATGTTTCTCCCACGCGGACACTTTTTGATCTCGCCTCCCGCACCGTTCCGACCTACCCCGCCCCCGCCATGAGCGCCACGCAACTCGATCAACTCAAGCAGTTCACCACCGTCGTCGCCGACACCGGCGATTTCGAGTCGATGAAGGCCTACAAGCCTCAGGACGCGACCACCAATCCCTCGCTGATCCTCCAGGCCGCCGCCAAGCCGGAATACAAGCCTCTCGTCGAGAAAGCCGTGGCCGAGCACAAAGGCTCCTCCCTCACCGGCGACGCCCTCATCGAGTCCATCCTCGATCGCATCCTCATCCTCTTCGGCCTCGAAATCCTCAAGATCGTCCCCGGCCGCGTCTCGACCGAAGTCGACGCCCGCCTCTCCTTCGATACCGAAGGCACCCTCGCCAAGGCCCGCCACCTCATCGACGCCTACGCCAAGGAAGGCATCGCCAAGGAGCGCATCCTCATCAAGATCGCCTCCACTTGGGAAGGCATCAAGGCCGCCGAGATCCTCGAAAAGGAAGGCATCCACTGCAATCTCACCCTCCTCTTCTCCTTCGCCCAGGCCGTCGCCTGCGCCGAAGCTGGCGTGCAACTCATCTCGCCCTTCGTCGGCCGCATCCTCGATTGGTACAAGGCCTCCACCGGCCAGACCTACGAAGGCGATACCGACCCCGGCGTCATCTCGGTGAAGCAGATCTACACCTACTACAAGAAGTTCGGCTACAAGACCGAAGTCATGGGTGCCTCCTTCCGCAATACCGGCGAAATCACCAGCCTCGCCGGTTGCGACCTGCTCACCATCAGCCCCGGCCTCCTCGCCGAGCTCGCCGCCTCCACCGCTCCGCTTGAGCGCCGCCTCTCCCCGGAAGCCTCCGCCTCCGCCGAACTCACCAAGGTCACCTTCGACGAAAAGGCCTTCCGCTTCGCCCTCAACGAAGACGCCATGGCCACCGAAAAGACCGCCCAAGGCATTCGCGCCTTCTCGGCCGACATCGTGAAGCTGGAGAAGCTCGTCCAAGAGCTGCTCTAATATCCCTTCCGATCATCTTCCAAGGCGGACTCGATACCTCGGGTCCGCCTTTTTCGCGCCCACAGCTGAGACGATTTTCGCACGAATGAATTACTTTCGTGCAATTTAGCGCCGGATTCTTAGATATCCGGTTCATGCTCCGCCGCCACTTCCTCGCCACCCTCGCTGCCGCCTCAGCTCCCCTTTCCCTCCGCGCGCAGACGACCGGCTCCCCACTCCCCATCAAGCTCGCCCTCAAATGCGGCATGGCCCAATTCGGCGCCAACCTCGAAGAGAAATTCCGCATCCTCAAGGAACTCGGCTACGACGGTGTGGAACTCGACTCCCCCGGCGTCCAGAACAAGGACGAAGCCCTCGCCGCCTCAAAGGCCACCGGCCTTCCCATCCACGGCGTCGTGGACTCGATCCACTGGAAGATCCGCCTTTCCGATCCCGATGCCTCCGTCCGCGAAGAAGGCCTCAAGGGCCTCCTCACCGCTATCCGCGAGAGCCACGCCTGCGGCGGCTCCGCCGTCCTCCTCGTCCCCGGCGTCGTCGACGCGAAAACCAATCACGACGACGCCTGCTCGCGCTCCATCGAACAAATCCACAAGGCCCTCCCTCTCGCCGCCGAACTCGGCATCCACATCCTCATCGAAAACGTCTGGAACCGCATGTTCTACACCGAGGACGGCGGCAACTCCCAGTCCGCGGAGAAACTCGTCGCCTACCTCGACCAGATCGCCTCCCCATGGGTCGGCTCCTACTTCGACATCGGCAATCACCAGCGCTTCGCCAAGCCCGCCGAATGGATCCGCACCCTCGGCAAGCGCATCGTGAAGCTCGATTGCAAGGACTGGAGCGTCAAAGGCGGCTTCGGCAAGATCGGCGAAGGCGACATCGATTGGCCCGACGTTCGCAAGGCCCTCGCCGAAATCAACTACACCGGCTGGGCCACCGCCGAAGTTCAAGGCGGCGACCCCAACGCCTGCGGCGAGATCCTCGCCCAAATGAAAAAGCACCTGTTAGGCACCTGACCTCGCAGCCTCGTCCGGCCTTACCCATTCGTCCCGGATGCCACCAACTTAAGGCAGTCGATCGTTCTTCAGCGTAAAGCGGTCATCGTTCTTCAACGCTAAGGGGGATCGTTCTCCAGCGCCAAAGGCGCCCCCCATACCAGCCCAGGCCGCAGGCCTAGGGACGACCGCCCCATCATGACGAGGGCCAAAGATCCGACCTATCCGGAACGGTTCTCAACAGCCGCATCCATCATGGTGCCGCCATCCGCCATTCGTCCCGTCAGCCCTATGGGTCCTACTCCTTCTTCCCCACCATCGAAGGAAACACCGCCTCATAGCTAATCTTCTCCTCCGCCGCCAACTTCCCCCTCACCACCCACCTCGCGGCATCGACCACCATCGACTTGTTCCCGTACTTCCACTTGAATTCCGGGTGCGCGCTAAAGAGCACATACCGCCCATCCCCAAAAGTCCCACCCAAGATCGCCGGCGTCCCCGGCATCACCCCTCCCGCATCGCCCTCCTTCTTCACATCCGTCACAAACCGCGCCAACGCCTCCGTCCTACCGAATCCCGGCACATCAGTGATCTTCCACAGCGGCCCGTTCGCATAGTGCATCTTCAGCGCAGGCAAGCCCTCAGCCTCCGGCGCAATCGAAACCGCACCACTCCCCCGCGCCCACCGACCATTCTCCGTATCGATGCACACCGCATTCGCGATCTCGATGTAACGCAGCGCCTCATTGTGCCCGCGCACGAAAGAATAGCCACCCGCACAACTCCCCATCGCCCCTCCTCCAGCCTTCACGAAAGCCTCCACCTTCGCCCCACCATCCGGCCCGAGCGACTTGTTGAACGCCGTCCCACTCCCACCCCCAATAATGAACACATCCAGCTTGTCCAACGCCCCCGCCTTCACCCTCTCCGCCGATACCGGCCCAGCCTCCATTCCCGCCTCCCTGAGGATGGCGATGTAAAGCCCCTGGCTCGTATTCCCCGCCGGCTTGTCCGACGCACTCAGCACCCCCACCCGGATCGGCCCAGTCTTAGCAGCACCCTTCTCATCCGCCCGAAGACCCGCTGGAAGAATGCCGAAAACACAAACGAAACCTGCAGCAAATCGCATGGATGGGAATCGGAATACAGCCACATGCGCCCTAACGAAGCCCTCTCCAAACTCCTTTCACAACTCGGCTGAGCCAGCGAATTGAATGCGGCTAAACTCATCCACCAAGGTGGGAGAATCCCAAAAAGAGCATCGAGCTTACCTCGATAACACCGAGGACTTTCACCTGCACCCCGGCACGCTGATAGACAGAGAAGTTCACCCCTCCGCAGCCCATGCTCACATAAGCACCTCCCATCACGTAAACCCCTCCAGCCATCAGACCCGAGTCGAACGAATAACCGTCACCGAATTCGATCGTTCCCTCTAACGTTCCAGACTCGGGAACCGGCGAAACCTTCCCAGTGAGGAGCCCTCTTCCGATGAAGGCATAAGCAGCCAGCCTAAGCGGCTTCGAAGCGAAGAGGATGGCACATGAGGATGGTTCCAGTCTCAGCGAGAACTGCCTGCTGATACTATAGAGGTTGAAGATTTTCACCTTCGTCGCCACTTCCAACTGACCGAGCGATTTCGAGGAATAAGCCCTGCCCTCCTCCGTGACCTTGGTCGCCGGATCTTCTGCGCAGCTAACCTCTCCGGGCACCAGAGCAGTAAACAGGAGCATCCCGGAACATATCCACACGGGAAGGATCGCAGCGCTGTTTCCCCTTGAAGCCACGGCTGGCAAGCCTAGCCAGCTGCCAACAGAGGGCAAGAATCCATGCTCACCCTCTCACCCTTATGCCGTCATCGAGTTGCCGTCTGGCACCAGATGCACCTTGCTCTCACTCCTTCCACGCCGACTTCAACGTGTGGACCTTCAGCGAGTCGAACTTCACCGCCCCACCATTCGCCACCAACCGCAACGGCTTCGTCCCCGGGGTCTGCCGGATATACTTGCTCACGTAGGTCCCATTCACAAAGGCCTCCATCGTCACCGTATCCACGAAGATCCGCACCTTCAGCTTCCCGTCCACCGGAGCCTGCTGCCCCTCCGCACCGCTGAAGGTCCGATCACCCGGCTTCCAGATCGCCGCATGATCGTCGAAGATCCGGAACCCAACCTCAGCGGCCGACGTGTTGGCATCCATCACCGCCTCCACCTCGAACTGCCCACCCTTGAAGTCCGCCAGCGGGTCAGTCTGGCCGGACTCATAGGTAAAGTCCTTCCACTCCTTGGTGCTCGCCCGTAGCGCTTCCGCTTCCTTCACCGGCTCCGCCCACAGGCGAATCCCATCGCCCTGACGGCGCAGCGTGAAGTCCATCGGCAGCGACATCTGCAGGTTAAAGGGCATCCCTTGCAAACCCGCCCCGCCATCACGCATCCACCCGATGTGAACACGGCGACCACCGGGAGCGTTGCCATAGGTCTGCCCCGCATAAGCCGCGCCGAAGTAGTGATGATGCGGCCCGCTCTCCGCCTTGAAGACCTTCCCGTCGAAGCTCCCGAGCATATACTTCCCCTGCGCTCCCCACGCCACCCAGCGCGTGTTCTTCGCATCGCCATCCACCGGCAGCTCATAGAGATCCGGGCACTCGCCATCCGTCGGGATCTTGTAGTCGCACGTCTTCTCCCACTTCACCATGTCCGGCGACGTGTAGATCCCGTAGTCGCTGCCATCGTAGAACAGCGGCATCACCCAGTGCTTGGAAGGCGCATGCCAGAAAACCTTCGGATCGCGGTTCTCCGCCACCACATGCGGCACCACCGGGTTACCCTTGAACTTCGTGAAGGTCTTCCCGTTGTCCTCGCTGTAAGCCACCGACTGCACCACCGTGCGGCCCGGCTCGTAGCTGTGATTGCCGTTCGCCGTGTAGATCAGCGCCAGCGCATCCCCCTTCACCGGCAAGCCCGTGCTCCCCTTCGGCGCAACGACCGCCGAGCCCGAATACATGTAGCCCTCCGCATCCGGCTGCAACCCCGGCGCCATCTCCTTCCAGTGAAAGAGATCGCTGCTCACCGCATGCCCCCACGTCATGTTGTCCCAATTGTGGTTATACGGATTGTGCTGATAGAAAAGGTGCCAGCTCCCGTCCTTCCACACCAGGCCGTTCGGATCATTCAGCCACCCACGACGGCTGCTGAAGTGGTACTGCGGGCGCAGTGCCTCCTGATAGATCGACTCTTCGCCCGGATAGCTGGCACTGATCTTCACCTTCTCCCACGCATCCCCCAGCCCACCCGGAATCGTGCCCGTCACCGTCAGCTTCCGCCCCTGGTGGTCAGCCAGATCCGTGAAAACCCAGAAGTCCGGATTGTTAGAGAGGCAGATGTCCGCATAGAGCAGCGGCTCCTTGTCGCCATCCAGCGTGAAAAAGAACCGGCGCTTCTGCGTGGTATCCCGCGTCACCGGCCAAATCAAATACCGATCACCGATCACAAACTCCTTCTTCAGCTCCAGCGTCTTCGGCGCGTCGCTCTGCACGATCTGATCCACATTGATGTGCCCCCATGTCCCCGTCCGATTGTCGGTGATCCGCAGCGAGACCGTTTTCCCCGCCAACTCCGCCACATCCCAGCTCTTCCACTCCAGCTGCTCCGTGCCACCCGGCCGATCATAGCGACCCGTCGCCGTTCGCACCACCTTGCCATCCGACAAGAGATCCATGCAGGTCTCCTCCGGAAAGCGACCTCCTCCAATCAGGAAGTTCAGATACTTCCTCTCCACCGTGAACGCCGGCGACTCCGCCTTCCCCTTCGAATCGTCCCCTCCATGGTATCCGTTCAGCAAACGCTGCCCCACAAACCCGCTCACCGGCATCTGATCCGGCAGCGATCCAGCCACCGGCCCCTTGCCAAAGGCCTCACCGCTCACCTTCCAGGCCCCGAAATCATTCCCCTCGAAATCCGCCACGATCACATCGGGCGCAGCAGAAGACAGGGCGGGAATACAAAGCAGCGGCAGCAGTGAAAAGCGCATGGGTGGGGATGGATGGGTAAGAAGTTCTGCCGAAGAAAACGCAGACTCCACCCTTCCTGCTATCACCCAATGTTGCAACTCGGGACGCAGCTGTCATGACAGATCGCCCAGCCTGTCAAAACCCAATCGGCTCTTCGCTCCTTCTCACGGCTCATCCGAAACCTGCACCCGATAGAAGCTCTTCGAGCCAGTGCCATCGTCTAACAGCTCAATCGTCCCCGGCACGGTCTGCGCTCCCGTGTCAACGACCGCTCCCAGGTTGCTCCAATCGCTGAGATTCCCCGAGCGCTGCCAGCGATAGGCACGTCCGGGAATCGTCGGGAACTGCAAGCGCCAGCGACGCTCCGGATCGGACGACCGTTCCATCGTAACCTTCGGCTTCGCCCCTGGATCGGACAGGCGGGAGTTCATCCCGAACAAATACTCATCGAGATTGCCCACCCCATCGCCATCATCATCGCCATCAGCACCATTGCGGCCCGAGGCATTGTTAGGATCCCAGCCTTGCTGTAGCTCCCACCAGTCCGGCAGGCCATCGCCATCGGCATCACCCGTGCCGCTCACCCGCATCTTCACCAGTTCGCTGTCGCCCAGCGTCAGACCACCCCGGTGATGCTCGGCCCGCACCGTGTGCAGGAAGTTGGGGATGCCATTGTAGAGATTCGGGAAGGTGAACTCCACCATGTGCTCCGTGGCCGTGACATTCTTCACCAGCCGGTAGCCGGAGCGAGGCTGAAGCACCGCACCATCCGGATCGCCGCTGGTCGTGCTGCTGATGAAGATCGAGAACTCATTCAGGAAGTCCGCATCGCTCATGCCTGAGGGGATCAACTCCTTCCGGAAGAAAACCTTCATCACGTAGTTCTGATCCACCGTCTCCCCGGAAAAGGAGGGATAGCCGATGTTGAAATTGATCGGGCTCCCGGTGTTCACCTGCCGCTCCAGCGTCGTGTAGTTTCCGGCCACATCCGTGAGGTTCATCGCATCGCTCGACGACGCCTCCTTCAAGCGCACCACGATCCGCGCGAGTCCGCTCGAAGGAATCCCCTCATACGTGAAACGCCACTCCTTCTTGAAAGCCGTGCCGCCCAGATTGGTCGGCGTTGCCACCGCAGTCGCCTTCTTCCACGCATTGAGCCCATTGCCCTTCGCCGGATCATCATTGCCCGGATCGAGGTCATCGATGTAATACCAAACCTCGGTCACGTTCGGATCGGTCGCCACCACCGCACCATAGCTCGATCCACCGAGCCCATCCCCCGCCTTCGGATAAACGATCTCTCCCTCACTACGCTTGGTATCATAATAAAAGACCTGCGTCTCCGTCCGGAAGATCGAGGCCCCATCGTTGCGATTGACGAAGGCCCGCGAGCGCAGGACATGGAAACCTTCGTCCAAGCCGGTCGCCATCGTCCCATTGTCGTTATGAATGTGGTACGGCACGCTCGTTCCATTGAAACCCGTGATCTCAAACACCGTCTCCATCCGCTCCGCCAGATCGATGTCATCGCCATTGAAGGGAAACACCGAGCCCGCACTCACCTTCGTCACTCCCACCTTGTAGCGCAGCACCGTGCCATTCGGCAGTGCCGGCAACGCAGCACGCCACCAATCGGTCAGCCCGGTCCCATCGTTATTGCCATTCGCAAAAAATGTCGCATCCACCACCTGCGTCGTCCCCTTGCCCACCCCGCCGCTGCCTTCCGGGTAAGTCACTCCATCGGTCGTGTAATAGACCCGCACCTTGTCGATGGAGTTCGCATAGCCGACCTTCACAAAAATTCCGACCGACTGTCCCGCAGCGCTCTCCGGCGCAGGGCTGAACTGCTGCACTACCGGCGTCAGCTGGTTGCCCGCAGCCGGATCATGATAAGCCCATGTCGCCGTACCCCGGTTACTGTTCACCCCATTGCCATTGTTGATCGTGAAACCCGCCGTGCCGATCACCGCCTGATAGGTCTCCGCACCCGGCGATCCGATGATGTTCCGCGTCGTGTTCTTCGCCGCAAACTTCTCCGCACCCCGGCGCACAAATTTCATCTGCTCATAGCCCAGGTAAGTATCCGTGGAGTTCTCCAACTTCCGGTCGTTGGCATCCGCCGCATTCACCTGATCTGCCGTGGCACCCGGCGGAAAATCGCGCAGATCACCCGTCTGCGGTCCCAGCGCCAGTTGTGAATTCACATCGATGCCACCATCGAGCTTGATCCGCATGTTCTGCGCCGAACCATCCGCCCGGGCCACGAAGGAAAGGTTCGCACCATCCGTCACCCGCGGAATCTTCACCCGATACGACTTGTCCGCACGATCGGCAGCAGCAACCCCATACGGATTGAAAGCGGCATCGCCATCCTTCCCATCGGTCCGCCAGTGATCCATCTCCGGCACCCGCACGCCATTCTGCAAAATCGTGATCGCCCGAATCTCCTCATCAGGACGCGCCGCCTGCCACACCCGCGGCATCCGCGGGTTGTGCCACGAGAAAGCGAACCACTCACCGGACGAAACAAGCGGCGCATTGCCACTGCCATCCACGAGCTGCGTCGAGCCATTCACCGTCACACGAAACCGTCCGCCATACGGCGAATTATTCTCCAGCGTGGCCCCCACTGGAAAGCCGGTCGAAAACAGCCGCCCCTGCCCATTCCCCTGATAGCCCCGTGCCATCATAAAAAGCATCGTCGCTCCATTCCACGATCCAGTGTCCTTGCGCTCGCGCATGTCCACCCGCTCGTAGGCCGCATAGTTCTGATCGCTCCACCGTCCGATCTGCGTACCACGTGCAAAGTCGCGATGCACCGCCACCGCCGAGATCACGCTATTGTCTCCAAACTGCCCCAAGAATGGCACATCCGAAGGCTTCGGAAAATAGTCCGGTGCCCCCGCCTCATTATAGCCATCCGTGTAAATGATCGGCAGCCCCTCGCGAGTGAGAATGTAGGCATGCGCCGCCGGCCGGTCACCCCCATAGAGGTAAGCATTGTCGTGGCTCATCACGTAGTTCACCGTCTGGCCGGAACTACCATAACCACCGTAGTTCGGTGCATCGAAACCCGTCAAATTGTTGCCGATCGAGCTCTTGACGGCATTCAGCACATTGTCATTCGCGATCCGCATCCCCGCGCTCAGATACCCACCCTCCGCCGGCGGCGAACCAAGATGTTCGCCGAAGAGCATCGCATCATCGCGCACCTCGTTCTCACCGCCGAAGAGCGTGTCGCGATGATTGTTCCAGTCAGTGTAGCCGCGGCTGATGTTGAACTGCTCCTGGATCTGCCCGCCATAGCCCCAGTTCGAGCGATCCTTGTCCGCCCCATCCTGCTTGCCGAAAAAGTACGACGGCACGTGCTTCACCGCATCCAGCCGGAAACCATCGGGCTTCGTCTCCTCGACGAACCAGCGCACCGCACGGTTCAGCATCCCGTTGACATCCTCCGCCACCGGATTGCCCATGTTGTAAATCCCATCCCCATAACCCCACGCCAACGTCCGGCGCTCCGGCACCGTCGGATCCACCCCGGTATCGGTGAAAGGCTCGCTCGGCTCGCCCACATCATGCTGCCCATTCCCATTGAGATCCTTGAAATCAAAGCGCCCATTGTTCGCCCCCACGATGCCACCATCGTTGTAGCCCACGTCTTGAAACGGCTCCTTGTTCGCGAACGGATGCACCGCCTCGCCCGTGCCATTCGTCGCCACTGTCAGATCCGTGTCCAAGTATCGCTCGGTCATCCCCGCATGACGGATACCGCTCCACTTCGCATACGTGTGCGCCTCAGCCGTTCCCGTCGGATTGAAGCTCACATTCTGCGGCGACTCCTGCGCGATGTCCCACGCGAAAGGATTCCGGTTCAGCACCTGCCACTCATCATTCCAATCCGGCCAATCCGCCGCCTTGCGCCACGTCCCGTTGCTCTCGCGCACGAGGTGGAAATCCTCCGGAACGAATCCCGGCGCTCCGGGAAACAGCTGCCCGGGGTTCACGGTCTTATCCAGCGCCCCCGCATTGTGAGCCGTCACGTTGTCGAAATACACCCGCATCCCGAAGCGGTGCGCCGTCCGCATCAGCCGCAGCAGGTCATCCTTCGTCCCATACTTCGTCCGCACCGTTCCCGACTGGTCACGATCCCCCAGATCGAACCGGTCCAGCGTATCGAAACCCACCGAATAAGTCCCCGCCCCGCCCTTGAACGGCGGCGGCAGCCACAGCGAATCATACCCACGCTCCACCAGCTCCGGCACCCGGCGCTCGATCTCATTCCAAGAGGTGCCGAAATACTGGAGAATCACTTCCGCCCGCACGGCCGGAGCAACCAAGGCGAGCAGCGAAAAGATCAGGGCGCGGGAATTAGACATCTGACAGGGTTTCCGGGCAAGCGGACCGGCACGGCAGCCGTCCACGGGTTTCAACCCCCATAATGTCACCCAAATCCCCGTGGTTTAAACCGAAATCACTGGCCCCCACTCCACCCGGTATCCAGCCAAGGGCCCCGCCGGGCGTCACCGCCGTGCTGACACCCTGAGCCGTGCAAACCGCTTAGCTGCCGTCCCCGTCTCGCCCGGAATGACCACGCGGCGCGTTTCAAAGCCGCCGGAGCTTCCCACCACCTCGGAGGTCTGCTCGGTCCACGTTGCCAGGTCGCTCGACATCTCCACCTGCACCCATGCGTCCGAACTCGCCACCGCTTTATCAAACCGGAGTTCAGGCAGCCCGCCGACATTCTCCACCCGCAGGAACCGCGGGGAACCCGCATTGTTCACCGCCGGATCCAGACCGTGGGCGTATTCGATGATCGCGGGGACTCCATCCTTCCCAGGATCGGCGGCATCGGCCACCGACCCGTGCCCTCTCAACCACAGGGCATACGGCGCGAGATATTTCTGGTCCAGGTACGTGTAAACGGAGTTCCGCTCGGTGGCAGTGAGCACGCGGCTGTAGATCAGCACCTCGGAGATATCGCCCGAGAGCGTGTTGTTGCCGCCGTTGTAGCCGCCGAGCGTGTAGTTCGTGATCGTATTGTCCCCGCCCGAGACCGCGCTGCCGCCGAGGGCATTGTCCACGTAGAGGGTACCGGTGTTCACCGTCGTATCATAGGTGGCATGGACGATCGATGGCTTGCCCAGCGGCGTGGCGATCGATGCGGTGAGGAAGGTGCCGGAGTGGTAGATCTTCGCATTCGGCGTCCCCTCGAAGAATAGCGCATGATCGCGGTTCGTCGTATCGCCAGCGGTCCCTGCCGAGACCAGGTTGTTAGAGGGCGGGTAGGCGTCCAGCGCGAAGCGGACGATCTTGGTATAGCTGCCGGTCGGCATGCCGGTGGCTCCGGACATGAAGTCATTGCCGTCGAAGTGCAGCGCAGGCCCGTTGCCGAGATGTGCCTCCAGATAGCGCGGCTTATTGCCGTTCGTCGGCTGGGTCGCGGAATCTGCCGCACCTGCCTGGTCCACCCACGCGGAAACGTAGCCGCTGGCATCCTTCGTGATGCCGCTCTCCGCCTTCAGCCAGACGACGAGTCCGCTCGTGACTCCACCGGGAGTGGTCGAGACCGCCGTGAAGATCGTGACGGAAGCGCGCCCGTAGTTTCCCGTCGCATCGTAGGCCACCACCTCCAGCAGATGCGCCCCGGCCGCCGGCACCTGCCAATTGGTCGCCAGCGTGCTCCCCGTGGTCTCTAACAATGGAACGCCATTCACCAGAAACACCATGCGGGTGGCAGCCCCGTTCTCGCCCGGCGTGGTCGTTGCATTGACCACGATGGATTCGCCCACCGTCGCCGGACGGGTCCTCACGGGCGATGACAGCATCACGGTCGGCGGCTGCTGGCCGATCCGTTGGCTGAAGGCCAGCAGGCCCACGCCCGAACCATTCGTGACGAAATCCCCGCCCCCGCTGTGGCTGCGGTACTCCAGGAAGGCACCGCTGTCGACCGGCGCGCTCAGGTTGAACAGGATCGTCGAGCCCGCTACACTGTAGCCGGTAATGGTGGCACTCGTCCCGGTCAGCGCGAAGTCGCTCAAGGCCCCCGCCGGGAAATTGATGGTCGCTCCGGCATTTCGCATCGTCACCAGGATCTTCGTATGGCTGTCATCCGTGAACCCGATGGTGCCAGGATTCAGCGCATCGATGTTCGGCCCGGTGGGTCCGTGATACAAATCGCGCGACACCTGCGCGAAGTGTTGCAGGCCTAGCAACTCGTACCCGCCGGTGAAGCGATAGTGGCAGCCATCGTGCGGTTGGTAGCCATTCGTCGTCATGACGGACGTATTTGCATACGTGTCGCCGAAGCTGCGCTGGAGTTCGCGCAGGGCCACGTTCTCCCGCGTCACGCCGCAGCCGGGTCGCACCTGGACCTCATAAATGTGTTCCAGCCCCGGGTAGTCCGTCTGCCAATCGCTATGGAGCCCCAAGAAGCCGGCACCGTGCTGCGTCGCATTGTCGTTATCCGACTCGCCCTGGTAGTAGAAGATCGCCCGTGCCGCTGCCGCGACCCCGGCGCGTGTGGCACGATAGCGCAGGCGGTTGTACGTGCGGGTGACCGCTCCGTTGTCATCGAGATTGTCCGGCTGCGCGTGATCCTTCTGAAGCTGCAGCATCGAGTAGCCTCCGCGCGCACCATTGAGGATCGCCACCGGGATCTGGTGATCGGCGACGATCTTGCCGCCGATCACCATTGCCCATTGCCCGATAGCCCCCGGATCGTTGTAGAGACTGCCTCCACCATCACCGTTGGCTTGCACCCATGAGAGGTTGTTGCGCGTGGCATCGCCCGAGTCGGAGTTCTGGCCGAAGGTTCTCACCCAGCGGCTCGCATAGCCATTCGAGGTCGTATTGTTCGCCGCGAAGCCGATCCACGCCTCGGTGTTCGACTGGCCGTAGAAGAGCAGGGCATCCCCCGCCACCACATCGGTCGCGCGCCGCACCAACCGGCGCACGCCATTCTTCTCCAGCAGCACCTCGAAGTCATAGCCCGCCAACTCAGCCGGGATTTGCGAACTGAAGGAGAACGGAGCCGCACCCGCCGTGTAGACCAGTGCCTGCACCGACTCGCTCTGGAATACGCCTTCGCGATAGCGGCGCATCACCACATTGCTGTAACCGCCCTCGCGCTCGGTGCCAGCGATCGATACCGATGCGAGATTGGTGGTCAGGTTCCGCGGTTGCAGAGAGCGGTTGCCCGGCATCGCCGTGAAGGTCACATGACTGGCCGGGCGGGTGAGGATTACCAGCTTCCGCGCGTTATAGGCAGCAGCCGTGGCACCGAAGGTGTAGTCGCGCTGGCCGGTCGCCTGGTTGCCGATGCCGACATCGTCATTCGTACCATCCGCGGTAGCCCAGTGATTGTAGGCGAAGAGCACCTGCTGCGAGAGTGGATGGTGAACCTGGAAGGAGCCATAGCCCGCATCGGTCGCGGTTGCGCCGCTGTCATCCCAATCGTAATTCCCACCATCGCCCGCATAGAAGCCGGTGCGGCCCATGTTGTAATTGCTCGGGAACATTTCCACCGAGCCACCATCGAGCGAAGTGCCGGTCACCAGGCCCTGCACGTTCGAATACACGTTCATGTTCTCCACCAGCCGCTGGTGCTTCACCGGGTTCAGCACATTGTGCGGCAGGCCGAGTTGCTTGGCCACGGTGGTGAAGGCATCCATCGAGGCATAGACCCAGCGCGAGGTGCCATCGGCATTCGTCAGCTCGAAGTAATACGCCACGCGATCGAAGGGCGCGGCGGTCAGGCTATTGTCCACGCTGTAGGCGGGTGCCACGCCATCGCGATAGCCGGAATCGAGCGGGATATTCAGCTCATAGAGCACCTGATATCCTTCCGCCGAGGCTTCCGGCACGCGCGTGAACACATTCCCACCCGCAGGTGCCGCCGGCGGTGACTGATAAGCATTTGCCCAGCGCTGGCCGATGGAAACCAACTGGTCCGCCGCGTAGTGAATCGTATCGCCGAAGCCGGAAGTAATGTCCGCGGTCGTGACGTATTCCACCAGCGGATCGGCAGTGGCCAGGGTCTGCATCCCCTGGTTCACCAGCACCACACCCGAGGCCGTCGGCTGCGTCTGGAGCGCGGGCATGTTCGGATTGATCTCCGTGAGCACCGCCTTCATCGCCGGAGCATTGAGGTCAGTGCGCAGGTCGCTCAGGAATTGCGTGATGTTCGCGCCGTAGAGCGGCGCATCGCCGGTGTTGGCGGAATCGGTCTCGCCTTGCAACCAGAAGAAGCCCTTGATGGTGGGCGTGAAGCCCTGCGCGGTCAGCTCCGCCATGCCGCTGTTCACCTGCGCCACCAGCAGTGGATAGAGATCGTTCGCGGTCTTCTTGAACTGGCCGTTCAAGCCCGCCCCCCCGGACGCGAACTTGATCACCGCCACCTTGTTGGACAGTCGTCCGGCAAGATCCGTCCCCAGCGAAAGTTCCGGCCCGAACCCTTCCCACTGTCCGGCGAATCCTGCGCCGAGCTGCGAGAGCTGGCCCATGCTGCCGCTGATATAAAGCGGCTGCCCATACGCATTCTGCTTGTAGGAAATGAAGGCATTCGGACTCGGTGCATCCACATAACGCCGGTTGGGCGTGCTGAGCGCATTGACGTTGCCCTGCCAACCCTGTGCGTTCGATTGGCCTGCCACGATCATCACATCGACAGGCGTGCCAACCGGCCTTGCAGGCGCTGCATCAGCAGTAAGGACCACATCATCGAAATCAAGATACCGGCCGCCGGCCGCCAGC
Organism: Luteolibacter sp. Y139; assembly: GCF_038066715.1. NCBI lineage: Bacteria > Pseudomonadati > Verrucomicrobiota > Verrucomicrobiia > Verrucomicrobiales > Verrucomicrobiaceae > Neoluteolibacter > Neoluteolibacter soli. The sequence goes on along the minus strand of NZ_JBBUKT010000007.1, from coordinate 353,589 downwards.
GGCTGCTCGATCACGATCTGCAAGGGCTGGCCCAGCCCCGGCGGATTCGCTCCCGTCGTGAACTTGCGAGAGCTTCTCCCGAAGGTGTTGTCCGGAGTGAGTTCAGTATTCCCACCCGTCCATTCGCCCACCACAACCCCGGACGTGGTCTTGAGCGCGACATGATGCCCACCCCACGCATCCCCATTGCTACGATTGCCGAGCGCGAGCGAAAGCGTGTAGGTCGTGTTCGCCTGCAGCGTGCTTGTTAGAATCTGGCTGACGGTCGGCACTCCGCTGGTTCCCTGCGTCACATTGAAATGCGCCTTGGACCCCGCGTAGCCGGTGGTCAGGCCATTGTAGAAGGCATTCGGCTCACCGGCATCCGGCGCGATCACGCCCTGCCCCGGCGTGCCCGAGTACACCCAGCCTGTAGGCGCCGTGGTCCGCACCTCGAAGACCGGCGCATTCGCACCCGCGATCGCATCCGTCTCGAAGCTGGGATTCACGATCGGCACCAGATTCGTCGCGGGCAGCACCAGCACCTGCAGCAAGCGCGTGGTGTAAGTGGTGCCGCTATCGGAAAAGGTCCAGTCAGGCTGCCCCGCGCCTTGGTTGGGACCTGCACCGATCTCCGAGGGCGTGCCCGGGGTATTCCCACCCCAATCGCTGTAGCCGATCAGCGTCTGCGCCGCTGCGGCATTGTGGATCTGCATCGAGCCATGGCCGCTGGTGCCATTGAAGCCGTTGTCATCGTAGTCAAAAACTCCATTCACGCCCTGGGCGTAGCCGCTCGGCCAGAACTCCAGCCTCCCACCCGCCAGGCCGTTGCCATTCTGGATGCCCGGGATGTTGGAGATCACCGTCATGTTGGTGACCGTCGTGTTCGTCACCACCCGCGTGCCATTCGGTCCATTGCTGGGAACGCCGAGCTGCTTGCCATTCGCCAGTGCCGCGGGCCGGTCAAAGGAAACGAAGACGTAGCCATTCGGCCGCGTCGGATCGGTCGAGCCGGCAAGCTCCAGGTAGTAGGCCACCCGACTGAAGCTGCCCGTCGCCCAATTCGACGAGTTGTCCACGTCGTAGGGGATCGCAGTGGTATTGAATGAACCCTGGATCGCCGGGACCGGCAGGCTGTGCACGAGCTGATAACCGGCAGCCGCAGGCACATTCGTGAACACATCCGCCGACGCCACGCCGACCGGGAGGAAAAGAGCACTGCTCGCAAGCACGAGCCTGCCTTTCAAGACGAGATCCGTCACTTTCATCGGGTTTGGGGCTTTTTTGACGGGTGGTTACTCCTCCTGGCCACAATGGCCTGTCAGAATTCCCACGGGTTTTTTCCGCCAGTAATTACCCTTACCCAATGACAATGAGTTTGGATACCTAGGGATTCCCACAGGTTCCTACCAACCGGTTCTTCCTTAGCAGGAGACCATCACGGCGTCACCATCAGCCGCAGGAAGGATCGCTTCGGATCGACCTGAGCCGCCGGCACCCGCCCCGCCCGGAACTCGGTCGCCCCGTCGGATGAAATCAGCGAGTCCGTCACCCCGTCGGTCGACCAGCTGGCCAGATCATTGCTCCACTTCACCTGAAATGTAAGGTCGGATGCCGCGACGCTTTTCGTGTAGCTCAGCACCAGGAAGGCACCCTCCCTCGTGAAGGCAGGCAACTTCGTCCGGTCGCCGGCCACCACCGGATTCAGCGAGAAAGCCCGCTCTAACAGATTCTCGATCCCGTCCCCATCCGGATCAGCTGCATCCGCGGCATTCCCGCTGTTCAAGGTGCTCCCGAAGTGCTGCTGGCGCCACCCTCCACCCGGCGTGGTCGTCACCGTGAGCGTGAAGCTGCGCGTCACCGGCAGTCCTCCATCGCTCACCGAGATCGTAATCACGGCACTGCCCGATTGGTTCCCCGCCGGAGTAATAGTCACCGTTCTGTTCGCACCGCTGCCTCCCGCCACGATGCCCGACGGAGGAACGAGCGTCGCGTTGGAGGAACTTGCACCGAACACCAGCGAAGCCGCGGAACTCTCCACATCTCCCACCGTCACCGGAAGGACCGCCGTCGAAGTATTTTCAGCAATCGTTTGGTCAGACACCACCGACAAGGTCGGAGGCGCGTTCAGCGTTGAGGAAAGCGAGGCAAAGGTAGCAGTCGCGATCTTCGCCGGCGTCTGCGAACTCACGGCCAATCCACCGGGAACAGTAGCGCCCAACACCGCGACATGAGAACCGAGCGGCACCCAATCGCCATCCGTCGGAGCCCCCGGAGTCGTCGCATACGACGCGGCAAACGTATTCCCCGCACGAGCCAGCCTCAGCCAACAAGCAGCACCCTGCGCGACATCCACACCGGTCTGCGTGATCGCCCCGCCACTCGCATCCCGATGCAGGAATTGCAGCCCCTTCGTCTGCGTGTGCACCAGCGCCACGAAGGACGCATTCGCCGCCGCGGAAGAGCGGAACATCAGCCCCGCCTTCGCATCGGCCGATGTCGTGCCATCATGATTCACGGCTCCCGTCAGCAAGCGAGTGACCAGCACCCGGTCGCCCGTCTGCGACGATGATAGGAAATGAAACTGATCGCTCGTGCCAACAATCCCGCTCCCCGCTCCAGCCACCGAATACGTCGATCCATCAAAGCCAGCGTAGCCATCACTGCCCGGTGCCCCGATGTCCTGGCTCGCCCACGGCGCAGGCAGCGGTGAAGCCAGCGCCGCCGCTTGCCCTGCGTCGACCGCATAGTTGTAGATCTTCAGGTCATCGATCGTGCCGGCGAAAAACACGCCGCCAAAGGGAGAGCTGCCAACCCGCAGGAAACCCGCCGCCGTGCGCGCAGCCGCCGGACCCGCACCGGAAGCCTGCAGCACTCCATCCACATACAACTTCATCGCTCCCGCATTCGTGCGAGTGGCGGTGATGTGATGCCAGGTCCCATCGTTGATCGCGGTGGTAGAAAGGATCGTTTGATCGGGATTCCCCATCCCGAATCCCGCCTTGTTACCCACCAGGGAAATGCCCCAGTCGTTCGCCGCACCAGGCATTTCAGCATCCACCATCGACTTGCCCGCCCACCACTGCCCGGTGCCACCGGTCGCCGTGGTCTTCACCCAATAGGCCACGCTGAAATCCGTCACAGGTGCCGCAGGGATCTTCACGAAGCTGCCCGTGCCATCGAATTGCGCCGCACTCGTGCCGGTCTTCCCCGCCACATAGGTGATCCCGCTCGCAGTTCCATGATGCCCGTGCTGGCTGCTATCCTGCACCTGATTCTCGAATCCATAGCCAGCCACCTGCGTGCGGCTGACATTGGCCAGACGCGAGATCTCGGTCGCCGACAGGATGCCCCTGTAGAGCCGCACCTCATCCAGACTGCCATTAAAGAAGCCGCCCACTCCGCCGATGCTGCCAAGCCGCAGCGAGCCGGTGGCAAGCCGCGGCCCCGTTGGCCCGGTGCCCGTAGCGCGTAGCACTCCGTCCACGTTGATCCGCATCGCGCCGGTGGTCCCGTCACGCGTGGCCACCACATGATGCCACTGACCATCGTTCACCGCGTTGTTGCTGGTAATGGTGAGGTCGGTATTCCCCACGCCAAAGCCGATCTTGTTTCCCACCAGCGCGAGCCCGAAGTCCGTCGCCACTCCTGCCACTTCGCCGTCCACCAATCCCATGCCGCTATACCACTGCCCGGTGCCAGCGGTGGCCGTCGTCTTCACCCAAAAGGCGATACTGAAGGTCATGTCCACCGCCGCCGGGATCTGCACCGAGCTGTTGGTGCCATTGAAAACAGCAGCCTGCACATCCACACGACCCGCGCCATAGCTCACGTTGCTGGCAGTCCCGTGGAGCTCATTGCTGCTCGCGTCGCGCACACTGCCGTCGAGCTTGTAGAGCGCCTGCAGCAGCGCACCGGTCGGCTCGCCCGCGGTGATGTCTTCAAAGGACCACGCCTGGTTGTTCGCCCCGATGTCATCGTTGTATTGCGAGATGTTCACGAGATTGCCCAGGGCATTCGGGCCACCTTCGACATCCACCACCTTGTTGCGGCTGCCCTTGTTGATGATCTTCCAATTCGCCGCGCCCTCCGGCACCACGCGCCACTGCTGGTAGTCGTGCCCCAGATCATCCCACACCATGATGTTGGCCCCGGGATCATTGGACAGACCGCCGGTCTCAAGCGCCTTGCCACTGGCGACGTTGAGGAATTTCCAATAGCCGCCGCCCACGTGCGTGGCCGTCCATTTCTGGAAGTCCGAGCCATCGGGCGCATTCTGGCGGACATTCGCCCCGGCTCCCATGCCCGCCACTTCCATCAGCTTCTGGCTGAGGCGCGAGCGGATCAGATAGGTATGGCCATTCCGCACCGGCGCTGAGCGCAGCGGATCACCATCGGTCAGCCACTCATCGCGATTCGCGATCCCATCCCCATCGGCATCACCGGTGGCAGTCTGGGACATCCCGCCGATCTTGAAATTCTCCCACTCGTCCGACATCCCGTCGCCATCGCCATCGGAAATGAAGCCGAGATCGAAACGCATCGCCTCGATCAGCCTCGGCAATCTCCGCCTCGCTTGCGGGCTATCCTCATTGCCGTAATTGAAGCCATACGGGTAGTAGTGAACGCCCGACTGATAGATCTCCGCGCCCGGCCCGTCGTACTGCTTCACGAAGTGCTTCAGCATCGCGCCGTCCCACACATTGTCGCCGCCGAAGCGATCGTTCCACTCGTTGGTCGTCCCGCTGCCCAGATAGTGCGCGATTTCGTGAATCGCCACCTGCGTGCTGATCGAGCCCCCGAATTTCAGCTCGCCGTTGTAGTTCGACTCCGCCGTCGGCACGCCCGGGTGGTAGGCGACATTAATATCGACGTTGAAATTCGTGGACGCGTTGTAAACCGCCACCGCCTCGTTCATCACCGCCGTGATCTGATCCTTCTTCGCCTGGTCGTCATTGTAGACGTAGCCGAAGTGCCACGTCAGCGCCTGCACCGGCGTCAAACCGGACAACGCCATCGCGGCAACAAAAGGCCAATAACCGACACGTGGGCAAAGGCCGGCCACACCGGCCTTCGGGGAAATCGCGAGCATGGGTTTTGCGCTCCCTGCCGGGGTTCAGTTCCCTCCACACTTGGGCAATGTGGCAGCGGGAGGCAGGACGCTGGCGAATCAAAGCCAACTCCCCGAAAACTCAAGCGAAATTAGAAACGCGTTCGATATATAAAATCCCGGAAAAATCCACCGATCTGCCCCTACGGCCCTTCCATCTCCACTCGCAGCTCCAAGATCCCCACGCACGCATCAGCCTTCGGAGCCATCTTCACCCGGATCGCATCCACTGGGATCGGGCTCGCCGGGTGCACCACGTTGAACTGATCCTTCGCCTGCTGGTAAGCATCCGTGTTGTAGAGCTTCAGCGGTAACCACTCGCCACCGCTACGCGTTTCGACCTCCCACGAAACCGGCAACTGCACACCACCGCCATCATCATACCAATACGGCGCCACCGACCGGAGCTTGCCCGGCTTCTTGAGATCCACCTCCACCCACTGCGCCTTTCCTTTCTCCGGCCAACTCGTCCACCGCGGAATCCCCTCATCCTTCGAATCCGCCGGAGAACGCAAGTCCCCCACCGCTTCCGCCAGATCCCTCTGCCAGGTGTGCGAAGCCCGCACCGCCTTGAAGGGCGAATCCTCAGCCCGCGGAATCGTCATCGCCTGCTTCCGCGGCAGCCAGACCTCCATCTGCCCGGCACCGCGGTTGTTCCAGGCATAGTAAGGAATCAGCTTCAGCTCCGCCGCAGCCGCCTTGCCATCCACCAGCGCCTGCCCCGGCAACGAGATGGTCTTCACCTTGGCCAAGCCCGCGATGTCCTGATCGCCAACCTTGACCTCCGAAACCGCCGGTGGACTCGCAAGGAACTCATTCAGCACCCCGCCCGGATTGTCCGCCTGCTCCGCGCAATAGACCAGAGGCCCACGCGTCACCGCAATCCGGTCGACATCCGCTCTCACCCGTGGATCGCATCCCGCAAAGCGCACCGGCATCGACAACTCCAAGCTCACCTTGTCACCCGCGTTCCACTTCCGGCGAATCACCGCGAACCCCTTCTCCATCGTCGCCGCCTCCGCCTTTCCATTCACCGTCACCGCAATCGGAGACGAAGTCGCCCCATCAAGAAACCGATAAAGATTCCCCGGCACAAACCGATCACCCGTCCACGTCGGCACGCGAAGCCGCAACGCAAACTCCGCCGGAGTCTCCGGATCGAGCGATAGCTCCACCTTCCCACTGAAAGGATACCCGGTCTTCTGCGCCACCTTCACCTTCGTCCCCGCCAGATCCACCTGCGTCTCGCTGCCCGCATAGAGCCCCACATACAGATCCTTCTCGTCCGCAGAATAAATCATCCCCGCCACCTGCGGCAGCAACCTCGCAAGGTTCGTCGGACAGCACGCCGTGTGAAACCACTCCGCCCTCCCCGCAGTGCCTTGGTTGAAAGGACGATGCCCGTCACTCTCCAGCGGATTGACGTAAAAGAAGCGATTCCCCTCCAGGTTCACCCCGGCCAGCACGTTGTTGTAAAGCGCCACCTCCGCCACATCCAGATAGCGCGAATCCCGCTGGTTCAGGAACAAGCGATAGCTGAAGAACACATTGCCCACCGCAGCACACGTCTCGTTGTAGGCATCCGCATTCGGCAGCTCGTAGTCTGGCCCGAAGCCCTCGATCCCATGGATCGCACCCAGCCCACCCGTGATGTGCATCAGCTTGTTCACCATGTTCCCCCAGATCTTGTCCAAGGCCTCCCCATACTGCGGGTCACGCTCCAGGCGCCCCACATCCGCCATCGCGCTATACAGGTACGTCGCGCGCACCGCATGCCCCACCGGCGCATCCTGCTTCAGCACCGGTGCCTGCTGCTGCGCATAGCTCGGAGCCATGATCCCCTCACCATGCGGCACGTAAGTCACACCGCGGATCTCGAGGAAACGGCGTGCCATCGTCAGGTAAAGCGGATCCCCCGTTGCCTCGTGCATCTTCACCAGCGCCAGCTCGATCTCCTCGTGCCCCGGCGCTTGGTTCACCGGCTTTCCGCCGTTGTAAGCAGGATCACCTTCAAAGAACACGTGATTGATGTGCCGCGCATTCTTCTCCGCCACGTCTAACAGCTTCCGCTTCCCCGTCGCCTTGTAATACGCCACCGCCGCCTCATAGAGGTGCCCCACGTTGTAGGTTTCGTGGCTATGCACCTCGTAGCTGTAAGGCTTGTCACCCGTTTCATCACGAGGTCCGGCGTTGCCGATCACATGCGGCGGGAAAATGTAACCATCCGGCTTCTGCGACGCCGCGATTACATCCGTGATCCGATCCATCCGCGCCTCGATCTCCGGATCACGATGCGATTTCAGCAAGTAAGCCGCACCCTCCATCACCTTGTAGAGATCGGAGGTAATGTAGCGTTGGGGCTTGGGCGGATTCGCTTGCGGCTTCCCAGCCAGCACGTCAGCCGCCGCCTGCAAATGCGCCACCGCCTCCTCCGTCTTCGAAAAAGCAAACGGCACCAGCACCGTCCGCTGCCGCTCCAACCTCGGCGACCAAAACTCGTCCGTCAGCTTCACCTGATCGAAGGCGATTTCTTGAAGACTGGCTTCCTCCGCGTGCGAAACGATGCACCCGGAACTGGCAATGATAGCGAGGGAAGCGCGGCGAAGACTTGAGCGAACAATGAGCATGCGACCGGATTGGGTTCGGGAGGAATCTACTCCTACCCGCCCAATGCGCCGCCGGAAGCGAAAACCCGACATCCGCACCGCCTTCCGGGAATTTCATATTCGGAAGCTTGCCCTTCCACGACGCGCCACAAACCTTGGAGTCTGTTCATCATGCGTCCCGTCCACACCTTCATCCTGATCTCCGTGGGAGTCCTTTTGGCAACCGGATGCCGGAGGCCTGAATCCAAAGTGCCTCCCCCCGCTCCACTCAAATCGAACGCCGTCCCCGAAGCCTGGGCCACCCTTCCCACCAGCCAATGGCCGCAATTGGTCCTGACCAATTCCGCCAAATTCAAGGGCCACTCCGCGTTGCAGGGCGCCAGCTCCTTTCTCCTTCGAGCCTCCGGCGACCGGACAATCGCTGCCACCGCCCGCCACCTCCTCGGCCCGAATGGCGGCGTCACTCCTACCATTTCCCCGGATCGTCTAGACTCCGTCTTGGACTCATGGGTGATGTATCCCCGCACCAAGCCGCAGGACTTTATGACCATCGCAGCTCACGGGATCGCGCCACCATCCGGCAAGGCATCGGATTGGCTGCTTCTGGAAATCAAAAACAATTCGAAGCCTCTTCCAGCAGCCCCACTCACGCTCCGCCCCACTCCCGTCTCAGTGGGCGAAGAAGTCTTTCTCGTGGGCGTGCCCTACTCCGAAACCGACCGCATGCAAAACGTCTATCGTGCCAAGGTCACCCACCGGGCAGCTCCCGATTGGTTCCGCTATCGCTTGGAAACACCCGTCGATATCCGTGGCTTCAGCGGAGCGCCGATACTCGACAAGAACGGCTGGGTCGTCGGCGTCATGACTGTCTGGTTCGAGCCCCAAATGGATGGCGACAAATTCCTTGAAGCCGGTGGCCAGGACGCCGCCTCCGTTGCCGAAGTCGTCTCGAAGAAAAAGTGAGTCTCCGCGTGGAGCACTTCACTCCCCGATCATCGACGGCGGAATATGGAACAGCAGCCGCGCATGCCACGCCGGCGGATGAACCAGCAGCCCCGTAATCGAAGCCTTCTTCACCTCCACCGAGCTGCCACTGCAGCCCAGCAGCCACTCGATCAGTGATGACAAATCCGGCTCGTGCCCGACGATCGCCACCCGCTCGAAATCACTGAAAGCCACCAGCTCACGGATCGCCGCCTCCGGATCCATCCCACAAGCCAGCCACCCCTGCACCACCGGCCCCGGCATCTCCGCCGCCTCGCACAGCGTCTCCGCCGTCTGACGCGCACGCACCAGCGGACTCGTCAGCACCACGTCCGGCCGCCGGTCCACTCGCTTGAGCAACCGGCCCAGCTTGGCCGATTGCTCGAAGCCCTTCGTCACCAGCGCACGCGCGCCGTCCCCTCCGGGATGCCCGTGGTCTTCAGCTTTCGCGTGGCGGATGACGAGTAGCTCCATGATCTCACAACTTACATCGTCATCCCACCATCGACAGCAAGTACTTGCCCCGTGATGTAACGGGCCTCCTTGCTAGCCAGGAAAAGGACGGCTGCCGAGATGTCGCCCACATCGCCGAAGCTCGCGAGCGGAATCTTGCCCAGCACTTCATCCCGCACCTTCTCCGGCAGATCACCGGTCATGTCCGTGGTGATGAACCCCGGCGCCACCGCATTGCAAGTCACCGCACGCCCGGACAGTTCGCGCGCCACCGACTTCGTAAAGCCAATCAGCCCCGCCTTCGACGCCGCATAGTTCGCCTGCCCTGCATTGCCAATCAGCCCGATCACCGACGCGATGTTGATGATCCGCGGATCCTCCGCCTTCATCAGCGGCCGCATGAAAGCCTTCACCGTATTGAAGGCCCCCTTGAGATTCGTATCGAGCACCGTATCCCAGTCCTCTTCCTTCATCCGCATCAGCAGCCCATCGCGGGTCACCCCGGCATTGTTCACCAGAATGTTCACGCTGCCGAAATCAGCGAGGATCGTCTTGCCCAGCTCCTGCACCGCCTCGTGGTCCGCCACGTCGATCGCATAAGCCTTCGCAGCACCCGGATAGACCGCATTGATCTCCTCGGCCGACTTGCCACAGCTCGACTCGCTACGGCTCACCACCGCAACCTTCGCTCCCTCGGCGGCGAAGGCCATCGCAATGGCTCCCCCGATCCCGCGGCCACCGCCGGTGACCACCGCTGTCTTTCCTGCAAAACGCTGCATGCGGAAACCCTGCGACGCACCAGCCCCCTTTGCCAACCGCGAATCACGACGGTCTTTCCGCTTCCCGCCCACTTCCATCCGAAGTTAGAACCACCCCATGCGCTGCCCGTATTGCCGGACGCGATTGGAGGAAATGTCGCCGGAGTGTCCCTCCTGCCGGCTCACCCTCGACCGCGCCAATGCGCTCCTCGGCCCCATGCCGCGGATCTCCACCGGCATCTCCGACCTCGCGGGCGCCCTGCCAAATGGCGACGCGAAGAAAATCGCCAAGGCGATCAGCCGCCTCATGTGGACCTTCCCCCAGGTCAGCATGAATGTGCTGCTGCATGCGTTCCCCGCCGAGCATCCCTTCGAGCTCCACGTCTTCTGGATCTTCAATTCCGCCGGACTCTCACCGGACTACCAGAAGGCTGGCGAAAACCGCACCATCCTCCTCGCGCTGGATCCCGCTCAGGGAAAGTCCGCCATCATGGTCGGCTACGGGCTGGAGCCCTACCTCGGCGACGAAGCCCTCGACCACCTGCTCGAACTCTCCGAGCCCGCATGGAAAGCCGGTGAATGGACCCGCGGCATCCTTGATCTCCTCACCGGACTCGACCGCTTGCTGGAAAGCGCCGCTCTCGAAGTCGCCAACGGCTTCGGCCTCAGCGCCCTCGCCACACCCCAGCGCGGCACCGAGTTCTAGCGGCTTCAAAGGCAGGGACCGACCTCCCGCCGTCCGGCTTCTGGCGGCCCGCTTCCTCCGCGGCTCCCAATTAGGCAAACGCCTTCAAAAACCCCACCTCGAGCGCCAGCTGCTCCTGCGCGTTCGTATCCAAGTTCGCCCGCATCTCTCCCACGGCCTCCATCCGCCGCAGCAGCTGCCCCAGATCCTCCTTCTCCGCGAGCGCAGCGATACCCGTCGAGTTCGGAAACTCCAGCCCGCCAGCCCCCATCTTGCACCGCAAGACATCCGCCATCCACGACTGCAGCACCTCGAAAAGTCGCGAGCGCTCCTCGATATACTCCGATTCCGCCGCACCCTTCAGCTCCTCCTCCCGGCGCTTCAGGTAGTCGCCTTCGAAGCCCTTGTTCAGCGCCTTCTCCTCCTCCTTCAGCAAATCCTCCGCCGCGGCCACCGCCTCGGCCTTGCTGCTCTCCAGAATCCCCGCGAACACCGACTTCAGCGTCAGCGCCACCGTCGGCGTCCCGATCCCCGCCTTCGCCGCGCGATCAAGCGCCACCAGCAGGTCCGCCGCCACCCCTTCACTCAGGTCCGCCTTGCCCAGCAGCGGCATCCGCACGCAGCGCGAAAGCACCGTCGGCAGCAGGCCACCCGGATTCGCAGTCAGCAGCATCAGCAGCGTCCGCGGCGGCGGCTCCTCCAGCGTCTTGAGAAAGGCATTCTCCGAAGCAGCAGCCATCCGGTCCGCATCGCAGATCACCCCGATCTTCCACCGCTTCGGCCCGGAGGAAACATAAAGCGTCTTCTCCAGTTCACGGATCGCATCCACCACGATCCGCCGGGACTTCGATTGCGGCCTCACCACCCGCACCCATTCCCCGGCCAGGTCATCCAGCGGCGGCACTTCCTCCACCACCGGCTCGCCGAAAAGATCAAAGCCTCCTCCGCCCCCGCTCGCATTGGCCGGATCCAGCAGCTTCACGATCCGTGCCGCCAGCCGCTCCTTTCCACAACCCCGCGGCCCGCTGATCAGGAAGGCATGCGCCAGCCGACCCCGTTCATGGGCCGCTTTCACCAGTTCGAAGGCGTGATCAGGTGAGAAGGACATCGCGCGCGGATGCTGGCGGCACGACCTCACCGCTGCCACCCCGAATTTCAAAATCCCGACCCCCTTTTCTCGATTTCCCGCCCCCTGATAAAAAGTTTGCCGAGATTTTTAAATAATGTTAAAGACTTGCTCGCTGTCGCCCTTAAAACATGAAAATCCAACCCATGAGGCTTCCCGGCCTCTGTGTTGCGCTGAGCCTCCTCACCACCCTACTCCCCGATCTCATCGCTGCCGCTCCCACCGGCCAGCAGATGAACCCGATCGGCCGCGTGGCCCGGTTGTTCAATCGCAATCTCGTCGAGGTGGAAGCCCGAGCCCAATGGCTTCAGGCCAGCTTGGGCTATCTCGCCGCCTTCGAGGAAAAGCCCCTCAAGGAAGAGCTCGGCTGGCGTTGCGGTTGCTTTGACCAATCCGCCGGCAATCCCTGGGTAGCCCTCGACCTAGGTAAAGAGGTGCAGCTGGGTGAGATTTTCCTGATCCCCGCCCAGCGCCAGACCGGCGACCTGAATGACCTCTTCCCCCGCCGCTTCACCGTCGAGGCCGCCTGTCAGCCGGATTTCTCGGATGCCCGTGTCATCCACACCACCGGCAGGGTTCCCCAGGGCTCGCCATCCGGCTACCCGCTCCGCCTCGCCGGCGATGGCAAGCCAGCCCGCCACATCCGCCTCACCCTTGAGGAAGGTCACCCCCGCGGCCTGAAAAACACCGCCGCCCTCTCGGAAATCTTCGTCTTCAATTTCGAGCGCCATCCCGTCTCCTTCGGCGCCAAGGTCACCGCCAGCCAATCCGTGGACGTCCCCGGCATCTGGGACCCGAAGTATCTCGTCGATGGCCGCACCCCGCTCGGCCTCTGGGAAGGCGGCGCCAATGCTTGGACCAGCTCCCGCGGCGATTGCATGGAAGTCACCGCCGAAGATCCCCGCACCGAGTGGATCCTCGACTTCGGCAAGTCCGCCACCATCGACCGCCTCGTCCTCTTCCCCTACGCCCTCCCGGAACTCTCCGGCCCCGGCGTCGTCCCGCCTCGCCTGAGAGTCGAAGCCGCCGGCCGCCCTGACTTCAGCGATGCCGTCCTGATCGCCACCACCGGCGATGAAAACCTTCCCGCCGACCTCACCACCCCGCTGGTCCTCCCGACCAAGCCCGTGCCCGCCCGTTACCTCCGCGTCGTTTCCGACAAAGCCTGGCAACTCGGCAACCGCCACCTCCAGGCCCTCGGCGAAATCGAAGCCTGGTCCGGCAATGACAACCTCGCCTCCAAGCTTCCCATCTCCGTCCACAATGGCGGACTCGATCATCCCATCAGCGAGCTGACCGATGGCGTCGGCAGCTATCAGATCCTCCCGATCTATTCATGGCTCACCCAGCTCGTCGAACGCCGCCAGGTCGAGGAGAAGCTCGCGAAGGCGAATGGCGACCGCGCCACCATGGCCGCAGAGAGTGAGCTGAATACCACCTGGGGCGGTGCCGTTGCCCTCGGCCTCACCTTCCTCATCCCCGTCGCCATCGTCGAACGCCGCCGCCTCGTGTCGCGCACCCAGCTCGATAAGTTGCGCAAGCGCATCGCCTCCGACCTGCACGATGACATCGGCAGTAATCTCGGCAGTATCTCCATCATCGCCCGCGCCGCGAAGCGCCAGATGGAGAAGCAGCTCGGCCCCGGCGAACTCACCAATGACCTCGGCGAAGTCGAGATCATCGCCCGCGAGAGCTCCCTCGCCATGCGCGACATCGTCTGGTTGTTAGAGCGGCGCCAGGATACCATCGGTGATCTCGTCCAGCGTATGCGTGACTGCGCCGCCCGCCTTTTGCGCGATGTCGAGTATTCGCTCGTCTGCCGCTCTTCCAAGACCACCGCCAAGCTCACGCTGGATGCGAAGCGCCATCTCTTCCTTTTCTACAAGGAAGCCCTTCACAATATCGTCAAGCACTCGAAGGCCACCACCGTCGTGGTTCGCCTCTACGATGTCCGCGACAAGCTCGTCATGGAAGTCGTCGACAATGGCGTCGGCCTCCCCCGCGGCGAAGGCGACCAGATGGCCGCCGTCAAAAAAATCACCGATCGGGCCCGCGTGCTCGAAGGAGTCCTGAACGTGGAGTCGCAGCCAGGCCAAGGCACGACCCTGCGGCTTACCGTGAAGCGAACCAGCCTGATGGCCACCAAGAAAATGTCCCATGAATAACACAGCCACCACCCCGATCCGGATCTGGATCTGCGAAGATCATGCGAACTTTGCGAAACAGATCAGTCGCCTGATCGCGGCCGAGGACGACCTCGAATGCGAAAAGGCCTTCAATCACCCCGACGACCTCATGGCGGAGCTCAACTACTGCGCTCAGCCACCCGACATGCTCATGCTCGATCTCGGACTGCCCGGCAAGGACGGCCTCCAGGTCATGCGTGAAGTCAAAGCGAAGGTCCCCGACCAGCGCATCGTCATCCTCACCTCCTTCGACGACCGCGAGCGCGTCTACCGCGCCATCTGCAACGGCGCCTCCGGCTACCTCCTCAAGACCGCCGATCCCGATGACATCCTCGCCGGGATCCGCGATGTCATGAATGGCTCCGCCGCCCTCAGCAGCCCCATCGCCAGCATGATCCTCGAAGGCTTCGCCAAGCACGGCCCCGTCGAAGAAACCGAACCCCTCACCAGCCGCGAGGAAGAAGTCCTCCGCCTCCTCGTGAAAGGCTTCATCAAGAAGGAAATCGCCGAGCAACTCGACATCTCCCAACACACCGTCGACATGCACCTCCGCGCCGTCTACCGCAAGCTGCACGTCCGCACCCAGACCGAAGCCGTCTCCAAAGCCCTCCGCAAGGGCCTGGTCTAACAGCCAAGTCTAACAACATTCAGTCGCCGAAAAAAGGGGCGCGGGCAATCCCCGCGCCCATTTTCCATTTCCACCGAAACGCACCCGCAAAGCCCAGCCCCCGGGACCGCCAAGATTGGCGAAGGCTTGTAGCCAATCTGGACCGACCGCAGGTCGGGGCCGCAGGCCCGAGGGGGCTGGCGGAGCCCCCGAGTCAATCTCCAGGCCGGCCGAATGGTCCCCAACTGCCCGCCTTCACAAGCGAGCCCCTAAGGAGAGGGGACACTCCTGTCCCCTCATCATCCTCCCCACCCCGCCTCACCCGCCACGCAATCTCTTCTTCATTCCACCCGAACTGTCCCAACCACCCGCCCCTTGCGCCAGCAAAGTGGTCCGCACACTCCGTGTGCGGCAACCGAAGCACCAAGAAACACCGCTTCATCTCCCACCTCCGCCCCACCCGTAGCAGCCCCTGCCAAAGCAAGTCGCAAGGAAGGTTCCGATAAGTCGCAAGCAAGGTTCCGATGAATCTTCATCACCCCGAAGGGGTCCCGGAACTTAGCCGGTGGCGTAAGCCACCGGGAAACAGTCTCTCCCAATCATCGAAGCCCCGGCAGGGGCGACAGAATTCGCCTTTGCCCGAGCCTTACCCACCACCTCCACCCATCCGTCGCAGCCCCGGACTGCGGCAACCCTTCTGCCGCTCAAAGCCAGCAGCACTGCTGCGGGGAAGCACCTTGGTGATCTCACCCTCATCAACACCGCCCGCATCAGCAACCCGCAGCACTCAAGTTCCCCTCAAAAAAATCTCTCCAGCCCCAACGGGGCGGCCAGCCCTAAGCCCAGGGAATCCATATTTCCAAAGGGTCGGCCCCGACCGCCCGGGATCAAGCTACGCCCCCACTCACCCCAAGCCCCTCTACAGCCCCAACGGGGCGGCCAGCCCTAAGCCCAGGGCAAGCGCCAGCGCCGCCCTGGGTAATCCCCCGCCCCAAAAGGCGCCCTGAAGGGGCGCGACACCTGCCAGGCCACTAACCGCGAAGCCACCCGCAATCGCCCAAACCTGTTAGAACCAGGTGATGCTCCCCTGCTCGATCCACCGTTGGAAGAGCTTCTGCCTCGGCCTGTTCTCCTTGGGTTATTCCGTGACGCCGATTCCGATGATTGCCCTCAGTCGTTCAATGTCGATCGCGCCTCCATCAAGGAAGAATAGATCATCGGCTATCCCCGTCTCTTGGTCAGAAATTCCAATGACAAATGGCCTTGCATAGTCCCGAGCAAGCTCGTTGCACGTGATTGCAATTTCCTCAACATCGGTGAACCAGCCACTCGCCTCGCGTCCGGGATCCGGTAATTCCAGATTGATGCCGAGCTCCCAACACTTGGTGTCGCCTTCGTCCCCTCTCCGTTGGTTCACTGGCCAAGCCTCGCCCGATACCCAGTCGCGTCCACTGACGAATTGCCCCACCCGCTCAGTGATCTGACAGGCAATATCATTGAAGTCGTCACCTTCAGCATAGCCGTAGAGGACATGTCGGCGCGTCTTGCTCATTGCAGAACTTTAATTGGCCCGCACTTCGTAAAGAAGCCACCATGCATTTTCAATGTGAAACCAAGCACGCTCCGCCTTGGAAATAGATGGGATCAGTAGGCATGGAATGACTCCGCGTCTGTTCTGCTCGTGATAAGATGGGATCGGCTCCCGCATCGTAAATTTCCCCAAGTTAAATCCCTTCCTTATATAAAGAAGCAAATAAGCCACACCATCCGACAGCGATCATCCATCAAACCGAATCCACCCTTCCATCCCGCCGCGGATAGGCTCAAATGTTAGACGACACCAACAACCCACCCCATGTCCCTCCTAACCTTCAGCATCAACCTCACCCTCGACGGCTGCGTCGACCACCAGGAGGGAATCGCCGACGACGAGACCCACGCCTTCTTCACCCGCCTCATGGACGAAGCCGGGGCGATGCTCTGGGGCCGCGTCACCTACGAAATGATGGAGAGCTACTGGCCGGCCGTCGCCCGAGGCGACGTCGAAGCACCACCAGCGATCCGCGAGTGGGCAGTCAAGCTGGAGACCAAGCCAAAATACGTGGTGTCGTCGACACACACGACCTTCCCGTGGACCAACAGCCACCACCTCGCCGGCGACCTCCGCACCGGCGTGCAGAAGCTCAAGGACGCGACCCCGGACGGCATCCTTCTCGGCAGCGGCAAACTCGCCACCGAACTGGACCGCCTGGACCTAATCGACGAATACAAATTCCTCGTCCACCCCAGGATCGCCGGCCACGGCCCGACCCTCTACGAGACCGGCCTGCCCGCCACGCGACGGCTCGAACTCGTCTCGGCAAATCCTCTCCGCTGCGGAGCGGTCGCCATGCACTATCGCCGCGCGCTCTGACTCCGGGATGGCGAACCCCTGAATGCGAATGGAGCCGGTTCCCGCATTCTCGGCGCCCTAGAGGGGGCCAGTCGACATTCTTCCAACAGCAATGGGACGATGCTGGAATAAGGACGTGTCGAACGTGTCTGTTCTCGATCCCGGCAAGCTCAACGCATCCCTCCGAGCAATTCGATCCGCCACGGGTCTCTCACAGGAATGCGCACCTTTTCCCGTTTTCCCGTTTCCTATACATATGGGAAAGGAGGAATCCGTGAGTGAATCGGCCGTCCCAGTCGGGAGCCTCGATTCCTACACCCACAAGCCCGTCCAACTCCGCTACTCCGCTCTCCTAGGCATACCGGAGTAGCGGAGTTCCAGACCCCAGCCTGAGCCACCGGAAATCCACTCCAATAATTACAGGATATAGGCTTACTGGAATAGTAGAGTAGTCCCGAACGGCCCCAGATTAGGGCGGCTAATCGTTTCGCTCTTCAGCGCCAAAGGCGCGCCCCATACCAGCCTAGGCCACAGGCCTAGGGATCGCCGCCCAATCATGACAAGGGCCAAAGGTCCGACCTATCCGAGCCCGCCCCAGACGCCTCATTCCGATCATCGACCACCACTGCTCCGGTAATTCCGCTATAGAGGCATAGTGAATTACCGGAGTGCCACAGCTCCACTTCCCATCGCTGTCTTTTTCATCCGCGTCCATCCGCGCCATCCGCGGCCAAAACCTCTCACTTCAACGTCATCAAAAACGCAAACAGATCCGCCACCTGCTTCTCCCCGAACCCGTCGATCAACCCTTCCGGCATCAACGACCGCTTCGAAATCGTGTGCTCCTTCACCTGATCCACCGGGATCGCCCGCTCATCCGCACCGATCTGCCGCAGCACGATCAACTTCGGCGTTTCAGAAGCCAGGAACCCACTCACCAAACCGCCATCCTTCAGCGTGATGTCATGCCGGTAATAGCCGCTCTCCAACTGCGCATTCGGCGTCAGTACATTCCGCAACAAGCTCTCCAAACCCATCGCACCCGCACCACTCAGATTCGGCCCGACCGCGGTCCCCTCGCCTTTCGCCTGATGACAGATCATGCACGTCGCCTGGAACAACTGCTTCCCAGCCGCCGCGTCTCCGCCCTTCGAAGCCATCGCCCGAAAGCGATCAAACTTCGCCGCCAAAGCCGCCGCCTGCTCCGGCGTATGCAGCTCCGGAAAATCCACCGTCCACTCGATGCCCGCACCGCCTTCCAGCGTCAGCTTCGAAAGATCGGCTCCCGCATGAAACACCAGATGATCCTGCCCACTGGTGAAGCGCGTCCGGAAGCTCCCCAGGATCTCCGCCGGACTCCGCGCGATGTCCCACACCCGGAACTCCAGCAGCGAAGCCGCCGTGCCACCCGGCTCATTCACCTTGCCGATATCCATCATCTCCATCGCCCCATCGAACCCACCCTGCGACACACCCGCCGGCTCGCCATCCACGAACACCGCGATCTTCCCCGCGTCATCACGCGTCATCGCGCAGTGCGACCACTTCCCCGCTTTGACCGGACGCTCCGCAATCACCACATCCCGCGCACCATCCCAGAACCGCACCTTGGCATCCCAGAAATTCACACACGGCCCGCCACCACGTTTCCCTAACAACCCGTCGCGATTGTCGATGCCCTCATCCAGCTTGATCCACGATTCAACCGTGAACGGCCCCTCAAGCTTTAATCCCGTCGCCACCACCGCGCCATTCTTCCCCGGCAAGCGAATCGTCGGAACCAACAATCCTTCCACCTTCGAAAGCAGCTCCTTGAAGACGGGATGATCCGCACCCAATACCGCCGAAAGCTTCTCCACCACCGAAGGATCGAAGCCCGTGAAACCACCCGCCGTCACCGCCTTCGCAAACGCCTCCGTCGACTCCTTGTTAGACACCATCCCGCTCACCGCAAACTGCCGCAGCGCCCCGCTCAACGATCCCCAGCGCTTCCCAATCTCCGCCACCGCCTCAGCTCCACCAGCGGACGCAAACCCGATCAGCGCCTCACGCGCCACCATCTCGTTCCCATCATCCAGATGCGTCTTCGCCAGCCCGGCATCCGCAGACTGGATCTCATTCAGCGTCTTCAGAATCGAAGCCAGCACCTCCGGCGAAACCCCTTTCGACGCCTGCTCCCGGAGCAAGGGCGCGAGTTCCTTCAACTGAAACCGCCTCGCAAGATCGAATGCCAGCGGCATCGTCGTCGGATTGTCCCTGACCATCGCCTCGGTCGCTTTTCCCACGCTGGCGCGCAGCAAGGGATCCGCAGCCGCCGAAGGATCAATTTGAAGCAGCGACTTCAGCAGCATCCCGCGCCGGTTCGGATCATCCGCGAGCTCCGCGAAAGCCTTCGCCACCTCCGGCTGCGAAAGCTGGCTACCGAGCAACGCCGATTCCTCGGCATTGAGCGGACGCCCATAAAGCGGAAGCAACTGCAACAGCCTCCGGGCCGCTTCCTCAGGCGGCAGCGATAGCACCGCAAGCGCCTTCCCTTCAAATAGCAGATCCGCTCCCAGGATCTCCCGGGTGACATCCACATGAGCTTCCATCGCCCACCGGATCAGGTAGCGGAGAAACTTTCGCTCATAGGCCGCGCAATCATTTCCCTCGGAAGCGGGCGGAACATTCCATGCAAGCGATTGCAGCATCTTGGAGGTCACTGTCGGATACCGCCGCAGCATGATCGCGTGCGTGGCAAGGACGCTGAAGTCGGATTCACTGCGCCTTGTCCCCATCGGCTCCTGCTCCTTGGAAGCAAGCTGCTCGGATGCTTCCAGAGCTTCACGCCTGAGATCAGCATTCTTGTCCGCCATCAGAAACAGCACCACCGGCAGCGTCACCGCATTCATCTCGCGCAGGGCGAACAGCGCGCCGAGACGCGTTGCCACAGGCGCGCCCTCCTTTCGCGCCAATTCCTCCAGGTCCTCCACCACCGACTTGTCGTTCCGGTCTCCAAGCTCCTCCCAAGCCATCCGGGCCACCCGCGCATTCCCGTTGTCCAACTGCTCGATCAATCTGGTTGCCTTCAGCTTCGTCAAATCCGGCGGCTGCACCGGAGCCACGCCCTTCGCCTTCACCCGCCAGATCCGGCCACGCGTCTTGTCGCGATCCGGATGATTCCGCGGCACCTCGTTGTGCGAGATGATCTTGTTATACCAGTCCGCGATGTAGAGACACCCATCCGGCCCGAACTGCACCGACACCGGCCGGAACCACTCGTCCGACGAAACTAGGAAGTCCTCGCGCTTCTGGTATTTCCCATCCTCCGCACGCGTGACGATCTGGATCCGATTGGTAATCGGATTGGCAATGTAGAACATCTTCTCCTCCGGCCACTTCGCCGCAAAGGAACTGCCCTCGTCATCCGCCAGCGCCAATCCACTCAATCCCGTGCCACCCATCGGCTGTCCCGGCGTCGACTCCGGCAATTGCGGCGCATACGGCCGCAGCTTCTCCTTCGATCCCGTCGGATAGTGCGTGCCCGCGATGAACTCCGACACCGGATGTCCCAGGTCATTCGCCTCCTGCAGAAACTCCCGGCCATCACGCCCGGTCACAAAGCCCCAGATATTGTTCGGCCCGGCCGTCAGCAGCTCGAAGGCCGACCCATCCAGCTTCGCCCGCGCCAGCTTGCACTGGTTGAAGGCCACCTCCTTGCTCCCGTCGGCAAACGGAACATCACCGGGCCGCTTCACCTTCGAGTAGTTGAAAAGCCCTTGCGCCAGGTAGAGCCAACCACCCGGCGATCGCTCGAACTGGTGCGGAAACAAATGCGAATCCTGAATCCCGAAGCCGGTCAGCAGCACCTCATGGCCATCCGCCTTCCCGTCGTTATTACGATCCGCATAGTAGCGGACATCGTGCCCATACTGGACCACCGCGCCGCCTTTCCAGGGCATCATCCCCAGCGGGATCGCCAGCCCATCCGCAAACACCCGCGGCGTTTGTAGCCCTGGCTTCCACGGTTCATCGAACACCAGCACCTTGTCCTTCCCACCCTTCTGATAGAGCGCCTCCGCCTGCGCCTCGTCCTCATTGGCATCCACCGGATACTCCAGCGCTGTCATCGTCCACATCCGCCCGGCATGGTCCCACGCCATCGTGATCGGCTTGCCCACGCCTTCCTTCTCCGAGGCCACCAGTTCCACCTCAAACCCACCCGGCACCGTGAACGATGCCTTCTCATTCTCCGGCAAGCGCGGATCCGCCTTCTCCCAAGTCGGCGCACCAGGCGTCGCTGGCAGTTCCTCGATCGTGATCTCCTTGAACTGCACCAGCACTTTGCCTCCGCCATGCGTCTGCAGCCCGATCAGCCCTTCCAGCGGAATCTTCGCGTCAGCCTCCGTGTAATCCAGCGCCGCCACCCCATTCACCCACGACTGGATCCGCGGACCCTCACAAACGATCCGATACTCATTCCAATCGAAGTCATTCGCCTTCAGCTCCGCCGGCTTGACCGGCTCCCCGATCACCTTGTCCCTCCGCGACTCATCATAGAGCTTTCCCCACCATCCGGGACCAGCATCCACCTGATAGCCTTCCATCTCAAAGTTGCCCGGCACCCGGATGCTCCGGATCTGCACGCCCGAGTTCATGAAGCCCTCGCCCTTCACGAGTCGCATCTTCAGCTTCAGCTCGAAGTTCGCGTAGCGCTTCGTCGTCGCGAGGAAGGTATTGTGCGCCACCGGCTCCTCCAGCGAGCCACCGGTGATGCAGCCATCCTGCACCTTCCACCACTTCTCCTCACCCGCCCGGACCTCCCAGCCGTCGAGAGTCTTGCCGTCAAAAAGAGAAACCGGCTCACCGGAAGCCGATAAAATCAAAAATAGGAGAGGAACAAGACGCATCATGCCCACCTTACGTGGCGCATCCGCTTGTTCAATCCACATCCCCCTATTCCGAATCCACCGCCCGCATCAGCTCCAGCAGTTTCTCCGCACAAGCCCGGGCAAAGGCCGGGTCATTGATCTCCATGTCGTATTCCAAGACGGGCACCCGCGCGTCACGCTTCAGCGCCGCGAAGAGCGCCCGGTCGGCCGCCGTATCATGGAATGGCTGGCCCGGCGCACTGATCACGCTGATCGCCTTCTTCGGAATCATCACCGCACTCGGCGCGGCGAACATGTTCACCTTCGCCGCAATGATTTCTCCCAGCTCCGCGCACTCATCCGGCGTGGTCCGCATCAGCGTGACCTGCGGGTTATGGATGTAAAAATTCCGCCCCGTGAACCGCTTCGGCACGCTCTCCTGCACGCCGAAGTTCACCATGTCGAGGCACCCGGGCGCGATCACGCACGGCACCGCCGCTTCACCCGCGGCATCGAGCCGTTCAGGCCCGGCCGTCAGCACACCGCCGACCAGCTCGTCCGCCCACTCGGTGGTCGTGATGTCCAGCACGCCGGCCACCATGCCACTGCCAATCAAGGCCTCCATTGCACGACCACCAGCACCGGTGGCGGCGAAAACGAGCACCTCATAGCCGGCATCTTCGAGAATCCTTTTCGCCTCGGTCACGCACGCCGTCGTGTTGCCAAACATGCTCGCTACGATCAGCGGCTTCGCATCAGACGTCGCGATCTCCGCATCCACCATCCCGCAGATTGCACCGGCAGCGCGGGAGAAAATCACTCGCGAAAGACGGTTCAATCCCGCCACATCGGCGATGCTCGGAATCATCACGATATCCTTTTCCCCGAGATACGGCGCGGTATTCCCGCTCGCCAGGGTCGACACCATCACCTTCGGGAAACCAATCGGCAGCGCACGCATCGCCGCGGTGCCGATCGCCGTGCCACCACCACCGCCCAGCGAGATGATCCCCTCGATCCGGCCGTCGCGGAACAGCTTCTCCACCATCTTCGGCGCCGCCTTCGACATCGCGACCACGCATTCACCGCGGTCGCGACGCCCCGAAAGGGCAGCCAAATCAATTTTCCCTGCCGCAGCCACCTCCTCGCGGGTGACATCCGGCTTCACCACCGGCGGACCACCGCTGCCGACGTCGATCAAAAGCACCTCATGCCCGCGGCGGCGGATGAGGTTGGCGACGAAGGCATGCTCCTCACCTTTGGTATCGAGCGCTCCGAGAACAGCGATGGTGGCCATGTAGCTACGGGATTCCTAGTGTTTCCGCTTCACAGGAATCGCTTTGAACGTGCGGGTCAAGTTCGTCAGCGATTCCTCGACACCCATGCGCTCCAGCGACGACGCGCCGACGAAGCCGACGCAATCGGTGTGCTCATTGATGTAGGCCGCGTCTTCCGGCGTGTTGATCGGGCCACCGTGGCTGAGGAAAAGGATGTCATCGCGAACCGTGCGAGCAGCATCGATGATCAGCTGGGTGCGCTTCGCCGCTTCCGGCAGGCTCATCGTGGCATCCACCACGCCGATGGAGCCACCGACGGTGGTGCCCACGTGCGCGATGATCACATCGGCACCGGATTCCGCCATCGCCTTCGCTTCCTCGGGCGCATCCACGTAGACGATGCTGAAGAGGTCCATCCGGCGGGCCAGCGCCACCATCTCGAATTCCTTCTTCACGCTCATTCCGGTCTCCTCGAGGACCTGGCGGAACTTGCCGTCCACGATCGTGTGAGTCGGGAAATTGTTCACGCCGGAGAAGCCCATGTCCTTCACCTTGCCGAGCCAGTGCCACATGCGGCGGCGTGGGTCGGTGGCGTGGACACCGCAGATGACGGGCGTTTCCTCCACGATCGGCAGCACTTCGTACTCACCGATCTCCATGGCCACGGCATTCGCATCGCCGTAGGCCATCATGCCGGCAGTGGAGCCGTGACCGGCCATGCGGAAGCGGCCGCTATTGTAGATGATGATGAGATCGGCTCCGCCTTTCTCGATGAATTTCGCACTGATGCCCGTGCCAGCGCCGGCGGCGATGATGGGCAGGCCTTTCGAGAGCGTGTCGTGCAGGCGCTCGAGCACTTCGGTGCGCGTGTAGGGATTTCCTTTTCCGGTCCAAGGGTTGGGCATGGCGGCATTCTATGACGCCGCTTTGCCCCGCGGTCTAGCACCGGTAGGGTCACCATCGCCCACCATCGGATATCGGAAATCCTCACTCCCCGCCCCTCATTTCCCCCGGCCTGTCCCGCTTAGGAGATAGACCGCGAAGGACCCCAGCCAGTGCTCGCCCTCGTAGTGGCCCGTGGCCACCAGCGCGAGTCCGGCCTGCGCATGCCTGTCGGCGGCATCTAACAAAACCTTCCTCCGCGCATCACCCTCCGGCAGCACCGAAGCGATTCCGCGCATGGTCCAGGCCCGGTTCAAATTGAGCCCGGCCAAGTGAATCAGGTGCCCGTCGGTCGGATCGCTGACATTCACCGGAGTCAGCAGATTGCCAGCCTTGCCCGCGGCCAGCGCGGGAAAGTAGCCATCGAGCCACGTCGAAAATTCCTCCGCCGGCAGCACCCGCCGCATCAGGTCCGCGACATTCAGGCCCGGCGAAAAGAAGTCGTTGCCCGATGGCTCGTAGGTTACCGGATAGTCGCGATCCTTGCCGTAGAACTGCCGGCACTTTTCAAGCAGCAGCTTCTCAAGCTCCGCCTCACCCGTACCACGGGCATAGTCGAGCATCTGCCCGAGCGGAAATGACGTCTCGGGGTGAAATCCACATCGGACCGGCCAATCGAGCTTCGGCAGGTATTCCTTCGCCAGGCCCACGATTTCCTTCTCCAGCGGCTCCAGATCCCGAGCCCACGTCCGCGCATCCGGATCATCCCAAGTGCGCAGTTCCAGCGCCAGTCGCAGCGCCCACGCCCAGCCATACATCCGCTCGAAGCTGCGATTCTCCTTGGGCTCGAAATACGCCGCCTCAGCCGCCAGTCCTTCCGCGGTAAAGCGGCCCTTGAGCACGCTCCGCACCTCACCCGCAAAGGGCGCGTCCGGGAACTGCTTGAGCAGCTTCACCAGTGTCCAGTGCCCATGGACCGAGGAGTGCCAGTCGAAGTGCCCGTAAAACACCGGGTGCATCCCCTTCGGTGACTTCATGTCGTCCGGCCCGGTCGTCACGTGACCGGTCTTGTTCGGGTATTCGCGGTCGATTCCCGCCAGCGCCAGTTTCACGAAGCCCGCCGCCTGCTCGCTCGTCATCGGAATCTCCTGAGCGAATCCGGCGATGGGAACAAGGGCGGCGATGATCACGGGGATGAAGTGACGAAACACGACCTGAACAAAGCGACCGCGCCCGGCTCCGGAAAGGCTGAACGGCAAGCCCCGATGAACTCTTTTAATCCCGGTGCCTCGGCAGCATGAACAAATTCATCCATATACACGCCCAAGAATGGATATTTTTGATCAATTTTAGCCCCGTTGAAGAAATCGACAGGCAAACTCTTTCCTGTCGCATCTTTATGCGACTGTTTCCCCGCTTCATCCCAAAATACCTGTAAATCATCCCATAAGGAAGCGATTCGCGGCTAATCCATGCGTTCATTCTGACCTTGAGGCATGGAAGCGGCTTCAACAAAAGTGCACTCTGCCTAGATTTTCTTTCTCTTTTTAAGAGCCCAATTTCCTTGATTGATGACCTATGAGTTGTCAGAGTATCGCGCCTACTTGGTAAATACGTTGTAACGCAACCCTTACCGAGACACCGGGCGACCCGGTCGATCGACCGAGTCCTCCGGCAATAAAACCTCGCCCAATCATGACCCAAAATCCCACCCGGCTCCTGCCTGCCAGAAGCTCCCGCGGCCCGCGTGGCTTCGCCCTGGTGATCTCGCTTTCACTGATGGTTCTACTGACCGTTCTGGCGGTCGGCCTGCTCGGCCTGTCGTCGATTTCCCTGCGCGCCTCGACCCGCGGCGATGCGATGGCAGCGGCCCGCGCCAATGCCCGTCTGGCGATGATGTTCGCCTTGGGTGAGCTCCAGCAATTCACCGGTCCGGACCAGCGCGTGACTGCCACCGCGGACCTGGCCGGCACTGCCACCGGCGACCCGATTGTCAATGGTTCGGCGCCACTGAACAACAACACGGTGAACAGCACCCAGAAGGGCCTTTCCGCTGTCCAGCCGGGCACACGTCATTGGACCGGAGTCTGGAATCAAACCGCTGCCTTCACCCAGGCTTTCACCCGCACACCTTCGCCCAATCTGCTCGGCTGGCTGGTCAGTGGCAATGAGAACGCATCTCCTACCAGCCGCCTGACTCCAGCGAGTTCGGTGGCCGCCGTCGATGGCGGTGGCGACGTGAACACCCGGTCCGCCGTGGTTCTCGCAGGAAGGCACACCGTCGGCAGCGGCCAGATCGATGACTACGTCAGCGCCCCGCTGGTGGAGATTCAGGACTCCGGCAGCGGCAAGTCCCCGACCGGCCGCCAAGCCTGGTGGATCGGCGACGAAGGGGTGAAGGCGAAGCTGAATCTGGAAGCTGCGGTCGAGGGAAATGCCAAGCTCACCTACGCCGACCTCGCGGCCCCGCGGCGCGGCTGGGAAACCGTCGCGGGCTTCGGCAGCTACCCGAAACCCGGCTCGGGCGCTGAGGAGCTTCTGCCCCGTGTGGTCAGTTCCAATGAGGCCGCCCTGCTGGATTCCACCATCGGCGGCGATTCAAACTCACCTCTCCAGAACAATTTCCACTCCGCCACCGCCGACAGCTTCGGCGTGCTGTGCGATGTCTTGCAGGGCGGACTCCGGCTGGATCTCTCAGCCTATCTCAGCGCCGGACTTCCGACCACCGCCATCCCCGGCGTCGTCAACTCGCCGGTCCCGAATACCAACCTCGTCCCGGCCGTCGTGGCCAACCGCCTCAAGGGCCCGAAGTGGTCGACCGTGAAGGACTTCAGCGATCTCTCCGGCCGGATGACGGATGGTACGGTCAAAGCCGCCAGCTCCGACACCCAGGCGGCCATCGGCCCCATCATCACGGACCTGCGCCTGCTCTTCGGCGTGAAGCTGGTACCCAGTGGCACAGCCGATGGCTATCGCTGCCTGCCCTGCGCGAAGGTCGCGGTCTCGCTGGCAAATCCCTATTCCTACCCGCTGAAGTGGACCAGCCCGCTGGAGCTGGAGATCAAGAATAACACCGATCCTGCCCGCAAGCCGAGCCGGATCTGGGGAGCCTCAGGCCAGCCCGCCTATGTGCCGCAAAACGCCTCGGAACCCGCGGTGCTGAACAATGCCGTCTTCTCCATCCCTGCGACCACCCTGCCACCCGGCGAGGCTCGCGCCTTCACGATCTCCACCCCTGTCCTGCGCCCCCAGAACAGCACCTCGCGGGTGACCGTTTCCATGGGAGCGTTTTCCTCCAGCAGCCCGGCGAACTTTGCCAACTGCGTGCTCCTCGACCACAGCGCCGTCAATACCATCTCCGCCGGCTCCACGCTTAATCTGGATGTCCGCGAGGACGCCACCACCACGCAGGTCAATGTCGAGCTCCGCACC
Source organism: Luteolibacter sp. Y139 (assembly GCF_038066715.1). Lineage (NCBI taxonomy): Bacteria > Pseudomonadati > Verrucomicrobiota > Verrucomicrobiia > Verrucomicrobiales > Verrucomicrobiaceae > Neoluteolibacter > Neoluteolibacter soli. Next base: position 326,262 of record NZ_JBBUKT010000007.1, on the reverse strand, counting down.
GGCAGCTCCGCCTCCACCCTGCTTCGCAAGATCGAGCGCTTCGAACTCGACAACGCACCCTTCGACGTCACCCAGCGGAAATTCACCACCGACCTCGCCAAGAAGTTCACCGAGCCGGTGCCGCTCCAGCTCTACAGCTTCCAGGTGAGCCAACCCGGAGCCGACTACGTCTCGATCCTGCCATCGGCGGACCAGCTCGGCCTGCGCAGTTCCACGCTGCGGACCTTCACTGACTTCAACTTGCAGGCGACCCGCTTCCGCAAGCCGATCATCTCCTACAATCCGCCTCCCTACTTCATGCAGATCGCCAATAGCGCGGCGACGCTGCCTTTCGTGGCACCGGGCAAGGACACCGGCAGCGACTTCACGCGGAATCTGAGCATCTCGCCCATGCCATGGGGCCGCTCGCCATTCGATACCAAGCAGACCATTCTCTTCAGTCCGCCGCAGCAGCTGGCATCGATTGCCCAACTCCAACACGCCGACCTGACCGCCGATGACTACTACGTCTCGGTCGGCCACCAGCCCGGAAACGCAGTGGGTAACTCCTATGCCACACCCTTCGTGATGCGACGGAACAGCATCCAGGCGAACCGCATGGACTTCACCATCACGAACTTCACCGTCGCCACCTCCGCCACGACCAACTACTATGACATGTCCTACCTGCTGAACACTGCGCTGTGGGACACCTACTACTTCTCCACGATCCCGCGCAGCGGTTCCTCGGTTCCGCTCAATGACCGGATGGTCGTGTGGAATCCCGACGACAAGCGCAATGACCTCACGGACGGCAAGGCGGCAGCCGCGCGTCTGCTGGTCAATGGAGCTCACAACGTGAACTCGGTCGAGAAGGACGCATGGAAGGCCTTGCTCGCCGGCAGCAAGTATCTCTCCCATCCCGCCGATGGCGCGGGAAGCAGTGAAGGCGCCCTTTACCCGCGCAGCTTGGAACAGCTCAGCGGTTCCGTGCAGCCCCCCACCGGCAGCAGCGGCGATTCGTTCTCCGGCTACCGCCGCCTGACCGATGCGCAGATCGATGCGATTTCCACCGAGATCACCCGCCAGGTGCGGATGCGCGGCCCCTTCGTTTCACTCTCGCACTTCGTCAATCGCGCCTTAGTCGCCCTTACCACGAATAAGGAACTCAGCCGCAGCGGAGCCCTTCAGAGCGCCTTGGACAATGCCGGGTCCAACATCACTCCGGATGGCACCAAGACCGTCTTCTCCGATATCAATCTCGCGGAAGACCGGGTCAACATGCAGGCCGAAGGCACGGCTCCCCGCGCCGATCTCGTCGGATCCGACACCACCTCCATCCCGAATACCGGCAGCAGCAGCAGTGGCCCCGCTGACGGCACCTGGCCTCCGACTTCGCACGACCTCAATCCCGGCTCGGTCGCCAGCATCATCGCCGACCGGCAGATGCTGAGCGACGCCCGCTACAAGCGCGAGCAGGGCTTCCGCTCCACCGGCATCCCGGGCTGGATCACCCAGGCCGATCTGCTCCAGGTCATCGGCCCCTCGCTCAGCGCCCGCTCGGACACCTTCCGCATCCGCGCCTACGGCGAATCGCTTGATCCCGAGACCGGCAACCCGGCCGCCAAGGCCTGGTGCGAGGCGGTGGTCCAGCGCTTGCCGGAATACCTCGATTCGGCCAATGTTCCCACCGATCGCGGTACCGCCCTCACGGCCATCAACCAGAAGTTCGGCCGTCGCTTCCAAGTTGTCTCCTTCCGTTGGCTTTCTCCGAATGAAATCTAAGCTTCTCACGCTCGCCTTCGTCGCCGCCGTTGCCCTCGCCTCGGCCGCCACGGCTCAGGTCTCTGTCAAAGCCGACCTCGTCTCGTGGGGCGAAGACATTCCGGGCCTTACCTTGAAGTCCGCTGGCAAGGGCGAGCCCGTCACCGCCCTCGCCTTCCGCTATTCGAAGCCCGTCCGCTATTCCGGTCCGGAGGTGATGGAGATTCATCAGGATCCCGCCACCGCGGCCAAGGCCACCGAGGGCTCTCAGAATACCGCCGCGATTCCGCCCGAGCTGGCCGAACTCCGGAAGAAGGACCCAACCCTGGTCGCCCTCGCCAAGGTGCCCGCCGGTTCGACCCGCGTCACCGTGCTCATCGCGCCGCTCAGTGCCGGGACCTACCAGACCTATGTCATTGATGATGACCCGACCAAGCTTCCGCTCGGCCAACTCCGGATCCTGAACTACAGCCCGGTGAAGATCGCCATGCGCTGCAATGGCAAGGCCGTGAAGGAAATGGGCACCAAGGATTCCTTCGTGGTGCCACCTCAGGAAGACGGCCAGGTCATTTACGAACTCGCCTACGACAACCAGGGCAAGTGGAAGATGCAGGAAAACAATCTGCTCGCGGTGAACCCGAAGGAACAGGTCCAGCTCATCGTGCTGAAGAGCAATGCCGACTTCTTCACCAATAGCGACGGCGGACGCTCCGGCTTCCTTCAAAAGGTCGTGTTGCGCCGCCCCGCAGAAGAGGCGGCTGCACCTTGAGCGGCAGTCCAGTAATCCAGTGTCATAGGCATACTGGAATACTGGACTCGCGCACCGGGATTGAGCCCCCGCGATCACGGCAAAGGCGGCGGCCCGCCGCCGATCCGCTTCATCTCCGGCTCCGGCGGCTCGATGCCTTTCTCGAACAGATCGATCGCCGTCTTCGCCACCTGAGCCGTATCGAAGTACGCGTAGCCGGCAACACCGACCGCACCCACGACTGGCACCCAGCGTGAGAACGCCTTGCCAAGCGCGCGCTGCGAGATCTTGAGGCCGATCCGCTGCGCAATGGCTTGGAACGCCTTCAGCGAGACCTCCTTGATGAGGTAGCGCTCTCCCACCCGCACCACCAGATCGCGGACGGCCATCGCCGCGCCGTGGCGGAACAGACAGTAGGTCATCTGCTCGCGCGACAGGCACGCGGTCTGGCCATACACGCCGGCAAGATCCGCCACCATCTGTGTCTGGATCTGCCAGACCTTCATCATCTCGGGAACGATGGTCAGCCAGCCAAGCGGTCCCGCAGGCAAGCCCAGCGTGCCTGCCGTCGCTGCAGCCTTGAGCGCCGCCTGGCGCGCGATGGTCCGGGCGGCCTCGTCCGGCATCGGGCTCTCCGTCATCTCCGTGGTCGGAATGCGGGAAATCGCGCCGACGATCGACTCAACGATCCTCTTGGCAAAGCTCTCGGAATCCGGCTTGGCGGGCAGTTCGCTCATTTGGGCCCATCAAACCCGCGGGCACGGGGATTCGCAAGTTGTGATCGGCCGAATGGAAAATCACGTATTTTTCACATCGCGATCCCGCCCTGTGGGGTTAGTCTAGCAACCGGATCATGCAAACTCCCTCGGAAAAGCTTCGCGACGCGTGGACTCGCCACGCCGCTGCCGTGGCCCGAAAGATCAACCTCGCCTGGTGGATCCAGACCCTCTCGACGCCGCTGGTGACGGTCGGCTTGGTAGGCGCCTGTGTGCTGCTTTTGATCCGTCGCGAGGCACCGGACTCCCAGGCCTGGGTGCTTGGCCTGTCAGCCTTCGGCACCGTCGCGCTGCTCGCCGGCATCGCGTGGCTGGTCGCACGCCGCCGCTTTGAAAAGCCGGAGCAATCGCTGGTGCGCATCGAAGCCTCGATGCGCCTCCGCAATGCCCTGTCCGCCGCGAAGGCTGGCGTCGCCCCTTGGCCGGAATTGCCACCGAAGGTGGATGCTGGCGTCGAGTGGCATTGGCAGCGGGTCCTGATCCCGCCCTTCGCCGCGCTCCTCTTCCTCGTCGCCGGACTCTTTTTCCCGGTCTCCGCCCGCACCAATCCCGTCGTCGACAAGGACGAGCCGCTCGCATGGGCCAAGCTGGAATCCGACCTCCAGCGCCTCGATGAAGATAAGACCCTCGATGAGACCTACATCGAAGAAATGAAGAAGAAGCTCGAGGAGCTTCGCGCGCAGAAGGAAGAGGATTGGTTCAGCCATTCCTCCCTCGAAGCCACCGATAGCTTGAAAAAGGAGCACACCTCTCAGGTGGACAAGCTCGAGCGCGAGCTCGAACGGGCAGACAAGGCGCTCGGAAACCTCGAAAAGAATGCCGGCGGCATGTCCGCGGCGGACAAGGAGAAGCTCCTGAACCAGTTCGACCAGGCCCTGCAAGGCCTCCAGAACGGCGCGCTCAAGCCGAACTCCAAGCTTCTCGACCAGCTCAAGCAACTCGACCCAAAGAATCTCGGCCAGATCCCGCCGGACCAGCTTCAGCAACTCCGCGACGCCATGAAAAAAGCCGGCAAGGCCTGCAAGGACTGCCAAGGCGGCGATTGCCAGGGCGACGAATGGCTCGATGAGCTGCTCGACGGTGACGGCAAAGGAAAAGGCGGCGGCAGTGGTGACGGTGACAAGGATGGCGACAAGGACGGCGAAGGCGCGGGCAAGGGCGGCGTGGACCGCGGCCCCGGCCATTCTCCCGGCATGCTCGGTGCCGAGGGCAAGAAGCTCGATACCGGCGACCTGACCGGCCTTGAGTCGAAAGATCTTTCCCGCTCCCTGCCCGGCGACCTGCTCCAGCTTCAGGATGGCGAGCACGACGTGGACAAGTCGGCCGTCGGCTCGCACGCTGGCGGTGAGGCCGGTGCCACCGGCGACGGCGGCGACCGCGTTTGGAAGGACGCGCTCGATCCCGACGAGCAGAAGGCGATGAAGAAGTTCTTCGGCCAGTGACCGGCCTTGGCGGACGCACGGGAGGCGTTCATCGTCTCCCCATGCTCCTCGCCCGCCTCAACGACGGCCCCGAAATCTTTTTTACCCTGCAGGGGGAAGGCGTCTCCGCAGGTCTCCCGGCCGTTTTCATCCGGGCCTCGCTCTGCAACCTCCACTGCCGCTGGTGCGACACCGACCACACCTGGAATTTCGAGGGGACCCCGTGGAAGCACGACAAGGACGCCGACCCGGCCTACCGGAAGCATCGCAAGGCTGACGTGACGATCGAGGTCCCCGCCGCGGAAGTCGTTTCCCGCGTGGCCGCCTTTCCCTGTCGCCGCGTGGTGCTCACCGGCGGCGAACCCTTGCTCCAGCAGGAGGCGTGGCTGGAGGTCATCCAAGGCCTGAGAGCCATCGACCCGGCCTACGTCTTCGAGGTGGAAACCAATGGCACCAAGCCGCCCACGCCCGAATTCCGCGCCGCGGTGAATCAGTTCAATGTCTCGCCCAAGCTGGCGAATTCCGGGATGGAAGCCCGCCTGCGCACCGTCCCGGCGGTCATCGACTCCTTCGCTACGGACCCCAAGGCCTGGTTCAAGTTCGTCGCCCGCGGCGAGGAGGACGTGGCGGAAATCCTCGCCTTCACCACCGGGCACAACATTCCCGCCAGCAAGGTGTTGATCATGCCAGAGGGCCGCAGTGCCGCCGAACTCGACCGGCACGGCCTCGCCCTCACCGGCCCGTGCATGACGCACGGCTGGCGCTTCTGCGACCGCCTCCACGTCCGGCTATGGGGGGACAAGCGGGGCGTCTGAAATCCCGCAGCAACTTTTGCCTCGCAAGTAGGTTACTTCCGCCAGAAACTATCTCGTCACCATGAAGCGCGACTCACACTCCTCCAGCGACTTCGAACAGGACCTCGTCAACGGCCTTGAAAAGGATCCCGTCTGGGAACTCCTCCGGGAAAGCCGCTCCGCGCGGCCCAGCCCGAATTTCGCCGACAACGTCGTCCGCGCCGCCCGCCTCGCCGGGCAGGAGAAACCATGGTGGAGCCGCATCTGGATCCCCGCCGCCATCGGCACCTCCCTCGCCGGAGCCGCCGCCCTGGTCGCAGTCGTCCTCACGCTCCAGTCCCACCCCGGGACCGGCGCTGGCAACGAGAAGATGGTCAAGGTCAACGCCCCGGACGCCTCGCTCGCCGCGCTGCAGGATGACTTCGAAAACGAAGTCCTCCTCGAAGCCTCCGACCATCTCGCCAAGTACGACGACGCGGAGCTGGTCTCGATGATCGGGTTCTGAGATCCCTTCTAGAAATTCAAACAAGAAAGCCGCGGGCCGAAAGCCCACGGCTTTTTCTTTGCCCGCTCGACGCCGGAACGGCGAATCACTTCGCCGCTCCCACCGCGCCCGCCTTCATCTGTTCAGCTGCCTTCTCCCACCAATCCCCTTCGGGTTCGGCATAAGGCCGGAAGGTCTCGGTGGTGCCATGCGCTTCATTATAGAGCAGCGCACGATGCAGCCCGAGGTTCCCCGCCGCAGGCGAGTCGATCAGGTTCGCGGAATCGTTCGCGCTCATCTGGAACAGCACGCGCATCTCGAACTCCGCCATCACCTTGCGCGGCAACCAGCGGCCGACGTTGTTCCAGGTATCGACGCCCGCGAGGAGATGGATTCCTGCGGCACCACCTTCGCTGGCGAGATCCGCCAGCACCTTCGCCGGGTTCGGACCCGAGGGACCATCGTCCATCGAGAACAAATAATCATCCTCCTGCCGCAGCTTCTTGAACCGTTGCAGGCCATGAACGACCACGAAGATCTCCGGCCCTTCAGCCTCACCCGCATTCCGCTTCGCGAGTTCCGCGGCCAGTTCGCCAAAGGCATCCGTCACGCCCGCCGGGCCGACGACCTTCACCTCATGCGGCAAAGTCGAGACCAGCCGCTTCGAAGCACCGCTCCCATCGAGAATCACGAAGCGCGCTCCATCTGCCGGCAGCCCGGCCGCCAGCGAAAGCGTTGCCACTTCCAACAGCGTTCCCACCCGCTCGTCCGACTGGCCGACCACCAGCAAATGGCTGCCGCTGCGACGACCGAAGACGGCCTCTGTGGGGCCCTTGATCGCATTCGGCTCACCCAGCCACGCCTTGACCTCGGCGGGCCGCGCTTGCGGACGCTCATGCAACAGCCCGGCCAACTCGACATTCGCTTCCAGGTCCGCCGGAGCATTGCCCTCGAACACCACCGGCGCGGCCGGCTTTCTTCCCTGCTCCGCGGCCATCTCCGTCACACGGTCGAGCAAGCGGTTCCGCTCGTCCTCCGAAAGCCACACGGTTTGGAAAGGACTGTTCGCCGCCAGCGCACCGGCATTGTCGTTGTAGATCCCTTCGCCCGGCCTCGTCAGCAGGCGCGGCGCGGGATTGTCGTCGTCCATGATCAGATACGCGTCGGCCTCATTGCACTGCAGCGCGATGCGCACGACCATCTGCCCGATCGTCGCACGCGCCAGCGTGTAGGCACCGCCAAGCGTCTGCGAGCCGAGGATCACATGGATGCCGAAGGCACGGCCCTGGCGAACGATCCGGTCTAACAAGAGGGACGCCGACTGCGCGACGGCATCGTCTTCGGTGAAGATCTCCTGGAACTCATCGATCATCAGCAAGGTCCGCGGCAAGGGCAGACCGGTCGCCTTGCGATAGCCTGCCACGTCCTGCGCACCGGCCTTGCGGAACAGTTCACCGCGACGGCGCAGCTCCTCATCCACGCGATGCAGCACGCTGAGGCCGAACTCGCGATCGCTCTCGATCGCCACCACCTTGGCATGCGGCAGGCGCTTGGAGCCGTAGCACTTGAATTCGACGCCCTTCTTGAAGTCCACCAGGTAGAACTCCACCTCGTCCGGGCTGCATTGCAGCGCGAGGTTGGTGATCATCACGTGGAACAGCGTCGATTTGCCGGAACCCGTCTTGCCCGCGATCAGCGCGTGCTGGCGGGTACCCTTGCCGAGCGCCAGCATCTGGAACTTCTTCGCCCCGCTGCGGCCAATCGGCACACGCAGTTCGTCACCGGTGCTGTTTTTCCACCATTCGCTCTCCGGCGGCGAGATGTGCGAGAACGGAACCTCCACGCGATTCGAGTCGATGCTCGCCTGACCGAGCCGGTGCACGAGCGTCGTCTCCAGCTCGCCCTTCGGCGGCGGGGCAAGCACCGCGTGATTTCCTCCGGCCGGCAAGCTCGCGACGGCAAAGGCATCTCCCTGCGGCACCAGCCGCAGGCAAGCCTTCTCCAGCGCATCAGCCAGAGCGGGCTCGACCTGTTGTCGCGGGTCGCGGTGCATCAGCAGATAGACGCCGCAGCGCGCGCCGCTGGTCGCGATGCTCAGCAGCCGCTTCGAAGCCACCTCGCTGAATCCCGCAGGGAAACCCGAAATCACCACGAAGCGATGCTTCTCCGCCACCGTGCCGGCGTGCTCGTTGTATTCGTCGAGCGTCGCATACTCGTTGCGAAGATACATCTGGATCACCTTCTCGATGTGCTCGTTGACCTCCGCCAGCCGTTCCTCGATCTGCGTCGTCTGCGTCCAGATCCGGCCGTGGATGAGCGTCTCCTCGTAGTCGCCGAGGTGCATCAGCCCGGCGAAGTCCTTCCCGAGTCCCACCGGATCGATCAACGTGAACATCGCCCGCCCTGCCGGATGGGTGGTCAGCACCCGCAGGACGATCTCATTGATCGCCGAGGCTGCGGCAGACGCATCCCCTTCTAACAAAACCGAACCCCGATCCGGGAAGCCGAGCGCCAGCGGCACCTCGAACTCAGCGGGACCATCCAGGGTAAAGCGATCGCTTTCCGGCATGCCGCCCGCCAGCTCCTTGAGCGAAACCACGAGCTTGCCGAAAGGCACCACCCGCTCGGAACTTTCCGGCGGCGTCCACGTGCCGACCCACGACTCACTCCACTCCGGGAAGCGGCTGTCAGCCTGCTCCGCCAGCACCGACAACTCGGCATAAGCCGGCTTCACCTGCTCCTCCCACTCGCCGAGCAACTGGTTCAAACCTTCCTCCCGTGTCACATCAGCTGCCCCGACAGCCGCGGCATACTCCGCGTCACGGGCAGCATCCTCCGCCTTGGACTGGGCCTCGAAGTTCGAGACCGCCTGATGCATCCGGTCGGCCACGTGGGAAAGATTCCGCCGGTGAAGCGCCTCGGCCTTCGCGGGCAAGCGGGCTACCTGCGCCTCGATCTTGCGCCGTCCCTGCTGCATCAGATCCTGCCCGATCTCTTCGCTGCCACGCAGCGTTTCGCTCAGTCCTGCACTTTGCTGGGCCACCTCCCGTTTCAGGCTTTCCCCGAGCGCGGTGACCTTCGACTCCGACACCGCAGCCGCTCCCGCACCCAGGTTCCGGGATGACTGCAGGGTGATCGCCATCCGGCGCACCGCCGGGAACAGCAGCAGCGTGGAAAGGAAATGGAGCGCGCACGGAATGAGCAGGGCCATCAGCAGCTTCGGCTTCTGCGCGGCCCATGCCGCGGCTCGATCAGGCGCGCTGTAAATCAAGTAGCCGAAGACGCCTCCAATCACCACCAGCAGCGCGGTCAACGGCACAAAGCGGAACAAGGCCGCGAGCGGATTTCTCTTCAGCGAGTCGAGCTGTCTGCCTGCCTCCGCGAGTCGCCGCTGGCTTTCACCCTGAAGCGTTTCACGGTCCTTGGAAGTGTCAGCTTCATCGCCTTTGACGAACTTGCCCTTGCGCAGCATCAGGCTGAACCACGGTTGGAAACCGCGCAGCACCTTCACCGCACCACGGGCGGTCGCGGCGGTTTCCTCAAGATCCGCCGAGATCCCCTGGGCAAACTCGCGGTGATCCTGGCGGGCTCGCTCCCACAGCTCCTTCGCCTCCTCCTTGCTGCGCATGGTCTGCGCCTGGCGCAGGCCCACGTGGCGGTCCTTCTCATTGCGCACCCGCTTGGCCAGGCCCGCATGAGCGGACTGCGCGGCGCGGTTCATCCAGCTACGACGCGCCTCGTACTTGATCACCACGGCCTCCTGCTCGGAATCCGAGTGCGCCATCAGTCTCTTTTGCCGCGCCGCCCGATCCACCTCGCCGGCTTCGCGCCGCGCGGTCGCATGGCGCCGTGCGACCAGCACGCTCGCAGCATGGGCGCGGGTGAGCGCCGCCTCGCGTCCGGAAATGGACGAAATGGCAGCTTGCAGCCGCAGCAATAGCTCGCGGACGCGCTCGGGATGCAGGGGGTCAGTCACAGTCGGCATGGAGTTTGGAAAGCACGACATCGAGTTCCTCGATCACCCGCGTGGCGGTGGCGACGGCCTGCGGTAGGCCGGCGAGATACTCTTTGTCAAAATCGAAGGATTTGGCGTCACGCCACGACGCGCGGGTCTCTTCCCAGCGCGCGAAAAGCTCGCGATTCGCCTCATTGAGGAGCGACTTGCTGGCACCCAGGCTCATGACGGTTCGGAGGTTTCTTCGGTGGTGGTTTCGCCGCCGCCCGTCACCTCGCGCGGGACGTGGACTTCGGCGTAGTCTTGGAGCAGGCGGATCGAATTGGTGAGCGATACCACCCCCTTCGGCATCTGGCGGGAAAGCGTCTCGTGGAGCGCTTCAAGCTGCTTGGCCAGCACCTCGATCCGCGCGTCAAAGGTCTGCCGCCACCGCTTCAGCACGGCGAGTTTCTCCTCGGCCTCGGCCAGCGCCCGACGGGCCTTGTTCACTGCCATCTGTTGGGCAGTCTTGTCATTGGTCAGGGAGGACATCCGCGCACTGTAAAGCTCCTGCTCCGCCTGCTCTAACATGCGCGCGCGCCGCCGGAACTCTCCCTCCCACTTCTGCCGCTGCTCCACTTCCAGCCAGCCGCGGGTGCGCTTGACCTCGCCGGTCACGTCATCCAGCGCCCGCCGGGCACGCTCGGTATAACGGATCAACGCCGCCCGGAATCCCTCCAGGGCTTCGATCGATCCCACCCGTGCCTGGCTATCCATGGATTAGCGCTGGTCGAGGTACTGCTGAATGCGGTCCGCCTTGCGAAGGAGATAGGGGCCGTGCTGGTCGGAGAGCTCGATGAAGCGCTTCATCGTCTTCATCATCTGGAGAAACTCGGCGGAAAACTTCTCGTGTTCCTGGTCCTGCCAGCTGTCGCCCAGCGCGGCGAAGCGGGACATCAGCGAGGCGGTTCGCTCCTTCACCTCGTTATTGAAACGCTTCAATTCCGTGGCGAAACGGCGGACTTCCTCGGGATCGATGATCGCTTGGGACATGACGGGATTTTCCGGTGGGGTTTCCGAGAGTCGAGGAATTCCCACGGCGACGCACGGGAAAATTCACCCGGAGCAGAAACCCCGAAACCCGGCACAGGTTTCACTCCTTCGGCACTTCCCCGACGCTCCGCACCCTTTCCTCAGGCCCCTGGCCCCAGCTTCGGCGGATGGAAGCCCTCCTCCAGCGAACCGATCGCGTCCTTCAGCCGCCGCTGATACTCGTCCCGCGGGATTTCCTGCCCGCCAAAGCGGCGCAGATGCTCGGTCAGCCATTGCGTGTCCAACAGCACGAAGCCGCGCGCCCGGAGCTCCTCCACCAGCGCCACCAGCGCCACCTTCGAGGCGTCGGTCTTCCGGGAAAACATGCTCTCTCCGAAAAAAGCCCGGCCGAGGGCCACCCCATACAAGCCGCCCTGCAAGCCCTCCTCATCGTGCGTCTCCACCGAGTGCGCGTAGCCCAGCCGGTGCAGCAGGCAGTAGCTTTCGAGAATCGTGGCGTCGATCCACGTCCTCTCGCGCGAGGCGCACCCCTGCATGGTCCCGCGGAAGTCGCTGTTCCATTTCACCTCGAAGGGTGCCTTTTTCATGGACCGCTTCAGCCCGTGAGGGACGTGAAAGCTGCCATCCAGCGGGATAATGCCGCGCATCAGCGGCGAAAACCACGTCAGCTCGCCCGCGTCGGCCATGGGGAAAACCCCTTGGGCATAGGCGCCTAGGAGCACTTGCGGCGGAATGAGCTGGGCTGGCGGAAATCCTGACACGCGGCGACGCCACGTAATCTGTCCCATGCTTCGCCCTATCTCAAACCCATTTCTCCAAAGTCCTTTCCAGCCCGTGACAGCAAAGGGAATTTCGGGTTTGGATTCCGGCCCCACCCGCCCCTACCCTTGCGCCGTGGAAGAGCCGGAGCAGGTCAGCGTCGAGGAGTATGTCAGGGTCGAATCCATCTTCGTCCGTCATCGCAACGCCTTGATCCTGCGTGCTCAATTCGTACCGATCTACACGGACTACTACCTGCACCTGATGCAGCACGGCATCCGCCACCCCGGCGAACTGGACCAGATGCTGAAGGACTTCCTCGCCGGCATCACTCTCCACGCCGTCGCCCGGCCATGGGCGGAGACGATCGCTTGGACCGTCAGCCTACGCGCCCCGCGGGTGAATGTCTTCGTGACCGCCGGTTCGACCGAGGAATCCGTCGTCGGACGCCTCTTCACCGAGGACGTCCGCGAGCCGGATCGCCACTACTTCTACTCCCAGACCATCTCCCGCAGCCTGCCCGAGCCGCGGCTTTCCACGCTGGAGGTGGACGACCGCGACCCACTCCACTGGGTCGAGCGCTACTACGAGCAATCCGAGCAGCGACCGGCCCGGATGTTCCGTCACGACGACGAAGTCTTCACGCTCGTCACCGCCCAGCCGGATTGCGACGAGGAATGGCTCTCCAAGCTCGACGCGGAGGCCGTCGAGAAGATCGAGGAAACGGAAGAAACGACTCTGCTGGAGACCCGGCGCTTCCACTTCCATTGCGGCTGCACCCTCGCCCAAATCCTCCCCGTGCTCGGCTCGTGGCGGGAGCGGAAGGACGATCTCTTTGAGGACGCCGACGTCATCACCGTCCAGTGCCCGCGCTGCGCAGCGCGATACCGGGTGACGCGGGATATGATCTAACGACGATGGATTCTCCGGCTCCAAGGCCCACAGAAATCCGCCGCCCCGAGGGCGTCCCATTGTCAGAGGAACAAAAGCGGAATTACCAGAAGGACATCGACCGCTTCGAAGAGGAGAAGTTTGCCGCGAAGCACTCCTTTCCGACGAAGCTGTTGGGATGGATGCTGGTTGCCGGCATCGCACTTCAGGCTGCCGGATCGTTCTCGCATGGTAGCTACAACTTTGGCGGGCTGGTTTTCCTCTTGGCCGGATTCAGCATCCTGAAGGGCTCTCAAAGCGCGCTCAGGTTCGCGGCCTTCTTCGCCGTTCCCGGAGCGATTCTTGGCAGCTTGCGGATTCTCTGGCACGTCGCCGCCCGCGAACCGCTTGAGATCAATGGGGAATGGCGAAGCTACGGCGACTTGGAATTCTGGACCTTGGATGTTTCGCCCTGCATGTATTTCGCGGCGGAGTCCATCGTCGCGGCATGCGCCCTTCGGCTGAGAAAGATCCCATTCTGGACCAAACCTGTCCGGCTGTGGGCATCGGTGGTGGGAATGCTCCTCCTCATCCAGTTCGGCTTCTTTGTAAGGGACTTGATCCGCCAGCGTGAAGTCCGTCGCTCCTTCCCAAAGGAACTGGCAACGGCCAAGGCACACATCCTGACCTATGGAGGAAGTGTATTCGCCACCCCTTCCTTGATCTCCTCGGTAGCAACATTCGGCGAATTTCCCAATATCCTCGAAGTGATGTGGAGTACCTCACCCAGCAGTCACTCGATGATCTATCGAAAGAACCCCAACGAAGGATCCGCGTTGGGAAAACATCTCGAACTTCAGGAATGTCTCCAGCTGCCATCCGGCGAATGGGGAAGGATTGAAATGAAACTGATTCAACCCGAGAGTCACTGAACATGGCCCGAACCTTCCACCACCGCGACTTCGCCGACCTGCCCGCCCTCGTCGCAGCGAAGGAGGCCGCTGGCCTGCGAGTCTCGCTGTGCATCCCCACGCTCAATGAGGAAGGCACCATCGCCCGCGTGGTCTCGGTGTTGAAGGCCGCGCTCTTCGACCAACATCGCCTGCTCGATGAACTCGTCGTCATCGACTCCGGCTCGACCGACCGCACCCGCGCGTTGGCGGAAGAAGCCGGAGCGGAAGTAATCCTCGCATCGGACATCCTTCCCTTCCAAGGCCAGCGCACCGGCAAGGGCGAGAACCTCTGGAAAGCCGTCTATCAGCTCACCGGCGACATCATCTGCTTCGTCGATGGCGATATCGGAAACATCCATCCGCGCTTCGTCTATGGCACCGTCGGCCCGCTGATCCGGCATGCCGAACTTGGCTACGTGAAGGGCTTCTACGAGCGCCCGCTCCTCGCCGCGGAAGGTGTCGATCCCCGCGGCGGCGGACGCGTCACGGAAATCCTCGTCCGCCCCTTGCTCCAGCGCTTTTGCCCGGATCTCGCCGGGCTTCACCAGCCACTGGCCGGCGAGTATGCCGCCCGGCGCGAGCTGCTGGAGCAGTTCGCCATGCCCACCGGCTACGGGGTGGAAATCGCCCATTTGTTAGACTGCCACCGGCTCCACGGCGCCGCCGCCATCGGCCAGACCGACCTCGATGAACGCATCCACCGGAACCGCTCGCTGGCCCAGCTCGGCCGGATGTCCGGGGAGATCCTCGATTCCTTTTTCGCCCGCCATCCCCAGCCGGTGGCCGCCCCGGGCGAGCGCCCGCCGATGATTTCTCTGCCGGAATATCGCGAACGCTTCCCTGCGGCGGCGGAGCGCGCTAGGAAGTCCGCGTGACCCCGCCGGAGATCCGCGAACTCGTCGCCGAGGACATTCCCGCCGCCCTCCGCTTGCTGGCGATTCTGAACGCCAGCACCCCGCCGGAAGTGCTGGAACAGCGCTTCAAGGCCATCCTCGCCGAGCACCCGCACTACCACGCCTTCGGCGCCTTTATCGACGGCAAGCTGGCAGGCCTCGCCAGCGCCTGGATCGCCACCAAGGTCTGGTGCGGCCGTTACCTCGAACTCGATAACATCGTGGTCGATCCCGAACTCCGTTCATCCGGAGTGGGTAGCTTCCTCATCCAACGACTCGAAGCGCTTGCCCGCGAGAAAGACTGCAATCTCGCCGTGCTCGACAGCTACACGTCGAATCACCCCTCCCACCGGCTTTATCATCGCCTCGGCTTCGAAATCTGGGGCTTCCACTTCGTCAAACCCCTCGGCCCGCTCGACCGATGACTCCGCCGTATTCCGTCGCCATCGTCCACTATCACCTCCACCGCGGCGGGGTGACCCGCGTGATCCACACCGCGTCACGCTGCCTCACCGAACTCGGCATCCGCCACGTCATCCTGAGCGGTGAGCCGGACGAAAGCGGCGCGAGCTTGCCAGTGAAGGTCGTCGAGGGCCTGCGCTACCACACCGACCCCGGTGGACCAACCGCCCGCCAATTGATGAAGGAAATGAAGGCCGCCGTGGTCGCCTCGCTCGGCAGCGATCCCATCGTCTGGCATTTCCACAATCACTCTCTGGGCCGCAATACGGTCATCGCCGATGTCGTGGCGCAGTTGGCCGAAGCGGGCGAAGCGATGGTCCTGCAATTCCACGATCTCGCCGAAGACGGCCGGCCGATGAACTACCCGCTCATCGCCGATGCGGAGCTGCTTTACCCGCATTCGCCGCGAATCAAGCAGGCCTTTCTCAACTCGCGCGACCGCCGTCACTTCCTCGCAGCCGGGCTCCCCGCCGGGCATTCCGTCTTGCTGCCGAACGCGATCACCCAGCCCGCCGCCGTGAAGCCGCTGGAGAAGAAGCCAGACGCAGCGCTGGTACTCTATCCGATTCGAGCAATCCGCCGAAAGAACCTTGGCGAATTGTTCCTCCTCTCTGTCCTCTCTCCGAAAGGCACCCGCTATGCCGTCAGCCTCGCACCGGACGCCGTACGCTGGATGCCCGTCTATGAGGAATGGCGTGCCTTTGCCGCCGACACCGGCCTGCCAGTCTTGCTCGATGTCGTCGGCCGCCTCTCGCCCTCTCCCAAGTCACCACGCACCTACGCCAGTTGGCTGCGCCACGCGACGCATTGCATCAATACGTCCGTCGCCGAAGGATTCGGCCTCGGCTTCCTGGAGCCGGTCACTCTCGGCAAGCCGCTGTTAGGGCGGAACCTGCCCGCAGTTACCAACGACTTCGCAGAGGCCGGTATCGTGCCCGGCCGTCTCTACGATCGACTGCTCGTGCCAGTCGAGTGGGTCGGCCGCGAAACCCTCCGCCAGCGCCTGATCCGCAGCATGCGAGCCACCCTGGAAAGCTACGGCGAGCCGATGTCGAACGAGCACCTCGAGCGTTCCTTCGCCGCGATGCTCCACGACGGCCACCTCGACTTCGGCAACCTTCCGGAAGACCTCCAGCGACAAGTCATCCATCGACTTCTATCCGGTGACGGACTAGATCAAGTATTGGTGGAAATCCGCGCCGAAACCCAACCCGCCCGCACCTGGCTGCGCCGCACGCTCAAGCTCACCGAGCCCACCGCCAAGCCCGGTGACCTGCTCCCCTACTCCACCGATGCCTACAGTTCGCGCCTGAAAAAGCTCTACGCCGAACTGATCGACGCCAAGCCCGAGCCGCCGGAAGAAGTGCCGAAGCACAAGATCCTCGCCGGCTACCTCAAGCCGGGCTCGTTCCATTTCTTGCTCTCGTGAATCTTCGAGCCGTCCTCTTCGACGTCTACGGCACCTTGCTGAAATCGTCAGCCGGTGAAATACATCCCGATCCCACGCTGCGAGCTCTGATCGAAAAGGCTCACGCTGCCTCGCCGCATCCGTTTCCGGAAGTCGACATCCGCGAGATCCACGCGGCCATGCATCCCGAGCTTTCCTCCAACGGAATTGAGCAGCTCGCGATGGAGCATGAACAAGCCGCCAATCCCGTGACCGCCATGCCCGGAGCAGTTGAGACGCTCCGTGAACTCTCTTCTCGCGGACTAAAACTCGGCCTTATCTCCAACGCCCAGTTCTACACCATACCCGTCTTGGAATCCTGCCTCGGCGACTCCCTGGCAAACTTGGGCATTGATCCCGACCTCCGCTTCTTCTCCTACCTCGAACGACGCGCGAAGCCGGATGTGCACCTCTTCGAGATCGCCCGTGTCCGACTGTTAGAGCGAGGCATCCAGCCCCACGAAGTGCTCTACGTCGGCAACGATGTCCGCAACGACATCGACCCAGCCAACTCCTGCGGCTTCCTGACCGCACTATTCACTGGAGACGATACCTCCCTGCGACTCCACGGCCGATCGTTGGAAGAAAGTGGGGCGAGTTTGATTCTCCCGCGCCTCCCAGATCTTCTCTTGCAATCAATCCCCCTCTTCTAGGACCTCGATAGCTCTCGGAGGCTTGCCACCGTCTTCACGGGTCCACCCTGACGAGGAAACGCTCACGGCGAGTTCCTGCTTCTGATCCAAATCCTCGGGCGGAACCATCCTCAGTTCCGCCGGTCTTTCTTCAGAAAACGGTCCGCTGCTTCCCATCATTGTGGAGCTCAGCACCCAGCAGGCGCAGCCACACACGAACAGACAAGCCACCGTCGCGCTTCCAGACCTAAAGGGTTGCCTGCCGTTCATGCTGGAAAACCAACATTTCAGAACCCGGAAGGCAAGCCCTTAATGCTATTTTTCCAGCACCACCTCTCCCATCCACTCCGGCAATGTGGCCGAGTGGTGAGCGAGAGCGCCGGAAAGCGGATGCCGGAACTCGATCTTCCACGCGTGCAACTGCATCGCCGGATCCTCCACGGACAGCGTCTGCGTGTCGCCTCGCTTCCCATCCTGCAGATAGTTCGGATCGCCCACGATCGGGTGCCCCGCGTGCCAGAGATGAATGCGGATCTGATTCGTCCGGCCAGTCAGCGGGCGCACTTCCAATAGAGCAGTCCCATCCTCATCGCGTTGAACCACACGAAAGACAGTCTTCGACTCCAATCCTTCTTCTGCAATCTCCCGAGCACCAGCAACACACGCCTCATCGGAAATCGCCGCATCCACGGTGAACTCGTCCTCCGCCGGATGCCCATGCACACGCGCGAGGTAAACCTTCTCCACCTCGCCCCGCGAGAACTGCGGTTGCAGCAGCTTGGCGAAATGCCGTGTCCGGGCGCACACGACGACCCCGCTCGTATTGGCGTCAAGACGGTGTGCCGGTCGCGGCTTCTCCGGATCCCAAGCCTCATGCAGGAAATGAGTAAGCGTATTCCGATGAAAACGGCCGCACGAATGCATCGGAAGCGGCGCGGGCTTGTTCAGCACGATGATCGCCTCGTCCTCATACAGCACTTCGATCGCCGCATTCACCTCCGGCTCCACCGTCCCGGGAAACACCCGGATCCACTCTTCACCCGCACGAACGACTTGATCCGGTGATGCGGGCCGACCTTGCGGATCAAGCACGCCGCCATTGGCCAACTTCTCCGCCCACTCAAAATCCACGTGGGCGAAAACGCTCTCCAGCACCTCCAGGATCGTCTTCCCATCCTGCTCGCCGGGAATGCGGATCGGCCGCCGATTTTCATAGGGAACACTGCCCGGCAGCGGACTCGTCACCCGCTTCAAGGCCTCATGCCGGGCCGCAATACGCTCCTGGATTTGATCGGCATCCGACTTGTAGCAATGAGGACACGACACGTTCGCCACGTGACGCGGGTCTTCCTGTTCCTCGGCCGTGAGCGGTGTCTGGCAGGCAAAGCAAACCGCTGAGCCCGTCTCACTCAAAGCAGGATCGACCCCGACCCGTTGATCGAAGACAAAGCACTCTCCATCGTAGTGATCGCCGCCGACCTCCTCGAAATATTTCAGGATGCCGCCTTCGAGTTGATACACCTCCCGGAAGCCCGCCTGCTCCATGAATGGCGCGGCCTTCTCACAACGAATCCCTCCCGTACAAAACGTGACCACCGGCGCATCCTTCATCTCCGGCGGCAGCGCGGCGACTGCGGCGGGAAAATTGCGGAAGCTATCGATGCCCGCCGGGATCGCATTCTTAAAGGTGCCAAGCCTCACCTCATAGTCATTGCGGGTGTCGTAGAGCACCACCGGTTTGCCTTCATCCAGCCACTGCTTGAGCTGCTTCGCCTCGATCCTCGGTGAGGTGTACTTCGCCGGATCGATGCTCTCCACTCCGAAGGCAATGATCTCCTTCTTCAAGCGCACCAGCATCCGTGAGAACGGCTGCTCATCGCTGAGGCTGTATTTCGGAGCCAGATCCTCAAGCCCCGGCAGCGCACGCAATTCATTCACCAGTTCCTCAACCGCCTCCGCCGGACCCGCGATGAAGAGATTAATCCCCTCCGGAGCCAGCAGGATGGTGCCCTTCAGCAAACGCTCTTTGCAGAAGCCGATCAGGCGTTCACGCAGGGCCTTGAGCCCGTCCATGCAGGCGAAGCGGTAGCAGGAAATGTTCGTGACGGCGGGCACGCCGGGACCGTGGGACGGACCGCGCGCCGGGAAAAGCGGGAATTGCCGCGAGTTGGCAGCTTATCCAGCCGCCGGCTCCCCTTCCCTGACGCAGCCGTTCAGTTTTTCCGTCAAGAACACCCGCTCCGCCTCCACCGAGGTCTGGCGGATCGCCTGCCGGAAATGGTCGGCCGCCTCGTGATCGCGCCCGAGCCGCTGGGCCAGATCGCCAAGGACCGAGTGATACAAGTGGTAGCTCTCCAGCAAGCGCCGGTCGGGAATGCCGGCAATCGCCTCCAACGCCGCTTCCGGCCCGTGGACTTTCGAGACCGCGACCGCCCGGTTTAGCGCCACCAGCGGCGAACGGCTCATCGCCACCCAATGGTCGTAATGCAGAAGGATCCGCGGCCAATCCGTTGACGCATCATTCGGCGCGGTCGCATGACAAGCAGCGATCCCCGCCTGCAAATGGTATTCAGAAAGCGTGTCGCCCTTGGTCGCCTGCGCCAGATGCATCATCCCGCGAACCACCTTCTCCCGGTCCCACTTGCCGCGATCCTGCCGCTCCAGCGTGAGCAATTCTCCTTCGGGGCTCTCGCGCGCAGGCAACCGGGAAGCATTCAACAGCATCAACGCCGTCAATGCGTGAACCCGCGGCGAATCCGTGCGCGGATGTTCGGCAAGGTGCCCGGCAAGACGGATCGCCTCCTCACACAAGTCCGCCCGCACTAGGGCGTCCCCACTGGACGCCTTGTAGCCTTCGTTGAAGAGCAAATAGATCACCTGCAGCACTGCATCCAGCCGCTCGGCAAGGTCATTCCCCGCCGGGATTTCATAAGGGATCTGCAAATCCTGGATCTTCTGCTTCGCGCGCGTCAGGCGCTTCGCCACCGCGGCCTCGCTAGCCAGGAATGCACTGGCGATTTCCGGGATGCCGAAGCCGCACAGTGTTTTCAGCGCCAGCAACGTCCGGTCATCATGCGGGATCTGCGGGTGGCAACAGGTGAAAATCAACCGTAACCGGTGATCGCGAATCTCATCGTCAAATTGCGGCCCTTCCTCGGGAAGGCGTTCGAGCGAGGCCGCTATCTCGTCCTGCTTGTCGTTGAAGAACTTCTCCCGCCGCAGCAGGTCCAGCGCGCGGTTCTTCGCCGTCTGCATCAGCCACGCCGCGGGATTCGCCGGCACTCCGTAGTAGGGCCACGTCTGCAAGGCGCGGATCAGCGATTCCTGAACCACGTCCTCGGCCAGCTGCAGCCGATGCACGCCGAAGATCCCGGTGAGCGCGGAAACCATCTTGCCCGCCTCCTGGCGGAACAAGTGCTCCGCCAGCTTCGGAATCTCCGGTGACGGCATCGCGCTCATCAAGCCATTGCGTGAGCCTTCGCCTCTTCCACCATCTTCGCGGCCGGACAAGCCGGAGCCACGGGACGCACTTCCACCTTCATCCCATACGGCAGCGCCGGACACATCCGGGCGATCGCCACCGCCTCATCCATGGTCTTGGTCTTGAGCATGAAGAAGCCGCCGATGGATTCCTTCGATTCCGCGAAGGGGCCGTCGGTAGGTGCGTCACCGGCGACGACGTAGCCTTCGTTCTCAAGCGGGCTCGCGGCGGTAATCAGGCCTTTCTTCTGGAGCCCTTCGAACCAAGAGGTCCAATCGGCCATGATGCGTTGGATTTCCTCGGGTGCCATCCCGCGGTGCCAGTTGGTGCTGCGGAAAAGCAGCAGGTGTCCGTTATCGGTCGCAGTGCTAGGATTCATGGGAGTGATGTGTTGGGTTGGAGAGAGAATCAGGCAGTCGCCATGGATTTGGACCCATGCACCAAGGTCGTGAAGCCACCGTAGGCCATGCGCTTGCAATCGAAAGGCATCGCCGATGGATCTTCCATCGTGCAGGCGAGGCGCGGGTCTTTCATCACCGCCGCATTGATCGCGTCACGCTGCTCGCGGGACGGATAGGTGATCCACGCGAAGACCACCGTTTCGTCGGGGCCGCAGCCAGCGATCGTTTTGAACGAGGTCATCTGTTCGGCATCGAGGTCGTCACCGATGCACTCGCGGTAGTCGAGCGCGCCGTGGTCCAGCCAGACCTCGCTGGCGCTCAGGGCGAGTTTCTTGTAGGCTTCGATCTTGTCCTTGTGGAGCGGGATCACGAATCCGTCGACGTATTGGCTCATGGTGTGCGAATGGTTCGGGTTTAGATGCTTTGCGCTTTCATGGAAATGACGAACGGCACCGGCCGGTCAGGACAGGAAATTTCGGGAGATTGCCGAAAAGGCAAATGGCTCTTATAGGATCAGCCCAATAGGTCCCCACCCCATGCCACTTCTGGACCGCATTTTCCGCCTCCGCGACCACGGCACCACTCCCGGCCGGGAAATGGTCGCCGGCTGCACCACCTTTGCCGCCATGGCCTATATCCTCGTGGTGAACCCGGCCATCCTCGCGGACGCCGGGATGCCGCGGGACGCCCTGATCACCGCCACGGCCGTCGGCGCAGCCCTCGCCACGCTGCTGATGGCCTTCCTCGCCAATCTCCCGCTCGCCCTCGCGCCGGGCATGGGCATCAATGCCTTCTTCGCCTACGCCGTTTGCATTGGCATGGGAGTGCCGTGGCAAAGCGCACTCGCCCTAGTCTGCGTCAATGGCGTGATCTTCCTCGCGCTCTCGCTCAGCGGCATCCGCGAGAAAATCGTCCGCGCCATCCCGGCCTTCATGAAGGCCGCCATCTGCGCCGGCATCGGACTCTTCATCGCCTTCATCGGCCTGAAAAATGGCGGCCTCGTCGTCGCTCATCCGGCCACCTTTGTCGACATGGGCGATCTCACCTCGCCGCCGGTCGCCCTGTTCGCAGCGGGCATCCTCATCGCCTGCATCCTCGTCGCCCGCCGGGTGCCATCGGCCATCCTGCTTTCCATCATCGCGATTTCCCTGATCGGCTTCGTCGTCCCGGACGGGAAAGGCGGCACCATTACCCACTGGCCGCAGTCGATTTTCTCCCTGCCCGCCTCACTCTCTCCCCTCTTCCTCAAGCTCGACTTCGGCTTCATCCTCCACGAGCCGCTCAAGGCCCTGCCGGTCATCCTCACGCTCCTGCTCGTCGACATGTTCGACAACCTCGGCACCCTCATCGGCGTCACCAAGCGCGCCGGGCTGATGGACGCCAATGGCAATGTTCCGGGCCTCTCGCGAGCCCTGCTCGCCGATTCCCTCGCCGCGATCCTCTCCTCCCTGTTAGGCACCTCGACCGTGGTCAGCTACATCGAAAGCGCCACTGGCGTGCAGGCAGGCGGACGCACCGGCCTCACCTGCGTCGTCGTCGCCGCGCTCTTCCTGCTCTCGCTGTTCCTCACCCCGCTCATCCTGAGCATCCCCACGGTAGCCGTCGCGCCAGCCTTGGTGGTCGTCGGCATCCTCATGTTCGAGAGCGTTGTCGAAATCGACATCAGCCGCTTCGAAATCGCGGCGCCCGCCGTGCTTACCCTGATCGCCATGCCGATGACCTTCAGCATCAGCACCGGCATCGGGATCGGCATCATCTCACTCGTCGCGATCTCGCTCGGCAGCGGAAAATCACGGGAAAATCTCACGCCCTTCACATGCAGTCTCGCGGCCGTGTTCATCCTGCATTTCCTCGAGCCGCTGCTCTTCCGTTGGATGGGAAAATGAGTCGCCTTTCCGCCTGTCATTCCCCGGAAAACGGCGCTATCACCCTTGGCTGGAAATCCCCGAATCCACCATGAAAACCGCTCCCCTTTTCCGCCCCGCCAATCCCGCGCCCCCGCAGCCCGATGCCCTCAACGCGATGATGGGCAAAGTCATCACCGACCTCGGTGCCGCCGCCAATGGCGCGCTGGTCATCCTCGGCGACCGCCTCGGCCTCTACCGAGCCCTCGCCGAAGCCGGACCTTCGACCTCAGCCGAGCTCGCCTCCCGCTCCGGCCTCGACGAACGCTACGTCCGCGAATGGCTCGCGACCCAAGCCGCATCCGGCTACGTGGAATATGACGCCACCGGCGAAAAGTTCTCCATGACTTCTGAGCAATCCGCCGTCTTCGCGGACCCCGATAGCCCTGTCGCCATGGCCGGCGGCTTCTACAGTGTCTCCGCCCTCTATCATGACGAGCCGCTGGTCACCGATGCCTTCCGAACGGGCGCCGGCGTCCCGTGGAGCGACCACCACAACTGCCTCTTCTGCGGCACCGAGCGCTTCTTCCGCCCCGGCTATGTCGCCAACCTCGTCGACCACTGGATCCCCGCACTCGATGGCGTGCAGGAAAAACTCCGCGCCGGGGCCAAGGTCGCCGACATTGGCTGCGGGCACGGCGTCTCCACCATCGTGATGGCAAAGGCATTTCCAAACTCACAATTCACCGGCTTCGACATGCACGGGGCCTCGATCGATGCCGCCCGCCAGCACGCCGCCGACGAAGGCGTGAGCAACGTCCGCTTCGAAGTCGCCGCCGCGAAAACCTTCCCCGGCAAGGACTACGATTTCGTCACCGTCTTCGATGCCCTGCACGACATGGGCGATCCCGCCGGCATGGCCGCCCACGTCCTCGAATGCCTCAAGCCCGACGGCACTTGGATGATCGTCGAGCCCATGGCTGGCGACACATTGGCGGAAAATCTCAATCCCGTCGGCCGCGCCTTCTACGCCTTCTCCACGATGATTTGCACGCCCGGTTCGAAGAGCCAGGAAGTCGGCCTCGCCCTCGGTGCCCAAGCCGGCGAAAGACGCCTCGGCGAAGTCGTCAAACAAGGTGGCTTCACTCGCTTCCGCCGCGCCACCGAAACGCCGGTAAACTTGATCCTCGAAGCACGACCCTGAGATCAAACTGACCCGCACGATGAAGTCTCCAAACCCGATTCTGCTCCCCTTGTTGGTTCTCAACCTGATCGTTTCATCCGCGGCACTGTATCTTGCCGTCACACGCCATTCGGCCAACCTGGCGACGCCCCCTGCCGCCATTCCTCAATCTATCAGCGGACTCGCCCGCGTGCCGGTGGATGGTCTTTCACTCCGCTTCCGCCATCCTGAGCTTTTCGAGTCCGCTCACGATATGCCGCGACCGGCCGCGCTCGGAGAGCTTGTCCGGCGGGGAGCCCTGCGTCCCGGCATCTCTGACCGTGAAGCAGCATTCCTTCTCGGCGATGTCGAGGACATGGCCGTTGAGGAGGCTGACGACCAAGGCTTCACCTGGAACTACGGTTTGCCCGGCGGCAACCTCGTGTTGGAGTTTTCACCGCAGCGGACTCTCCTGCGGGCCCTTCACACTCACGACGGCGGCCCGGGCTATGCTCACTCCGAATCGTTGTTCTGATCCCGGGCAACACGACCGCCTTCTCGTTACCCCCACGGAACTCGACACCTTGAAATCACGATTTCGCGACTCCAGCTACAAAGTCACCAACAGCAACGAAATCTAGGACGACCTCCGCACCACCTTCTCCAAATACTGCACCGACACCCCTTCCAGCGCCAATGACACATCATTGTGCCCGAAGCCCTTGAGCTCGTTGTGCCAGAAGATCTCGCCGGTGCCCGCGTCGAGGCAAAACAAATGCCCGCTACAGCCCGCATAGACCCGGCCATCCCGCAGGATCACCGACACATCCTCGCCCCGCGTGGAGGAAAGAATCCCGCCAGTGCGCAACTCCGTGGCCCAGAGGATTTCGCCGGTGGTCGAGTCGAGCGCGGCGACGCTGCCATTGGTGCCGATGAGGAGTGGGGTCACAGGCGGGATCCAAACGCAGCCACGGGTGGTCCCGCAAGCTTCCCGGACTGATTCTTTCTTTCCTCCCGGAGACCGCTAGGCTGATCC
Organism: Luteolibacter sp. Y139; assembly: GCF_038066715.1. NCBI lineage: Bacteria > Pseudomonadati > Verrucomicrobiota > Verrucomicrobiia > Verrucomicrobiales > Verrucomicrobiaceae > Neoluteolibacter > Neoluteolibacter soli. The sequence goes on along the minus strand of NZ_JBBUKT010000007.1, from coordinate 301,369 downwards.
CCAATGATGGGAGGAGGAAAACCCCGGCTGTTGGTGCTATTTGGCTGCCTGCTCCTCGGCATTGCGCTGGTGGCGATGTTGCGTCGCGAGCTTCCGGCGGATCGCGTGGTGCCTATTCCCCCTCGTGAAGACAGACCTGCAGCCGCATCCAAGGCAACCACCGTCAGCGACCGTAAGGTGTCTCAAGCCAGTGCCTTCCCGGTGAAAGACTGGGAGACTCGACTCCGAAGCTACAAAAACCGGAATCGGCAGGAACTCGAGCAGCGGCTCGCACTGCTCGAGGAACGCGTCGGCATGACGGAAATCCAGTCGCTCAATATCCGCCGTCACATGGAAGGCTGGTACGCCTCTTGGGAAAAGGAAGTTGAGACGAACCGGCGTTGGAGCTGGCCGGATCATCGCGAGATCATCTGGGCCCGGATCTGCGGATCGCTCTTCGCATCGGAAGAGCAAAAAATTGCCTACCGCGAGCTGAATTCAGAAATCGGCGTTCAACGCGGCCTGAATCGAGACTTGGCCAGCGAGCTGTTGGGGCGGCTCAAACAGCAGACCGAACTCCCATCCTATCTGGAGAACCTCGTGCTGCCCTTCTTGGAAGCCTGGCGAACTTCAGTGCAGGGCTTGGCCCAGGGCCATCCCGGCACGGACGGAGTATCCTGGCGGGACGGCCTTCACAGCGGGGATTTCGATCCCTTGTCCGAAATTCTGAACGCCGAACAACTTGCGGTACTCTGGGCGTTGATCGAGGAGGGCACCGGGCCCGCCTCCCCAACGCATTAACTCCGTGGAGACTTTTCGACTCGCCTTGCCGCGCACTTGGGGCAGGTTTCGGGCGTTAGACCGGCCCGCATGAGTTCGAAGCCTTCTCTCGACGCCCTCCGCATCGAACGCCCGTCCCACCACGAAAGCCGGGGCGGCTTGCTGTGGTTGTGGCTCTTGCTACTCCTCGCTGCCGGTGGCGCAGCTTGGTTCTTCCTGTCCAAGCGGACTGACATCCCCGTGGTGCAGACCGCCCAGGTGACGGAACACAAGAGCGACGGAGCCACCCGCGCCACCCTTTTGAATGCCTCCGGCTACGTCACCGCCCGCCGCTCGGCCACCGTTTCCTCCAAGGTCACCGGCAAGGTCACCGAGGTAATGGTCGACGAGGGAATGGAGGTGAAGGAAGGCCAACTCCTTGCGAAACTGGATTCGTCGAACGTCGACGCCGCCCTGAAACTCGCCGAAGCGCAACTCGAGGCCACTCGCACCGCGCTCGAAGAAACCCGCTCTAACTTCGACCTCGCCGAAAAAGAACTCGACCGGGTCAACAAGCTTTCCACCAGCGGAGCCTCCAGCCAGTCCGACGTCGATCGCGCCAATTTCCTCTCCAAGTCGCTATCCGGCCGCCTGCGCAAGCAAACTGCCGACATCGTTGTCGCAGAGGCCGACGTCGCCCAGTGGAAGCAGCAGGTCCAGGATAATACCATCCTCGCTCCCTTCGGTGGCATCGTCACCTCGAAGAACGCCCAGCCCGGCGAAATGATCTCCCCCATGTCGGTCGGCGGATTCACCCGCACCGGCATCTGCACCATCGTCGATATGGCCTCGCTCGAGATCGAAGTGGACGTGAACGAGAGCTTCATCAATCGCGTGAAGCCCGGCCAACGGGTAGAGGCCACGCTCGACGCCTATCCCGAGTGGAAGATCCCCGCCAAGGTCATCGCCATCATCCCCACCGCCGATCGTCAGAAAGCCACGGTAAAAGTTCGCGTCGGCTTCGAAAAGATCGACCCGCGCATCCTTCCCGACATGGCCGTGAAGGTCGCCTTCCAGAGCGATGAATCCGTCCCCGCCGGCAAGTCCCTGACCATCCCCAAGGCCGCGGTTTTCGATGACAATGGCACCAGCATCGTCTGGGTGCTCTCCGGCGAGAAGGTCGAGCGCCGCGCCGTCTCCATCTCTCTAACATCAGGCGACCAGTCCACCATTTCCGCCGGGGTATCTCCCGGCGAAACGATTGTCACCTCCACCAGCGGCAAGCTCCAGGACGGCAGCCGCGTCAAACTTACCAAACGATGAGCGCCCTCGTTCGCATCCAGCAAGTCAGCAAGAACTTCCGCCGTGGCTCGGAGGACATCCACGTTCTCGACCGGCTCGACCTCGAAGTGCAGGAAGGCGAATTCCTCGCGCTCATGGGACCGTCCGGCTCTGGCAAGTCCACGCTGCTCAATCTCATCGGCGGCCTCGACCGCCCCAGCTCCGGCTCGGTGGTGATCGGCGATCAACCCATCGACCGGCTGTCCGATCGCCAGCTCGCGGCTTGGCGCGCGCGGCACATCGGCTTCGTCTTCCAGTTCTACAACCTGATGCCGACGCTGAATGCCGAACGCAACGTCGAGCTGCCACTGCTCCTCACCCACCTCTCCAAGTCCAAGCGCAAGGATCACGTGAAAGTCGCGCTCGACGTCGTCGGCCTCTCGCACCGCACGAAACACTACCCGCGCACGCTCTCGGGCGGTGAACAGCAACGCGTCGGTATCGCCCGCGGCATCGTCACCGACCCCACCATCCTGCTCTGCGATGAGCCGACCGGTGACCTCGACCGCAAGTCCGGCGATGAGATCCTTTCCCTGCTCCAGGCACTCAACAAGGACCACGGCAAGACCATCATCATGGTCACCCACGATCCCCACGCCTCGGCTCGCGCGACCCGGACCGTCCACCTCGACAAAGGCCAACTTTCCACTGAAGCGCCGGCATGAAATTCCTCTCGCTGGTCATCGCGAGCTTGAAGCGGAAGAAACTGAGGACAGTGCTCACCATCCTCTCCGCCTTCATCGCCTTCCTGCTCTTCGGGCTGCTGTGCGCGCTCAGGGAAGGCCTGATGGGCGGCGTGAACATCGCCGATGCCGACCGCTTGATCGTCCGGAACAAGGTCACCTTGATCCAGCCATTGCCGGAGAGCTATGAGGCACGCATCAGCCGGATTCCCGGCGTCGATGCCGTGGCCGTCAGCTCATGGTTTGGCGGCATCTATCAGGACCCGAAGAACTTCTTCGCGACCATCCCGGTGAAGCCGGAAACCTTCCTCGACGTCTATCGCGAGTTCAAGGTGCCGGAAGACCAGAAGCAGGCATGGCTGCACACCCGCAATGGTGCCCTTGTCGGCCCCGCCACCATGAAGCGCTTCGGCTGGAAGATCGGCGACACCGTGCCGCTTACCTCGCCCATCTGGGGCCAGCCGAAGGACCAGTCGGCATGGGATTTCCAGATCGTCGGCAGCTATGAAGTGACCAAGAAGGGCGGCGACAATTCCACCTTCTACTTCCGCCACGACTATTTCGATGAAGGCAAGGTCAAGAGAAAGGGCCTCATTGGCTGGACCACCGTGCGCGTGAAAAACCCGGACCAGGCCGCCGCCATCGCCAAGGCCATCGACACCGAATTCGAAAACTCTCCCTACGAAACCAAGGCCGAGCCTGAAGGTGCATTCGCTGCCTCCTTCGCCCAACAGATCGGCGACGTCGGGAAGATCATCACCGGGGTGGTGAGCGCGGTGTTCTTCACGATCCTGTTAGTTGCCGGCAATACCATGAGCCAGGCCGTGCGCGAGCGCACCGAGGAGATCGGCGTGCTGAAGGCCATGGGCTTCACCAATGGCCTGGTCCTGGTCCTGGTGCTGATGGAGTCCCTCTTCATCGCCCTGGTTGGCGGATTCCTCGGCCTCGGCCTTGCTTGGCTGTTCGTCGCAAAGGCCCCGATGCCCAGCACCATCCCGCCCCTGAATCTGCTGAACCGTGACCTCATCACCGGTGCCCTGATCGCCGTGGCGCTCGGCCTCATCGCAGGAGCCATGCCCGCCATCCAGGCGATGCGCCTGCAGATCGCCACGGCACTCCGGAAGAACTGATCCCCTCACCCATCTTTCGCATGAACTGGCTCTCCCAGATCTTCGCCATCGTTTCCTTCAGCCTCCGCTCCATCCCGCAGCGACTGGGCTCGTCCATCACCGCTGCGATCGGCATCGCCGGCGTGGTGCTGGTGCTCACCGGCGTGTTGGCCATCGCCGAGGGGATCAAGAAAACCCTCACCGCCACCGGCGCACCTGATATCGCCGTGGTCCTGCGCAGCGGCTCCGACTCGGAGATGAACAGCGGCCTCTCCCGCGAGGAAACCCGCCTGATCGCCGACTCCCAAGGCATCGCCCGCAATGACCACGGTCCCCTCGCCTCCGCCGAACTCTTCGTCATCGTCGATCTCAACAAGCGCTCCACCGATACCCCGGCCAATGTGCCGTTGCGCGGCGTGGGTGCAGCTTCCTTCGACGTCCGCGGCAATATTGAAATGGTCGAAGGCCGCCGCTTCGAGTCCGGCAAAAACGAGGTCATCGTCGGAGCCGGTGCCGCCCGAGCCTTCGGCGGCACCGAGGTCGGCAAGTCGATCAAGATCGGCCAAAACACTTGGCAAATCGTCGGCATCTTCACCGCCGGTGGTGGCATCGCCGAATCCGAAATCTGGACGGACGCCGCGGTGCTCCAGCCTGCCTACAATCGTGGCGACACCTTCCAGTCCGTCTACGCCAAGCTCAACAGCTCCGGCTCCTTCAACCAGTTCAAGGACGCCCTCACCACCAATCCCCAGCTCAACACGCTGGTGAAACCTCTCAGCGAGTTCTACGCCGACCAATCCACCCAGGTCACCGAGTTCATCACGACCATCGGCGTTTTCATCTCCGTCCTGATGGCCTGCGGTGCCCTCTTCGGCGCGCTCAATACGATGTATGGCGCCGTTTCCTCCCGCACCCGGGAAATCTCCACCCTCCGCGCCCTCGGCTTCGGCACCCTCCCGGTCATCATCTCCGTGCTCGCGGAATCCGTCGTCCTCGCCCTGATCGGCGGAGTGATCGGAGCGGGAGTCGCGTGGTTCGCCTTCGATGGCTTCCAGGCCTCCACGCTGAACTGGGCCACCTTCAGCCAGATCACCTTCGCCTTCGCCGTCACACCGAAGCTTCTCGTTCAAGCGATCGTTTGGTCCGCCGTCCTCGGCCTCCTCGGCGGCCTTTTCCCCGCCATCCGCGCCGCCCGCCTGCCAATCGCTACGGCGCTCAGGGACTCCTGATCCGGCTACTCCACCCCGGGAATCCTATTGCCAGCCCTAGCAGCTCCGGCCATCGTGGGTCTGCGGCATTTTTCCGATGAATTTCTTCCAGCGCCTTACGTCGAACCGCTTGCTGGGACCAGCCGAGTCCGGCGGGGCGGCTTCCGGGATGCCGGGGGAAGTCACGACGGAACCGGAGGACGAAGCCCTCGTGGCGCGCGCGAAAGCGGGCGACATGAAGGCCTACGACCTGCTGGTCACCCGGCACCGGGGAAGAATTTACGCCATGATCCGCAATATGGTCAAAAACGAGACTGACGCTTGGGACCTCTCCCAAGACGTCTTTATCAAGGCGTGGCAGGCATTGCCACGCTTCGAGGCGAAGGCGCGTTTCACTACCTGGCTCTATCGGATCGCCCACAACGCGGTCTACGATTTCACCCGTCGCCGCAGGCCGGAAGGCGGGGATGAAATCAATGACGAGATTTTTGCCCGCGACCGGATCGACCCGGCGGCGGTTGCTACCCCGACGGAATCCCGCAGCCCGGACGATGCCTTGGCCGGGGACGAACTCCGTGTTAAGATCGAATCCGCCCTCGCCAAGCTTTCTCCTGAGCACCGCGAGGCCGTGATTCTGAAAGACGTGCAAGGACTTGCGTATAAGGAAATCGCCGACGTCATGGAGTGCTCATTGGGCACCGTGATGAGCCGGCTCTTCTACGCGCGCCAAAAACTCCAGACGCTCCTGAAGGATGAATACGACTCCCGATGAAGAACGCCTCGCCCTCTGGGTGGAGGACGAACTCGACGCGACCTCGCAGGCCGCCGTTGACGCTTGGGCTGCCACGCAGCCGGAGTGGCAGGAGCGGCGTGAAGTGGCGCGGCAGATGAAATCCTTCCTACGGGGTAGCCTGCCGGCCGCTGAAGAGCCGCCCTATGCCGAGTTTTTCAATGCCCGCATCGCCCGCGAAATCCAGCGCGAGGCCGCGGTGTTAGAACCAGTCGCGCCCGCAGCCCGGGTCGCGCCGCTGGCCGAGGCACCCGGTAGGATCTGGCGCTGGTTCCTGCCCGCAACCGCGGTGGCAGGCATGGTCCTCTGCTTCTGGGCCGGTACCCGGATTTCGTCGTCTCCTTCCCACGTGGCGGGGCCGACGCTGCCGACTCCCGCTTCGACCCCGGTCCTCTACACGCCGGAACAGGGCGTGCAGGCCGACTACTTCGCCTCCGCACCCGCCGGGGGCATGGTCATCGTCCTCGATGGCGTCGCCGCGATCCCGGACAGCTTCGAAGTACCGGATACCGCTTCCACCGGCGCCACTCCGGGCGAGTCCACCGCCGATCTCGATCCGCCGACCCGATGAATCGCCGCGATCTGATAAGTCTCTTTTTTCTGGCGGGTTGCGGCCTGTCCACGGCGCAGACGACGACGACGGATCCCGGCAAGGACGTGATCGGCATGGTCACGGTCACGGTCTATCACGCCACCAATGGTGACGCAGGCGCGGCCGGACAGCGGGCGAAGGCCGCGAGCGATGAAGTCGTCAAGCGACTCACCGGCGAGCAGAAGCTGAAATTCGCCCACTACCGGGAACTAGGAAAGGACACCAAGCCGCTCTTCCGCAGCTACGAGAATTGGGCCCAGCCGCTGCCACCCAGCGACGAGATCCTGCTGCGCTTTGAGGCCCAGAGCAAACTTTCCAAGGAGAAGGGCCGCCGCCTCGATATCGAGCTGTGGCTGAGCCGCAAGAAGATCCTCAAGACCGACGCCGCCATGGAACGCGGCAAGCCGCTGTTCGTGCTCGGCCCGGAATGGCGCGGCGGTCGCCTGATCATCTCCGCGGAGCTTGGACCTATCCCGGCCACCGACCCGTAGCCGACCCATGAGAGCCCCGCTGATCTGTTGGATGATCGCCGGCTGCCTTCCCCTCGCCGCCGGCACCCTCAAGTTCGAGGACTCCAGGAAGGAGGTGACCATCGCCGGGGACCAGAAGTCCGTCACGGTCGATTACCCCTTCAAGAACGAGAGCGACACCGATGTCGTGATCGAAACCTCCGCCGCGGATTGCCCCTGCGCGGCCGTGGGAGTGAAGGACTCGAAGCTCGCTTACAAGACGGGCGAAAGCGGCACCATCCGCATCGTCTTCGATTTGGGAAAGGTTCCTGAGACCGCCGACAAGATCGTTTCCGTCCATCTCAAGGGCGATCCAACGGACCGACCCTCCATCAAGCTCACCACCCGGATCATCGTTCCCTTGCTGGTGGACGTGCAGCCCAGGTCGCTGATTTGGGAGATGGGAGAAAAACCGGAGCCGAAGACGGTCACCGTGACCATGCACGACAGCGAGCCCATCAAGGTTCTTCCCCTGTCTGGCACCGATCCCCGTTTCACACAGGAGTTGAAAACGATCGAGGAGGGCAAGAAGTATGAAGTCGTGGTCACTCCCGCCTCGACCGAAAAACCCTCCATGAGCACCCTCAAGGTGGAGACCGACGCCAAGTCCGACCGACTCAAGGCCCACTCCGTTTTCCTGCTCGTCCGACAGCCCGCGCCAAAGCCCGCCCCGGACGCTCCCTCGGCCAAATGAACTATGGCCGGACTTGCGCCGCCCCCTGCCACGGTCCAATAGTCCCGCCATGAAGGTTCCGCTGATCTGCTGGCTCACCGCCTGCCTGCCCCTCGCCGCCGGCACGCTGAAATTCGACCAGACCCGCAAGGAAGTCACCGTCGGAAATGACGACAAGACCGCCTCGGTCGACTACCAGTTCAAGAACGAAAGCGACAGCGACGTCCTGATCGAAAAGTACGACGCGGGCTGCCCTTGCGCCACCGTCGGGGTCAAGGATTCCAAGATGGCCTACAAGCCGGGCGAAACCGGCACCATCCGGATTTCCTTCGATCTCGGGATGGTTCCCGGCACCATGGACAAGGCCGTCGCCATCTTTCTCAAGGGCGATCCCGCCAATCATCCGTCGACCACTCTCAATACCCACATCGTGGTTCCCAGCCTGGTGGAAGTGGAACCCAAGTCGTTGATGTGGGACCTCAACGGTAAGCCCGAGCCGAAGACCGTCACCATCACGATGAAGCACAGCGAGCCGATCAAGATCGTCTCGATGTCCGGCGCTGACCCTCGCTTCACCCAGGAGCTCAAGACCATCGAAGAAGGCAAGAAATACGAGGTCGTGATCACCCCCGCATCCACCGAAAAGGTCGGCATGGGCGTGGTCCACCTGGAGACTGACTGCAAGTTCGAGCGCGCCCGTTCGCAGAGGGTGTTCATGGTGATCCGCCAGCCCCTGCCAAAGACGGGCACTCCCGCGGCAGCGGCCCCGGAGAAGAACCAATGAAAACGGTGACCGAACTGGCCCTCGTGCTCGCCTGCGCCTCGCTCGGCGCGTTGGGCACGTGGAAAATTGCCGGTCCCCCGTCACGTGCGGTGGTCTGCGATCCCGCCACTCTCTCGCCGGACGAAATCTGCCTCGCCACCGTCCAGGCAGAGTGGCCGGCTGGCTCCTTCCTGTGGATCGATGCCCGGCCCGCGGCAGAGTGGAAGCTCAATGGCATTCAGGGATCCATCCCGATCACGGTCGTGGGCGACACCTCGTTCGATGAACAGGTCGAGGCCTCGCTCGAAAAGCTCGGCAGCGCCCAACGTGCACTCGTCTACTGCGGCAGCACCGGCTGCGGGATCAGCAAGGAAGTGGCGAAGCGCCTGAAAGCCCTTGGCTTCATCCCGGAAGTCCGCGCTCTCCACGGCGGTTGGGATGCGCTGAGGCAGGCCGGCTTGGTCAAGGATTCCAGTCCGGCGAATTGATATCGATCAGCTCGAGATAGGGCATGGTCGGGTCCTCCTTGTGATTCCACTGGATCGTGACAGTGGCAGGCACCCGGATTCCCCAGCGGATCGGATAGTCCGGCTTCTCCACCATCTCGCGGAAGCGCGAGTTGTTAGAGCAATAGGCACGGGCCGTTTCCTTGCCAAAATTGCTGGAGAGCAGCTTGAGAGTGAACTTGCGGTCGGCATTCGGAATGCCGTCCTCGTGGCAGCCGATCACCGGTTCCAGGATCGCGTGGAAGCGAGCCGGCTCCTCGTTGTTCGGTTGCCGGGTGAAAGCAGACAGGCGCCCGCCAACGAGATCGAGGAAGGCAGGCAGGAAGACCCGTGGCGGCTGCTTGCCGCGCTGGCGGACCAGCACGGCGAAGTCCGTGTTCGGCCGCCCTTGAACAAAGAAGGACACGCGGTAGGGATAGTCCGTGAAGCCCTCCACCGAATTCTGCCGCGGTAGGTCGGAAAAGACCTGGGCCACCTCGGCCAAGGGCCCTTTCAATAAGGTCTGCTCCAAATCCTGCGCGCTCGTTGCGGGCTCCACCATCTCCACCCTCTCGGTCGCGTTCTTCGCCTTTAGGAACGCATCCAACACATTGTTTGCAGCAACGGCAGGTGAGATCTCATCCACCGGCTGTTCCGGCGCAGGTGCCGGTGGCAATTCCTCGACCGGGGCAACAGCTCCTCCTCTCGAATGAGGCGCTGGCGATGGTGCCACCGGGTTTTGGGTGACTCGCGGCGACACCGCCAGCGGCCCCTGTGCCTCCCTGAGCTTGCGGCCGGGACCATCCGGATAGTAGAAGTAGAGCAGCAGGTAAACCAGCACACCGGCAGCAGCGATGAACGAAGCTGGTAGCAGCGAATGAAACATCCGGCTCGGACGTGAGCCGCGCGAAAGATAGGCGACCGGACGCGGCCTCAGCAGATCATCCTCCGTGCTGCGCCGCGGTGAAATCGGTGCCGCATGACCACGCTCCGGCAATTGACGGGGCTCCGGCCGGATCTTCGGTCCCTCCGGGACAGGCACGGCTGCCGGGACTTCAGGAAGCGACTCGGGAATCGCTTCCGACTCCATGGGAGCCGTGATCGCCTCCCGGCACTTCGGACAAGGCCCCGTCACTCCCGCCAACCGTGCCGGCACGTTCAAACGTACCTGGCAATGGGGACAGTGGAAGATGATCGACGTGGCAGGAACCATCAGGGAGGTGAGTGTCCGACGTGCGGACGCTATCGGAAGCACCCGATAGCGTCAACGGTCCGCTGCCCTTCCAAGGCAGGTCAATGTTCCATCGGGCTCTCACCCGAGGCATCTCCGAGATGAGCCGACTTCTCGGGCAGGAATCTCTTGAAGCGCGATTTGTCGATCGCCTTCATATAGGCTTCTTCCGGCGAAATCATGTTGGCCTGGAGCTTCTGCCAGATCGACTCGTCCATGAACTGCATCCCCTCGCCCTTGCCGCCGGTGATGACGTCATAGAGCTTCTGGGTGGCACCTTCACGAATGATCGCGGAGACGGCCGGCGTTGCGAACATGATCTCGTGCACGGCCACGCGGCCCGGCTTGTCGGACCGCTTGCAGAGAAGCTGGGCAAGCACGCCGCGCAGCGAAGCCGCGAGCATGGTGCGCACCTGCGACTGCTGGTCGGCGGGAAACACGTCGATGATACGGTCAACCGTCTTGCGCGCGTTGTTCGTGTGCAGCGTGCCGAAGACAAGCAGACCGGTTTCCGCCGCTGTCAGCGCCAGCGAGATCGTTTCCAGGTCTCGCATTTCGCCCACGAGCACGATGTCCGCATCTTCACGAAGTGCCGCGCGCAGGCCATCGGAGAAGGACGGCGTCTGGATCGGCACCTCGCGCTGCGTGATGATCGACTTCTTGTTCCGGTGCACGAACTCGATCGGCTCCTCCACCGTGATGATGTGCCGGTTGAAGTTGATGTTGATGTAGTCGAGCAGCGCCGCGAGCGTCGTGGACTTGCCGGAACCGGTCGGACCGGTGACCAGCACCAGACCGGAGCGGATGTGGCCGAATTGCTTCACCACTTCCGGCACGCCCAGCGACTCGAGCGACATGATCTCGGTCGGGATCAACCGGAAGACGGCGCCGAGGCCGTTGTTCTGCTTGAGATAGTTGCAGCGGAACCGCGAGTCCTCATCCATCGCATAAGCGAAGTCGAGGTCACCGGTTTCGAGATACTTCGCGAAAGCCTTCGGTTCACAGATCTCCTCGAGCATCTGCCGGATGGCCGGACCATCCATCACGGGCTGGTCGGGAATCGGAGTGACCGAACCGTGGACACGGGTTTTCGGAGGCTGGCCTTCGGCCAGGTGAAGATCGGAACCCCGGTTGGCGACGAGGTATTGGAAGAGGGCGTCGATGCGAGCCATGGGATTTTACCGGTGAAATCAGGATTGGAAGAAATTGCGCATCTGGATCTTGTCCTCACTGCGGAAGAGGGCCTCTTCCTGCGTGATCAAACCCTTGATGTAGAGTTTGCGGAGGGACTCATCCATCGTGATCATGCCGACGTTTTTACCGGTCTGCATGATGCCGGGGAGCATGAAGGTCTTGCCGTCACGGATGGTCGCGGACACGGCGGGAGTATTGACCAGGAGTTCCAGCGCCATCACCCGGCCATTGCCGTCGGCGCGCGGGACGAGCTGCTGGGAAAGGACACCGCGCAGCGATTCCGACACCATGATGCGGATCTGTTCGCGCTGGTCCACGGGGAACACGTCGAGCACACGGTCGAGCGTGCGGGGCGCGTTACCGGTGTGGAGGGTGCCAAGCACCAAGTGACCCGTTTCCGCGGCGGTGAGCGCCAGCGAGATGGTTTCCAAGTCGCGCATTTCACCGACCATGATCACGTCCGGGTCTTCCCGCAGCGCGCCGCGCAGTGCCTTCGCGAAGGACTCGGTGTGGGTGTGAACCTCGCGCTGGTTCACGTGGCAACCCTTCGACTCGAAGACATATTCGATCGGGTCTTCGAGCGTGAGGATATGATCCTCGCGGTCCTTGTTGATGAAGTCGATGAGCGCCGCGAGCGTGGTCGACTTGCCGGAGCCAACCGCGCCGGTCACGAGGATCAGGCCGTTGTGATAGCGGGTCAGCGGCGTGAGGTGCTCCACGGGGAGGTTGATCTCCTCCATCGTCTTGAGCTGGGAATTGATGATCCGGAACACCATGTCGTAGCCAAGCCGCTGCTTGACCACGGATGCACGGAAGCGGCCTTCCGGATTCGAATAGGCGAAGTCGACATCACCCTTCTCTTGAAGGCGCTTCCACTCGCGGTCTCCGAGGAAGGACCGGGCGAGGCGCTCCGTATCCTCCGCGGTCAGCGGATCGTGGTCGTGCCAGATCGGCAGGAGCTGGCCGAAACGACGCCACGCCGGCGGGAAAGCGGTTGGAAGGTGAACGTCGGAACAATCGTATTGCCGGCCAAGCCGGAGATATTCATCGACGTGATCTAGGACGCGGTGTTCGGACGACATGCGGGCTTGGGTTAGAGCGGGAAGACCGGGGGTTGGGAAGGGGGAATTTTGACTGCGAATTAACGAGACCGGACGTTGTCATTACCGGGTATCACAAAGCGCTTCTGGAGTTCATTTGTGGCCCATGTTTGAAGGGCGGGACGGGCCAAAGTGAAGGCTCCGCTGAGGGCCAGCCCCCACAGGCTGCGGCGCACCACCTTCTCCTGTTTCGGCGCGGATTTCCGGCCTCTCAGGAGGAAACTCGCCACCAATCCGGCCCCGAGCGAACCGCCAAACCACGCCAGCGGCTTGGACATCACGGATTCCTTGACCCGCGCCGGCACGTCCAGGCGATGACGCAAGATTGCCACATCACGCCCCAGATCGGAGCGCGAGGCGGCGAGCCGGGCGATCAGCGCTTCGGTTTGTCTTTCAGATTCAGAAGCCATTCGCGGTCCTTGAGGAGTTCAGCTTTGGAAATGGAAAACATCGGCGGCGAGGGGCGGCGCAGCATGGCCACGATGATTCCCGCCACGATCAAGTGCAGCACCGCTGCCCCGAGCGCGGCGAAGTGCCACGGGATCTTCCCCGCGGCGGCCACCCAGCCGATCAGGCCGGCCACGCCCGCCAGCCAGGCGGTCATCGCACAGCCCGCGATGATCGCGACCATCACGCCGCTCCGGGCCGCGTGCTTGCCCGCCTCGCGAGCTTCCAAGGCGGCAAGCTCCACGCGCGCGGAAACGAACTCCACCGCGGAGTGCCGCAAGGATGAGGCCGGCCGGGCCTCGGATTCGGGGGCATCACTCATGAGATCAAAGGGCCGCGGCCACGCCTGCCATCAGGCGCGCACCGCGGCAAAAAGAAAAGCACCGGGATTTCAGCGACGGGCGATCAGGCCGATCAGGAAACCGACACCCAGGGCTCCGAGCACGCACCGCGTCGGGTGCTGGCGGATGTAGTCCTCGGTGGTGATGTGGAACTCCTTGGCCTTCACCCGCGTTTCGCGCCACTGGTCGTCGGCGACGCTGCGGAATTCGCGAGCCTTCTCGGAAGCGGCGGTCTTGAGGGTTTCAGCCTTCTCGGTAGCCGCGGATTTGAACGCCTGGGCTTTCTCGCCGGCGACATCGCGGAAGTGCTGCACGGTCTCCACCGCGCGCTCCTTGAGGGCCTTGGCCTGATCGCTCGCCTGATGGGCGAGTTCCTTGGCCTTTTCACCCGCGGCGGCGCGGAGGTCGTTGGCCGCTTGGCCTACGTTGGAAAAACCCGCTTCAGGATCGAGGGAACCGGCGTTGGCAAATGGGTCGGACATGACAGGAATGGATTGGTGTTGGATGAAAAATCGTAGCGTCTGGCGCTTGGGAAAAAGGCTGGCACTGTTACCACCACCGCGCAAGGAAGGATCTACCCGAAAATGCCTACAATCAAGGGCTCTCCATACCCTTGACATCGCGTGCCCGCGGCGGCGCCAGCAGCCGCTCGTTCTGGCTTTCCGGCGGCGAGGTGAACATCACATTGTCCCACTTCGGCTCCTTGATCGGGCCGGTGCCCCGGAACTGGAACAACCCGTAAAACGGCTTCAGCGGCAAGGTGATGATCCCGAACAGGCCACGCGCGTTCATCCGGATCGTCATGTCCAGGGTGGAGCGGTTCAGGTCGGCCGTCGCATCCCCGGTGAACACCAGGGACGGCGTGGTCGTCAGGAAGTCGTCGGTCCGCAGCACACCCTCCTTCACGTTGAAGGTACAGAACGCGTCCTTCGCCTCCTGGAAGCCCGCCTTCCGGTTGGCCAGTACCGCCGACAGCACCGGTGACAAGGGCCCGAAAATCGGCACCGAGAACATCTCGCCATCCTCCAAGGCGATCAAGCCGTCGCCACTCAAGCCGGCAGCAGCGGCCTCGCCCTGATGCTCGAACTCGATCCGCCCCGTCACGAAACCCTTGGCCTTCTTTTCAAACCCGCACGCCCCCGAAAGCTCCGGCAAGCTCAGCCGCGTCCAGTCCAGCTCCCCCTTCACTTTCGTGTGATCTCCTTCGGTCGGCAGAATGTCGAACTTCCCCCGCATCGGTCCATCGAAGAGATCGAAGCTCAAGTCCCTGATCTCCGTCGAGTGCGGCTTCACCTGAACCTTCGTCTTCAGCCCTGAAAGCAGCAGGTCTTTCCCAACAAACTCATAGGTCACCTGTCCCTGGGTGCTGCCGTTCACACGGAAATCCGTCTTCCCCGCACCGCGCTCGAAGAGACCGATCACCCCTCCCCCGCTCAACTTCGGCGGGGTGTGAAACCGATACTGCTCCAAGTGATCCGCCACCTTCGGCAGGAAGCACCGCAATACCGGAGCGGGCCAGAAATCCCCCTCGATTCCCTTCAAGGTGAGCGTCCCCGGCGCACTGTCCCAACGCACGCTCTCGGCCTTCGCCCGGCCCGTCATCGGTCCGCCAAACTCCTTCCGCATCGCGTAGTTGGCGTAGTCGAATTCCACCTTGCCGTCGTAGAAGTCGAGATAGTCGTGGTTGAGGTCCAGCTTCACCTCCGCCTCCCGGAAAGGCGTGCCCTTGTAGGCCATGTGGGTCACCCGCACCTCACCCTTGGTGCTCCAGTCATGAGGATCTGCCGGATCGAAGCGACCGAATACATGAGCATTCACCGTGGTGTCGTCGCGATCGGTGAAATCATCGAGTATCTTTCCCAGCGGATGCTGGTCGAAAAAGCCCCGCCACACGCCCTTGCGCAGGTTGGTCGCGAGGTCGTAGCGCACGTTCCCCGGCTTCGCCAGCAGCTTCCCTCGCAGGGTGCCATCCGGCCGCGTCACCACCAGGTTGTCGAGGAACGCGTTCTCGCCGTTCCATGAAACATCGGTTTCCACCTTCGAGGCCGAGTGCCCTTGGAAACGCAAGTTCTCCGCCATCAAATGACCCATCACGTGGATCGAGGGCTTGGCATTCTCCGGCCACTTGAATTCACCCTGAGTCGATACCACCGGACGCGCCTGGAAACTCACCTGATCGAGCCAGCCCGGCGCATCGAATTCCTTCAGCAGCACCGGCAGTTCGAGATTCGAATTCGCCTCGAAACGTCCCGACCGGTCGTTCATGTCGTACTCCATCCGGCCGGACAAGGCCCCTCCCTCATCTTCCAGATGCAGCGAGTCCAGCACCAGCAAGCGACCGCGCATCTCACCTTTCGCTTCGATCTTCTTCAGCAAAACGCCGCCGTGCTCCAAAGGACCGCTCTTCACGAAAACATCCGCCCGCACCGTCTTCGGATCATCCAGGTCACCTTCCACCCGCAACCGGATCACCGGCGGCGCGGCAGCATCGAATTGCCATGGCTCTAACAGATCGATCACTCGCGTGAGCTGCTTTCTCCGGTTGGCTCGCGCCTGCTCGTTCTCAAGGTCCGTGCCAGAGGGCCGCTGGCGATAACCCAGGATCAGCGCCTCGAATTCCAGTTGGATCCCGTTCACCTCGCCCTTCGCGCCGATCACTTCGAAGCGCCGTCCCCCTGGCATCAACAGTCGGCCGCTGGCGTTCTTCACTTCCAGCACCTTCGATTGCGGATCGAGGGGATCCGCCGGCAGCGATAGAGAACCGCCTTTCAAGTCCAACCGCTCCACCCGCACCTGACCGCGGGCCAGCTTCGTTCGGTCGATGTCCATCACCACCTCTTTCACCCGAGCCAGCACCCGCTGCCGCGTCTCGTCACCATAAATCACCACCTCATCGGCCTGCACCCCCTTGAAAGGCCAATATCTCAGCCCTTGGATGTCCGCATGGAGGCCTCGCCCGGCCAGCGCCTTCTCGATTTCCGTGCGCCACGAATCCGGCAAACCGGTCTGATTGGCCCACCACAGCGAGTAACCCGCCGCCAGCATTCCGGCGAACACCAGCAGCGCCACCAGTGTCCGGAGCTTGTGGATGATGCGGATGTGCCTCACGACCCCGGGAGGATGGCTCTCGACGGAAGGATTTCCAAGCGCCAACACGGAGAACTACGACCGTTCATTTTGGCACTTGCACTCCCCGCCCGGAGCTTTTTCCTCCCCCTCGTGCGGTTCATCGTTCTGGGCAGCGGAAGTGCGGGAAATGCGGCGGTCGTCGAGGCCGGCGGCATTCGCGTGCTCATCGATGCCGGGCTCTCGGCGAAGCAACTGACCGACCGCATGAAGGCCAGTGGCATCGACCCCGCCAGCCTCAACGCCGTGCTCCTGACTCACGAGCACGGCGACCACATCCGCGGCTTGCGGGTGATGATGAAAAACCTGCCGGTGCCGGTCTACGCGACCCCGTCCACCGCCATGGTCGTCCGCGGCGGAGGCGTCGACACCGCCTCCTGGAAGATCTTCGAATCCGGCGCACAGTTCAGCTTCAATGGCTTGTCCGTGCAGTCGTTCGCCGTGCCCCACGATGCCGTGGAGCCGGTCGGTTACGTGTTCCGCCACGAGGAACGGGCCTTCGGCCTGCTGAGCGATACCGGTCACGTCACCAAGCTCATCGCGGAACGCCTGCGCGGCGTTCACGCGCTGTTCGTGGAAGCGAACTACGACGATGCCCTGCTGGAGGCGGATACCAAGCGCCCCTGGTCCACCAAGCAGCGGATTTCCTCGCGCCACGGCCACCTTTCCAACGCCCAGACCGCGGCGCTCGTCGCCGAACTCGCCCCCGCCGGCCTCCGTCGCGTGGTGCTCGGCCACCTCAGCCGCGACTGCAATTGCCCCATCACCGCCGCCTCAGCGGTGAGAGGAGCCTTGGCGAGCGTGGAAATCGTCTGCGCCGAGCAGGACCGGACCTGCGGCTGGTGGGAGTAGCGACGCCGGAATCGCGAGCGATTTCGCGTCACACCCTCGCGGCTGGGCACATTTGCTGATGGAAAACCGTCATCAATCCGTATTTTCAGCCCGTGAAATTGATCACCTCACTCATCCTGCTGCCGTTCACGCTGATTGCAGCAGAGAAGCCGAACATCGTTCTCATCTACGCCGACGATCTAGGCTTCGGCGATGTCTCGTGCAACGGCGCGACTGCGGTGCAGACCCCGAACATCGACCGTATCGCCAAGGAGGGCCTCAATTTCACCGCCGGCTACGCCACCTCCGCGACCTGCACCCCCTCGCGGTTTTCGCTGCTCACGGGAAAATACGCGTGGCGTCAGAAAGGCACCGGGATTCTCCCGGGCGATGCCGCGATGATCATCGACCCCGCTCAGCCGACGCTACCCGCGACCTTGCATAAGGCCGGCTATCGCACCGGAGTCGTCGGCAAGTGGCACCTCGGCCTCGGAGGCAAGGAAGGCGTCAATTGGAACCAGCCGATCAAGCTCTCGCCGAACGCCGTCGGCTTCGACTTTTCCCACATCATGGCCGCCACCGGCGACCGCGTCCCCTGCGTCTATGTCGAGGATGGCAAGGTGGTGAACCTCGATTCCGCCGACCCCATCGAGGTCTCCTACGAGAAGCCCTTCCCCGGCCTGCCCACCGGCGTGAGCGATCGAGAGGAACTGAAGCTCGACTGGAGCCACGGCCACAACATGGCGGTCGTCAATGGCATCGGCCGTATCGGCTACATGAAGGGCGGCGCCAAGGCCTTATGGAAGGATGAGGACATGGCCGACCACTTCTGCGCGCAAGCCGTGCGCTTCATTCACGAATCCAAGGACAAGCCCTTCTTCCTCTACTACGCCATGCACGATATCCACGTGCCGCGGGTCCCCAATCCCCGCTTCATCGGCAAGACCACCATGGGCCCGCGTGGTGATTCGATCGTCCAGGCCGATTGGCAGGTCGGCGAAGTGCTCAAGGCACTCGATGACCTGAAGCTCGCCGAGAACACATTGGTCATCCTCTCCAGCGACAACGGCCCGGTGATCGATGACGGCTACAAGGATGAAGCCGTCAAAAAACTCGGCGACCACAAGCCCGCCGGACCTTTCCGCGGCGGAAAGTACAGCATCTTCGAAGGCGGCACCCGCGTGCCGACCATCGTCCGCTGGCCCGCCAAAGTGAAAGCAGGCACCACCAGCAACGCCATGCTCAGCCAGATCGACTTCGCGAAAACCTTCGCCGCCATCGCCGGTGCTGAGGCGACCTTCCCCGACAGCCGCGATGCATCAGCAACCCTGTTAGGCGAGTCGAATCAAGGACGTGCCGAAGTCATCGAGCACGCCAGCCAGCTCGCCATCCGAGCCGGCGATTGGAAGTTCATCCCGCCGGGCCAAGGAGCCAAGCGCAGCGAGGCCACCAACACGGAACTCGGCAACGAACCCACGGGACAACTCTACGATCTTTCCACGGATCCCGGAGAAAAGACCAACCTCGCATCAGAGCATCCCGATAAGGTCACTGAATTGAAAGCGAAGCTGGAGGCGGTCCGGTGATAGCCCTTGGCTCGCACGAATCTTGTCGTGGGCATGGGAACGTCGCCATGCTAAAACGCCCTTGAATGGCGAGTTCACGAAAGAAGCGCGAGGAAAGGGTCGCGAGGAAATTCCGTAAATACTGGAAACGACGCCAGACAGAGGCAACCGAGGAAGACTTGGCCATCAAAAGAGAGGCGATGGCTCGGGAACTCCCGCCAATTGATTACACGAAGATCAATTTGTGTGGCGTGATGCCCTTCCGGGACGCCCCTACGCTGGCTGGCAAATACTACCTCAACTATCCCTTTACCTGCATCGATTGCGGGAGCCGCCAAATCTGGACCGGAGCCCAACAGAAATGGTGGCATGAGGAACTCGGCGCGGTCTGGGAACGCATCGCCATCCGCTGTCGTGAATGCCGGAGAAAGGAACGCGCACGCCGCGACGAAGCGCGGAAGGACTATCAGGAAGGCATGCTTCGAAAGAAGCAGGGAAAACAGGTCTGACCTGTGAAGAAGAGCGGGAGCCGGGAGCAGCCGGACAAAGTATCACTGATAAACGGCCGACCACTCCAAGACCAACTCCGAGGACTTCGCGGGGAAACCGTGCTTGCGGTAGAACTTCTCCGCCAGGGAGCTGGAAGTCGTATAGTTCGGAAACACTGCCGCCGCCCCGGTAACGCCCACCATCTTCACTTTTCCGATACGCCAGACTTTATGCTCATAGCTGAGCTTGGTGATTCTCCCGTCGGGCTGACTGAACACGAGGTCACCCGTCCCGCTGAGATTTCCGAGCTCTTCCGGAGAGAGGTGGACAAACGAAGGAACTGCAATTCCATCAAACACCCAAGCCTTGCGATCACCCTTCTTGATCTTCCCGGAAAATACCGGGACCATGCCGATCCTCCCTTGGATCATGTTGCAAGCCAGCCCGCCAACGTAGTCCTGGACACCAGCAGCCTGAAGCGAGGCGGGAGTTTTTCCCCACGTGCCATTGCAGACGCCGAAGCTTTCGAGCCCCGGCTGGATTTGGACGCGTGAAGCGGAACGGGCGAAGGCTTCCGTAAACTTCCTTTCCGCGGCAGCTTTCGCGGCCTCGTCATGGGCCTCTTTGACCGCAGCTTCGTGCTGCATGTCCGCCTCTCGCTGAAGCTTCGCCTCCGCCTGATCATGATCGTACGCGTCGAAGGGATCGTAGTTGTAGCGCTTCTGGATCTCCGTCGACAGACGCTCGAAGTCGACCTTCGTCGCTCCGGCATCATGCAGGATCGACAGCCCGTCCGGCTCGACCTTCCTCACCGAGTAGTTGTGGTAAACCTCACCATCCAAGGTGACCAGGTCCTTCTCCGGATCGTGAGGAGGGATGACGGGATCCATCCCATCTTTCTCCTCAGCGAGTCCCTTGCCATCCTTGGCACCGGGTTGCCAATCCCTCAAATCCTCCGGCAGGTTTTTGAAGAGAATCATGGCGGCTCCACCTTCGTGTTGGATGGCCAGCCCCGTGGAAGTCCTGCCGGTGATGATATACTTGCGGTAGAGTTTCCCATCCAAGGTGAGCAGGTCGACGTCGGGATCCGGGTTGGACAGCGCCTTCAGACCGGGAGGGAGTTCGGCGAATGGCACCGTGACACCGCCTCTCTCGTGACGGATGCTCAGCCCTCGCGTAGTCGTCGCCACGATCGAGTAGTTCCGATAGATGATCCCTTCCGTGGTCATCAGATGGCGGCACTCGTAGCCGTATCGGGTCCTGATCTCCTCGGGTAGAAGTCCCCACGCGAGTTTGATCTTCCCTTGGTCGTGGACAACCAATGCGCCATCCGCCGTGGCCTCCACCACCTCCGCATTCCGGTATTCCTTCCCATCCATCGTGGGCAGCACCTGGTGCTTGCCGGAGCCGTAGAGCAGGCCGACCTCCGCCGGAATTAGGTCGAGGGAGATGGTGGTCACGCCCTGGTCATGACGAATGGTAAGTCCCTCCGGAGTCTTTCTCGTAACCACGTAGTTGCGGTAGACCTTGCCATCCGTGGTGACCATCGTGGTGAGTCCGAAGCCGTGGTGCTTCTTCGCGCTCTCCGGCAGAGAGGTCCACGCGAGCTGGACCATGCCGCCATCGTGAATGACAAGCAGCCCGTCGCTGTTCGATTTCACGACCACATAATCGCGGTAAACGGTCCCGTCATTCGCGGTCAAGGTACAGCCCTTGAAATAACCATACCGCAGCCTGAGCTCGTCGGGGATACCCTCGTACGGAACCTTCGCGGAGCCTCCGTCATGGAGAATGGACAGGCCATCGGCCTCAAGGCTCGTCACCCTGTAATTCTGGTAAACCTTCCCATCCACCGTGGTGAGTTCTTCCGCTAGGGCGGAAGAACTCAAAACCAACAACAGCAGCCGGAGGGAGAGCGCGACTTTCACGATCCCTGATATAAATTCCCGGCCCAAACCGGTCGAGAGGCTTTTGCCCCCATGACTCATGCTTGGTTAGAGCAATGCCACGAGACTGGTCCTATCCGCCCGCCGCGATGGTCACGATCTCGACGTTCGCGCCATCGCGCACCGCGGTGGCGGCGTAGTCCGCGGGAAACACCGGCTCGCGATCAAGCTCCACCACCACGGGCTTGCCTCCCAGATCGAGCGCTTCGAGAAGCGTTGAGACGGTGAAAGCCGACGCGGCAAACGAGCGGGCTTGTCCGTTGAGTTGAAGAGTCATGGTGTCAGAATCGCTTCGTCCCAATCCTTCCACACCGGATCGAGCTGCTTGCCGCGGAGCATCGCGGCGACTTCCGCGGCGCTGCGGATATCATCGATCTTGAATTGCTCGGTTGCCTTCTCGCAGCCCGTGGTCTTCTCCAGCTCCACGCGGCGGCCCTTCACCGTGAGGTGAAGATCATCGCTGCCAGCACCCGTGTAGCCACCGGGCTCGGTACGAGCACCGGCCGACATGTGCGTCACCCCCAGCGGCGCGAGCGCATCGCGCAGCGATGCAGGCTCACGCGTGGAGAGGACCACGCCTGCTTGCGGGAAACACACGCGGAAGGCAGCCACCAGTTGAACGAGCGCACGGTCCGAAAGGTAAAAATCCGGGTCCGGCTGATACTGATAGTTGCCCGCATACGGCTTCATCCGCGGGAAGGCCACGGTGAACTGCGCCTTCCAGCAGTGCTTGTAGAGATACTCCAGATGCGCGGCCAGCGAGAGCGCCTCATGCCGCCAATCGGCCAGGCCGAACAACGCGCCGATGCCGATCCGACGGAAGCCACCCGCATACGCCCGCTCCGGACAATCCAGCCGCCAGTCGAAATTCTTCTTCGGCCCCGCGGTGTGCAGGCGCTGGTAAGTCTCGCGGTGGTAGGTTTCCTGATAGACCACCAGCCCCTCCGCCCCATGACGGACGATCTCGGCATACTGGTCATCCTCCATCGGTCCGATCTCGAGACCTACGGTCGGAAACATCCCCTTGATCGCGTCGATGCACTCCTGGACATAGCCATCGGAGACGAACTTCGGGTGCTCGCCGGCGACCAGCAGGATATTTCGGAAGCCGAGATCATGGAGGAACTTCGCCTCACGGACCACCTGCTCCACGGTCAGGGTCACCCGCAGGATCCCATTGTCGCGGGAAAAGCCGCAGTAAGAGCAGTTATTCACACACTCGTTCGAGAGATACAGCGGCGCGAACAGCCGCATGGTGCGGCCGAAATGATGGCGCGTCAGCTTCTGGCTCTCCCGCGCCAGCGCTTCCAGATCGCGGTCGGAAACGGGGGCGATGAGCCGCTCGAAACGGCGGAGCAGCGGCGATTTCTGCTCAAGGGCGGTGGCAAAATGGGCGGAAAAACTCACGGACCGCGGAAGCATGGGACCGGGAGCCGGTCTCGTCAAAGCGGGATACCGCCCCTTCCCCATTCCCTCCGTCAGCCGATTTCGTCACCCGGCGCGCCAGCCACCCGGGCTTGCCAAGCTCCCCCCCGACCGCTTTCCTCACCCGGACTTCCGCCTCCATGAGCGATCGCATCGTCTGCAAACCCACCCCCTGGTTCCTGCTCCGTGCGGCTGCGATGCTGCTGATGTTCGGCATCTTCTCGGTCCTGTTTTTCCGCGATGCCAAATGGGGTTACCGCGAGGAAAACCTCGCCTTCCACCTCTCCAAGGCCTTCGAGCGGGCGACCAGCGAATTCAAGGCCAAGCAAGCCGAGCTGACGCCGGAGAGCTGGCGGGCCTACGCCTCCCAGCAGTCGGTGGATTTCCTTCCCCATGCCTCCAAGGACCAGAAGGATGTCGCCCCGGTCCCGGTTCCCGAGGGGACGCCAGTGCCCATGCCATGGCCGGAAAAGCTTCATGACTATGAAGCGATGAAGGCCTCCCTCGACCAGGAGCAGGGCAAGCTTTTCAACGAATATCGCCTGGAGGCAGATATCAAAAAGGACGTGCCGGATCACGACTACCCGCAGCGCAAGATCACCGAACAATGGGTGGTCTTCGGGATCTGCCTCGTGCTGGCCGTGGGGGCGCTCTTCGTGCTGCTGCGCACGCTGGGCCGCAGCCTGGCCATCGATGGCGAGGCCTTTTACCCGGCTTCCGGGGGCAAGATTCCCTTTGCCGATCTCTCCAGTCTGGACCTGCGGAGATGGGATACCAAGGGACTGGCCTTCGCATGGGCCAGGACTCCGGGCGGCAGCGATCGCAAGCTGCGGATCGACGGACTGACCTATGGCGGCTTCAAGAAAGAGGACGATGAGCCCGCCGAGCGGCTTATGCGACGCCTTAGGGAAAACTTTTCCGGCGAACTCATCGAGTACGTAACCGAGTCGGAAGAGCCCGCAAAGCCCGCCGAACCAGCCTCCTGAGCCGTTCGCAGCACATTACTTTTCGGGGTTGCCAAGGTCCAAAGGGATCGTTAAGCCCTCCCGCACAGCTTCAACTACCAAGCACACCCCAAAATGTCTGAAAAGAGCATCGAAGACCGCGTGAAGGACATCATCGTCGACCAGCTCGGCGTCAACGCCGACCAGGTGACCCTGGAGGCCAAGTTCATCGAAGACCTCGGTGCTGACTCCCTTGACACGGTCGAACTGGTGATGGCCTTCGAAGAAGAGTTCGAAATCGAAGTGCCGGATGAAGAAGCCGAGAAGCTCCAGTCCGTGGGCGATGTGGTGACCTACATCAAGTCCCAGAGCTGAGCGCCACCGCTCGCGCTTTTTCCCGAAAGGGCGGACTCCCCCGTGAGTCTGCCTTTTTTTTGCACTTCTCCGGAAATCGCGGACGATGCCGCCGCCCGATGCACTCGACTGACAACATCCAATACGCGCTGGAGACGACCCGCGTCCTGCTCGAGCCGGACCGTCGGATCGATACCTTCGGCGATACCCGGTTCGAGTTTCTCCTGCTCAGCGAGCTGATGGACCGGACCGGCGAGATCCGGGTGCGCACAGGCGAGGTGGAGGCCATGCGTCCGCGAATCCTCCGGCCGGAGTCGATGCAGGAGATCGAGCTGGAAGGCTTCGGCGACAAGGCCCGCGAGCGGATGGAAGCCTTGCTCGAAAAGCTCAAGGCCGAGGGCAAGGACCTCGCCTTCCTCCGCTACGGCTTCCGTTTCCGCAGCGGCAAGGTCCACGAGGAAATCGTCCACGATACGCTCGATGCCGTGCGCGAACGCGTGCTGGAAGAGGCCCGTCGCACCGGCAATCCCGCCCAAGCGATCATCGAAGGCGTCGATGACGCGTGGGAAGTATCCATTTTCAAGTTCGCCTTCGAGATGATCCGGCAATCGCTGCCGATCAACCGCTTCGATCTCCACAGGCGCGGATTGCTCTGATACACCCCGTCCCGAATGCGTCTCTGGACCTTGATCAAACTGGTGGCTGGCGCGGTGGTCCTTGCGGTCACCGTTTTCACCGGCCTGCTGGTCTGGCACGTCGTGAATGAGCCTCTCGGAGGACCTTTCTCCGAGTTGGTCCCGGTGAAAAACGATCCCAAACCGGTCGTTTCCCTGCCCAAGGCAAATGCCAATCTGCCGGACATTGACCCCGGTGCGAAGATCTTCGAGAAAGCGAGCGAGATGATCGCCGTGGGCGATCTCCCGGGTGCCCGCGAGCGACTCCAGAATGTCGTCAGCACCTACCCGCGCTCGAAAGCCGCCCCCGAGGCCCGCCGCATCGTCGGCGAGATGAATATGGATGACCTGCTATCCGCCGTTCACATGGAGGGCAAGGAGGTCCACATCGTGCGGCCCGGTGAAAATTTCTCCGGCATCGCCTCCAAGCACAATACCTCGCTCGACTGCATCATGCACCTCAACGGCCTGATGGACCTCAAGGGTCTCCAGCCGGCCGAGGAACTGGTGGTGATGCCGCTGGATCTCAGGGTGCTCATCGAGCCCGGCCGCAAGGCGCTCTCGCTGTGGAAGGCCGGCCAATTCATCAAGGAATATTCCCTCCTCTCTGCAGACCTGGGGTCGCACAAGGCGGGCATGGTGACCAAGATTTCCTCCCAGTCCGGCATCATCGGCGACCGGCGGTTCACTCCCGGCACGAAGGAATACCGCGAGTCCGAAAAGGTTTTCGCCCTCGAAAAGACCTCGCTGCAGATCCGCTCCGCCCGTCCCGATGACGACAGCGACAAGGATGCCCATCCCGCCGCTGGACCCGGTCCCGGCTTCCAGCTCTCGATCGAAGACGCTGAGGAACTCGCGCTACTCCTCCGTAGAGGGAATGAGGTGGAAATCCGCACCGCCGCTCCCTAGCCTCTTCCCGCCGCCACTTTCACTGTCACCGACGCATGCAATTGCTGGAATTCGAAAAGCCGATCGCCGAACTCGAACGCGAGCTGGAAAAGCTCCGCGTCAAGGCGGCCTCACAGAATATCGACATGTCTGCCGATATCGCCAGCATGGAGGCCAAGCTGGCTGAAACCCGCCAGGCGATTTACGAAAACCTGACTCCTTGGCAACGCGTGCAGATCGCCCGTCATACCCAGCGGCCCTTCATGCTCGATTACATCGCTCATGCCTTCTCCGATTTCTGCGAACTGCACGGGGACCGGCACATCGGCGATGATCATTCCATGCCCGGTGGTTTTGCCCGCATCGGCGGTCGCCGCGTGGTCGTGATCGGCCACCAGAAAGGCCGCAATACCAAGGAAAACCTCCACCGCAACTTCGGCAGCGCCCACCCGGAAGGCTACCGCAAGGCGATGCGCCTGATGAAGCTCGCCGAGAAATTCAGCCTGCCCGTCATCGCAATGATCGACACCCCGGGCGCCTACCCTGGCATCGGCGCCGAAGAGCGGAATATCGCCGAAGCGATCGCCTTCAATCTCCGCGAGATGATGCTGCTGAAAGTGCCGGTCGTCGCCGTCGTGCTCGGTGAAGGCGGCTCCGGCGGAGCCCTCGGCATCGGCGTGGCCGACCGGGTGCTGATGTTGGAAAACGCCTACTACTCGGTGATCAGCCCGGAAGGCTGTGCCGCGATTCTCTGGAAGCATCGCAAGCACGCTCCCGAAGCCGCCGAGGCGATGAAACTCGCCGCCCCCGATCTCCTGAAGCTCGGCCTCGTCGATGGCGTCATTGCCGAGCCGACCGGCGGTGCTCACCACGACCACGCCGCCACCGCCGCAGCCCTGAGCGAGGCGATCCTTTCGAATCTCGACGAACTCGCAAAGCTGAACACCCAGCAGCTCCTCGACGCGCGCTACGCCAAGTTCCGCGCCTTCGGCGACTGGGAAGGCAAGTGAGCCTGTAGCGGGGCGCTTCTGGTAGCGGAACGACTGCGTCGTTCCGGCGGGGTGCGGACCAAACCCAGCAAACCGCTAGCGATTTCCCTTCAAGCCCCGCCCAACCGGAAGCTCGCAGAGCTTCCGCTACGCTACGTCAGATCCCTGCCGCCCAAAGCGCGGCATGGATCTTCAGGTCTAGCAGATAGCCCTCCGCTTCCTTCGCCTTCAGCCACGCCCGCAGCTCGCCCCGCGGCACCAGGTGGACCTTGATGTCCTCGTGCTCGGTGCCGCCGCCCTCGGTCTCCTTCACCAGGTCCGTGGCGTAAAAAAGGTGGCTGAGCTCCGAAGTCATCCCGGCAGACGTCGGCGAAGCTAACAGCAGCTCGATCTTGCCCGCCCGGTAGCCGGTCTCCTCCAGCAGCTCCCGGCCCGCCGTCGCGGCCAAATCCTCACCCCGGAATTCATCCTCGTCCCCCACCAGACCGGCCGGGATTTCGATGACCTTGCGCTGCACCGGCACCCGGAATTGCTCGATCATCACCACCTCGTCGTCCGGCGTCACCGCCAGGATCCCCACGGCGGCGTCCGCATTCGGCCGTTTGGCGAAGTCCCACTTGCCGATCCGGTACAATCCCAGCCAGCGGGTTTCAAACAAAGTCTCCGGTTCCTGACGCTCCATCATGGGATAAGAATGGTTGGCTTGCGATCGTATCAAGGGCACTTTTCGCCCGTCACAAACGATGTCCCGCCACGATTTCCAGATTCCCGTCACCTTCAAGCACCGCGTTTGTTTCACGCGCGATGCCTTCTCGGCAGGCAATACCTTGTTAGGAGAAATCCTGACCGAAGGGGAAGGCCGGCGCGTGCTGGTGACCGTCGAGGAAAGCGTCGCCAAGGCCTGGCCGGAGCTCTCCCGGCGGATCGAGACCTACTTCGCCGACCTCGGTTTCGACTGGCGCGGGATTCACATTCTGCCCGGCGGCGAGGCCGTGAAGGCGGATGACGATTTGGTCCGGCGCGTCTGGGGCCTGATCGACCGCGAGCACGTCGACCGCCACTCCTACGTGATCGTCATCGGTGGCGGAGCGTTCCTCGACGCCGTCGGCTACGCCGTGGCCACCGCCCATCGCGGCGTGCGCCTGGTGCGCTTCCCCACCACCACGCTCTCGCAGGATGACAGCGGCGTGGGCGTGAAGTGCGCCATCAATGGCTTCGGCAAGAAGAACTGGATCGGCGCCTTTGCCGTTCCCTTCGCGGTCATCAATGACTTCACTTTTCTCGTCAGCCAGGACGAAGAGACCTGCCGCGCCGGCTTGATCGAGGCTGTGAAAGTAGCCCTCGTGAAGGACGGCAGCTTCTTCGAGTGGATCGAGAAGCAGGTCGAAAACCTTGCAGCTCTTGTTCCCGCGGCACTGGAAGAATGCGTCGAGAAATCCGCACTGCTCCATGCCCGCCACATCGCCCAAGGCGGCGATCCTTTCGAAACCGGCAGCAGCCGCCCGCTCGACTTCGGCCACTGGTCCGCTCACAAGCTGGAACAGCTCAGCGGCTTCACTCTCAGCCATGCTCATGCCGTGGCGATCGGCGCTGCGCTCGATACGCTTTACTCGGCACGCTGTGGCCTCTTGCGCGAGTGCGTGGCAGAGCGAGTCATCGACGTCATCTCCGGCCTCAAGCTTCCCCTGTGGCACGAGGCGCTCGACCTCCGCGACACCAACGGCCGCCGCCTGGTGCACCTCGGCCTGGAAGAATTCCGCGAGCACCTCGGCGGTGAACTTACCGTCCTCCTGCTGCGTGACGCCGGCATCGGCCAGGACGTGCACGCGCTCGATGAAGGTCTCGTCGACGCCTGCCTGGATTCGCTGCGCGACCAGCAAGCCGTCCTCGATGCCGCAAAAGCAAAGGCCATCAAGGAATGCAGCGGCGGCCTCTGAAAATGTAGCGGCGCGTCTATGACCGTCGCTGACTAGCGGCCACAGCTCTTCGTCTCAACCGACGCCTCCACTCTTCGTCCCAACGGGACGGCTCATAAAAGCCCGGCACGAAGTGCCGGGTAAGGCGAGCAAGGGCTTCGTCTCCCAACGGGAGACCTCACGCGTCTAACGGCTGCCATCTCCCTCAGTTCCCATCCGGCTTGGTGAGATCCATCATCGGACTCGCCGGATAGTGGAAATCCTCCAATTTGTCCGGTTTCGCCGGATCAAAGCGCGTCACCTCCGGCCGCAGTTGTTTCGCCAACTCCGGCACCTTCGCGCGAATGCCTTCCACTACACACTTCGCGAGCTCGTAGCTGCCGTAGTTGTTGTGATGCGTCCCATCCTGAAACGCCCCGCCGATCTTGTCGCCCAGCGCCTGATAGAACGTCCGGCTCATCGCATGCAGATCGATCAGCGCCACATCCAGCTCCTTCGCCACCGAGCGGACCGCATCCGGATAGCCTCCCAGCGTGTCGTTGGTCACCCCGCCCTTGCGCTCCATTGAAGTGATCAGCACCGGCGTCCCGCCCAACTCCCGAACCTGCTTCACGATCGCCATCAGATCCGAGCGATACGTCGCAAGCGCATCCGGCTTCTTGTCCTTCATGTCATTGTGGCCGAACTGGACCATCACGTAGTCGCCCTTCTTCAACGATCGATAGACCTTCTCGAAACGCTTCGCGCCAAGCGAGCTGCGGATCGACTCACCCGACTCCGCGTGATTCGCCACCGCCACCGCCGGACCGAAGAAACGTGGCAACATCTGCCCCCACGAATTCCACGGCTCGTTGGTCTGGTCCGTCACCGTCGAGTCACCGAGGATATGAATGACCGGCACCTCCACCGCGCGAATCTCGATGCGATCCACATCAGGCTTCGGTCCGTTGAATTCGAGCGTGAGCTTGTTATCCCAGTGAAGGTAAGGCTTCTCGCGATCCTTCAGCTTCACCGAGCCCCCCGGATAAGCGGGCTGCCGCACATGCACCGTGAACTTCGCGGCCTCATGGACATCCTCTAACATCAATCGCCGCGACTCCGCCTTCACCGTCAGGTCAGCCCCTTTCGCAGGCACCACGGTCACCTCGTAGCAACCTTCCGGCACCGCGAGCGAAAAGAAATAACCACCCGCACCCGTGACGTGGTCGCCCTCCTCTGTCGGCTTGCCGACCAGATCGAAGCCAAGCCCCTTCGCCTCGTCATAGCGCTCGCCCACATGCACCGCAGTGAAACCCAGCGCGGGCTTGCCACTGCCGAAGTCGAATTTCCAAGGGCCGGTTCCAGCATGAAGCGGCGTGACGAGAAGCGGAACAGCGAAAAGGAAGTGCGGGCGCATGGCCAGAGCATGGATCGGTCCCTGCCAGCTTGTCAGATTACCCGTTCGGGGCAATGGGTAGGATCACCGATCCGGGTATCTTGTCACCATGACCCAACGCTCCTTCCGCCGCTTGCTAGTGCTCCTCGCCGCCGCACCGCTGCTGCTCTCCGCCCAGGATGAACGGCCGGTCGTGGACGACTCGCAGGTGAAGAAAGAGGTCCCGGCATCCGCACTGCCCACGCTCTGGATCGCCGGAGATTCGACGGTAAAGAATCAGGGCACGATGCGTGGCTGGGGTCAGGACATCCCCGGTCTCGTCGACACCACGAAAATCCAGGTCGTGAACCGCGCCATCGGCGGTCGCTCGGCACGGACCTTTTTCAATGAAGGCCGCTGGGACGACATGCTGAAGACCATGAAGCCCGGCGATATCGTGCTGATTCAATTCGGCCACAACGACGTCGGCCCCCTCGACGAGCGCGGCAAATTCCGCGGCTCGGTGAAGGGCATCGACGACGAAACCGAGCAGGTGAAAAAGCCCGACGGCACCACGGAAACCGTCCACAGCTTCGGCTGGTATCTCAAGCACTACGCCCACACTGCCAAGGCGAAGGGAGCCACCGTGGTCCTGTGCTCGCCGGTCCCGCACAAGAAATTCGACCGCGAGGGCAAGTTCGTCCCCGATTGGGACCAGTGGCGCGGCTGGGTGAAGGACTGCGCCGCCGCAGAGGGCGCGCTCTACCTCGACCTCGCTGACCTTGTCGGCACCCGCTACGCCGCCATGAAGCCCGCGGAAGTGGAGGCCCTCTTTGCCGACAAGGGCACCCACACCAACGCCGAGGGCTCCAAGCTCAATGCCCAAGCCGTGATCGACGGCCTCAAGGCGCTACCCGACAATCCCTTGGCCAAGTTCCTGCCGCAAACCGCAGGCACGCCGCCTTGACCGGGGCTGAAATCGGCGCAGTCTGCACCTAGCGGATGTCCACCCATTTGAAGACCCTTCAGGCCCACGCGAAGACGGCCCTCAAGCCGGCCGTGCAAGGCCACCTCTCTCCTGCCGAAAGAATCGCCCTCTACAAGCGCTTCCTGAAGATCGAGGAGCACCGCATCAAGCTCCGCCACGGCGCCGGAGCCGGTGGCATCGAAATCGCCAGCGCCCGGGCCGAGCTGCTTGATGTGGTACTGCGCTCCCTCTTCGACCTCGCCCTGTCGAAACGCAAGGAAGCTCCGGTGCTCGCGCTGGTCGCCGTCGGCGGCTACGGCCGCGGCACGCTCAATCCGTGCTCGGACATCGACCTGCTGTTCCTCCTTCCCCGCGCATCGAACAAGCTCCCGGAGGACCTCACCTCGCTGATCCAGGAAATCCTCTACCTGATGTGGGATGTCGGCTTCAAGGTCGGCCACGCCTGCCGCTCGGTGGCCGAATGCTTGGAACAGGCCAAAGCGGACCAGGAGAACAAGACCGCACTGATCGAGGCTCGCATGATCGCCGGCGACAAGAAGCTCTTCGCCGAGTTCCAGAGCCGATTCGACAAGGAATGTTTGGCAAAAGGCCAGGAGGCATTCTTCGAACTCCGCCGCCAGGACCTCCGCAGCCGCCACCAGAAGTATTCCAAGACCGTCTTCCTCCAGGAGCCGAACGTGAAGGAGGGCTGCGGCGGCATGCGCGACTATCACAATATCCGCTGGGTTGCCCGCGTGAAACGCGGCAGCGCCGATCTGCGCGACCTCGTCGACGACCGCCTGCTCACCGCCCGCGCCCACCGCAAGATCGAGTCCGCCTACGATTTCCTCAATCGAGTCCGCAACGAACTCCACTATCAGGCGGGGAAAGCCAGCGAACAACTCACGCTGCGCCTCCAAGGCGTCGTCGCCACGAACTTCAACTACCCCCAGCGCAGCATCCTCCGCCGCACGGAGGCCTTCATGCGAGACTACTATCTCCACACCCGGTCGCTCTATCAGCACACCGGCTCGCTGATGGAGGCCTTTGAGATCGAGCAGGAAGAGGTTCCCGTGACCGGGCTGAAATCCTTCCTGATGCTCCGGCCGAAGAAGCGTGAGGAGTTCGACGGCTTCGTCGCGCGCGATGGCCGCATCTACCCGACGAACAACGAAATCTTCACCGACGATCCCAATCGGATGATGAGGATGTTCCAGCATTGCCAGCTGCGTGGCCTCAAGCTCAGCCCGCCGATACGCAAGCTGGTCAAGGCACACCGCGACGCGATCGACCGCCCCTTCCGCTACGCCAAGATCAATCGCGACACCTTCCAAGGCATTCTTGAGCGCAAGGGCGACGTCGCCCGCACCCTCCGCCTGATGCACCGCGTCGGCGTTCTCGGCCGCTACCTGCCCGAGTTCGGCGCGCTCGATTGCCTCGTGCAGCATGAGTTCTTCCACCGCTACACCGCGGACGAGCACACCCTGCGCTGCATCGAGGAACTCGACGCATTGGTGGGCAGCGACGACCCGAAGAAGGAAATCTACCGCCGCCTCTTCCACGAAGCCGAGGACCCCTACGCGCTCTACCTCGCACTGATCCTGCACGATACCGGCCGCGCCGAGAATGTCCGCGAGCACATCGACGGCTCCGCGATGCTCGCGGTCCGCCTTTGCAATCGCCTGCAGGTCCACGGGCCGCGCCGCGCGCTGATCATGTATCTGGTGGACCACCACCTGACCTTCTGGCGCTTCGCCACCACCCGGAATATCGAAGATCCGGACGTGGTCTCCGAGTTTGCCCGCATCGTCAAAACACCGGCTCGCCTCGATCTGCTGTTGCTCTTCACCTACGCGGACTCGAACGGCACCAACTCCGAAGGGTGGACGAGCTGGAAGGAAACCCTGATGCTCCAGCTTCACTCCAGTACCCGGCTCTTTCTCAAGGAGGGCAAGGAACGCTACGCCGCCTCCATCCGCACCGAGAAGAAGGCCCTCAAGGACGAGGTCAAAGCCCAGCTCAAGGAGGAGGCGGAAGACGCCATCGAAGAGCACTTCCGCCGCATGCCGGAAGCCTACTTCCGTTTCCGCGAGGCCGACGCCGTGGCCGCCCATGTGAAGGCCGTGATGAAACTCGGCCCGAAGGCCGAGGAGGACAACTTCGAGTGCTCGCTCCAGTGGCTCGATAGCCCGGAGAAAGGCTACACCGAGCTGGTCATCGCAACCCATGACCGGCCGCTCCTGTTAGAGAAGATCTGCTGCGCGCTCGCGTCGGAGGAACTCAACATTCTCTCCGCCGACTTCTTCACCCGGGCCGATGGCATCGTGCTGGATATCTTCCGCGTCTGCACCACGAACTTCGAGCCGGTCTCTGACCTGGCCCTCCGCAAGCGCCTGTCCTCCACCCTCCGCGAGGTCGGCCTGCTGGAGAAGTACGAGCATGCCCGCTACTTCCGCCGCAAGCCGAACCTGCTGCGTCCGAAGGACGACCACGGCATGCAATTCCCCGTTCGCGCCTACATTTCGAACAACCTGCACCCGTCCTTCACCGCGATCGAAATCCAGGCAGTCGACCGCATCGGATTGCTCCACGATCTCTTCCACGCCATCAACACCTACGGTCTCAACACCGCCAACGCGCGGATCTCGACCGAAAAGGGTGCGGCGATGGACACGATCTACATCACCACCCGTGACGGCAAGAAAGTGTCCGATGAAGCACTTTTGAGCCGCCTGCAGGACAGCATCGAGGACTTGATTGGTAAAAAAGACCAATAAAGCATCGTTTCAATCGAACGCATGAGGCGGATTGTGAATGGATGTGAGTAAGTTTCTCCCCCGTTCCCACTTTCTTTCTCGCCAATACCCATTTATCGGGCATTTTTCACCAACCTGTCCGGCAGCCTCTGGCTACCGTCCAGCCAGCGGGAAACCCAAGCGCTGCTTCCTATCGCCATGAGTTCCGGGGGGACTTCAGACGACCGGATCGCCTTCGGGTGCCCCGTGAAAAACCAGAAAAGGCGTGAGTCGAAATTCCGGGGGGGATGACGGCTCACGCCTTTCTTCATTTGATGTAGCGGCGTCTATGACCGCCGCACTTCGGCCGCCTGAGTTCAATACGGAGCCTTCGCGAACGGATTCGCATCCAGCCGATCATTCACCTCGCGCGGCATCCAGGTCCAAGGATCCACACCCTTCTCTGCAAACACCGCCATTCCGATCACGCCAACGTTCCGATGATCGCCATGGGCGAGGTTCGCATAGGATCCACCCACCGAGGAGAACCTGAATCGAGCGACCGTGTCCGGACTCGTCCGCCAGCCTTTCACTTCCAGCGTCTCATTCGGCGCGATGACATACCCTTGCTTCGAGAATGACGCCGCCTTGCCGTCGAAAACGTCGAGTCCATCGACGCTGAGCACCACCTCGAGCCGGCTCTTGCATCGGTTCTTCAGAAGGATCGAGTAGCTGTCCCCGAGACTGCCGACCACAAAGCGCCGCTCGCGCGGGTAGTAGGTGTTGTAGGTCGGCAGGTAGCCGAAGCCCCCCCTGATCCCCCACTCGATCATGTCCCCTGCCGCGGTTTGCGAACCGGCCACCTTGTCCTTGCCACCGGTCATCGCGTCGATGCCTTCCCTGTTGTTGTAGTAAATCACACCCATTCCCGCAGGCTTGGATGGCGTCGCTCGCACAAAGGACTGGCGATTCCACACCGAGCGCGTCGAATCTCCGAAGGTAGTGGCGAGCCCCGGGCGCTCCTCGGCGGCCTTCTCGCGGGGCTGATCGGCTTTGACCTTGTAAGGGCTGGACTCTCCAAACGATCCACCCACCCGAGGCGCGGCCTCCTTGTTCACGCCACCTGGAACCGAGCAGCCCGCCAACCACATCGCCGCCAGCGCCGAAGCCAGCGCAAGCACTCCGCCCCGCTCACGGGACCCCGTCCAAATCATGTTGCGTTTCATGGTGCTGGAAAAACAGCACTTCAACTCTCGCCCGTCAATTCCATTGTGCTGTTTTTCCAACATTTTAATTGCAGCTTTTCCAGCACGATCGTATTTCAAGTCCATGAGCAACGCGGAAAGTCTGGCAAAACGGGAGCGGCAAGTCATGGACATCCTCTATCGCAGGGGTGAAGCCACGGCCCAGGAGGTGATGGAGGACATGCCGGAACCGCCAACCTACTCCGCCGTCCGCGCGCTCCTTGCGACCATGATGGAAAAAGGCCTTGTCGAGTTCCGCAAGGACTCCCGCCGCTACGTCTATCGCCCCGCGGTCTCCGAAAGAAAGGCGAAGCGCTCCGCCCTCAAGCAGCTCCTCTCCACCTTCTTCGAAGGCAAGCCGGAGAACCTCGTCGCAGCCCTGTTGGACCCGAAGGACCAGCAGCTCAGCAACGAAGAGATCGAACGGATCCGCAAATTGATCGACACGGACGAGCCATGAAATCCAGCGCCTTCACCTTCGCGCTCATAACAATCGCGAGCTTTTGCTTCGCCTCATGCGGGCTCGTGAAGCCGGAAGGTGCAAGACTGAACGGCAAGTCCGTTGCTGGAATGGCTCGCGAAACCGCCCGGTCGGAAGGTTTCGAGATCCGTCATTACAAGAATCGCGCTCCCATTTACCTCCCCGCGAACAGGACCTGGTACACCTGCTTCGAAGAACGCGGCATGCTCCTCGCCGCTGGAGAGCAATTCACCGTCTTCCTCGACGACCCCACCGGACGCACGCGCTTGCATCGCGACACCGGCAAGCGCGACTGGCTCTCCCGCGAGCGGCTTGAAAAACTCCTGGCCCATCCGGAAGCAGCTACCCGCCGCTCCAAACCCACCCGTTGATCCATGCTTCCCACCGCCATCGCCTTTTCACTGATCGCCACCGCAGCCGTCTGGTTCGCCGGCCGGCGCGATGAGGCGCGCGATCCACGGCTGACCCTCCTCGTACTGGGACTGCTCGCGGTCTTTCCCCTACTGTTCTTCTTGCCCGAATGGGAAGTCCTTCCCGCCGCCGCGCCGAGTGAAAGCGTGGCACCGTCATGGACCCGATGGCTCCCATGGATCTGGGGAGCAGGCGTTGCGATCGCCTCGTTGCGATTGATCGCCGCACTCACCGTCTTGCATCAATGGCGGAAAAACTCCCGCCGCATCGAAGCCCGCGAAGCCGGAGACGCACTGGTCGACATCCGCTTGTTAGAGAGCATCACCAGCCCCATTGCCGCAGGCATTCTCAAGCCGGTGGTCTTCGTCCCCGTCGTGTGGCAGGAGTGGCCTCAAGAAACCCGCGAGGCCGTCCTGGCCCACGAAATCAAACATCACCAACGCCGCGATCCCCTGCTCCGTGCGATCGGTGCCGTGGCCTGCACCCTCCACTGGTTCAATCCTCTCGTGTGGTGGATGGCCCGTCGCCTGGGCGACCAATGCGAATTCGCCTGTGACGAGCAAGTGCTCGCCGATGGCATGGGCGCGGAGCGCTACGCGAACGTCCTCTGCGATCTCGCAGCCTCGACCCGCTCACCCGCAACCGCACTGGCCATGGCTCACGAGAGCGGACTCGAAGCACGCGTGAAGCGGATGTTTTCCAAGGTGCCGAAAGGCTCGCGGGTCGCGCTCTTCATGCTCGTGGTCTTGACCATCCTCACCGCCCTGGGTCTGGCCGTGATCCGCCGCGCCGATCCCCCCGCAAAGCCGGCGATCCCGGTCGAGGAAATCCAGACCCGGCTCAATGCCGACCCGTTTCCCGGGAACTGACGATATATCTGTTAGCCCGCGGCTACTCACACGAGTAGCTGTTCCGTGAATGGCTTCTTGCCGGATGGTGGGCCGTCATGTTTCGACGGCTTCTTCCGGTCCTGCTCTGCCTCACCTTCGCCCGTGCGGCCGAGCACCGCGTTTCCTCGGCCGCGGAGCTGGCAGGACTATCATTGTCCCCGGGTGACACCGTGGTGATGGCGGACGGCTCGTGGAAACACCAGCAGATCCGTTTCCAGGCCAAGGGCACGGAAGATCACCCGATCACCCTTCGCGCCGCCACCTCCGGCACGACGTTCCTTGAAGAGGATTCATCGCTTGAGATCGATGGCGACCATCTCGTGGTCTCCGGCCTGTGGGTGAAGGATGGCAACATCGAGATCAAAGGCCGCGACAACCGCCTCACCAGCTGCGCCATCACCGGCGGCAAGCAGAAGAACTACCTGCACCTCTCCGGCCAGCGCCACCGCGTGGACCAGTGCCTCTTCTCCGGCAAGACCACCGAGGGCCCGACCGTGCAAGTCGAGGTCGAGGAAAGCCCGAACCAGCATCGCTTCGATCACAATCATTTCGGCGAACGACCACCGCTCGGGCGCAATGGCGGCGAGACGATCCGCATCGGCTACAGCCATCAGGCCATGCTCTCGTCCGCCACTAATGTCGAACACAACCTGTTCGAGCGCTGCGATGGCGAGATCGAGGTGATCTCTAACAAGTCCTGCGACAACATCTACCGCGCGAACACCTTCCGAGACTGCGCCGGCTTCCTCACGCTGCGTCACGGGAATCGCTGCCGCGTGGAGGGAAACTTCTTCTTCGGCCACCTCAAGCGCGGCTCCGGCGGCATCCGCGTGATCGGCCAGGACCATGTCGTCGCGAACAACTACATCGACTCCGTCGCCGATGGTGCGATCCGCCTCACCGCTGGAATTCCCGATGGCCCGGCCACCGGCTACGTCGAGGCGCGCAATGTCGCCGTGGTGTTCAACACGATCATCGATTCACCCGGCGCTGCCATCGAGCTCGATGCCGGCTTCGGCAGTGCCGGCCGTACCCTGAGGCCGGAGAGCATCGTCATCGCGAACAATGTCTTCTCGCTCCCCCAGCAAGCAGAGCTGACGCGAGGCACCCAAGGCGCGGGGTTTCACTGGACCGGCAATTTCACCAACCGCGTCGACGAGCACGCCCGCAAGGTCGACCTGATGCTCACCCGCGACTCCTGTGAGGTAGGGCGGCCTTCCCCCGGCAGCCCCTTGCAATCGGTGGCGGACCCCTTTCCCGGAATCACCACCGATCTCGATGGCCAGCCCCGCATCGGCCGCTTCGATGCCGGCTGCGACCAAATTTCCCAAGCCCCCGCCACCGCACGACCGCTCACCGCCGCCGACACCGGCCCGCCGTGGATGCAGGCCTCGAGGGCGAACTTGCGCGAAGTCCTCGCCCATGATCGCGAGCGCATCCTCATCGCCGCTGAAGCTGCGTTGAAGCAGCAACCCCTCACCATCACCAGCCACCGCGCCAAGCTCAGTGAAGGCGGACCAAACGACTTCTACTCCAACGGCGACTACTGGTGGCCCGATCCAAAGAAGCCGGACGGCCTGCCCTACATCAAGCGCGACGGCGAAACCAATCCCGAGAACTTCACCGCTCACCGGGACACCATGCGCGAGTTGCGAGACGCCGTGGCCGCACTCGCCGCAGCATGGCTGGCCACCGGAGACCCGAAGTATCCGGCAAAGGCGGCCGCCCTGTTAGAGACCTTCTTTCTCGATCCTTCCACGCGGATGAATCCCAACCTCGAGTATGCCCAGGCCATCCCGGGCGTCACCCGCGGGCGCGGCATTGGCATCATCGACACGCTTCACCTCATCGAAATCCCCAAGGCCGTGGAGGCGATGGAGAATTCGCCGGCCTTCACCCCGGAACTGCGCAAAGGCCTCCGCTTGTGGTTCAGCGATTACGCGAAATGGATGACCCAAAGCAAGAACGGCAAGGAAGAGGCAGCGACGAAGAACAATCACGCCGTCGCCTATTTCCTGCAGCTCGCAGTCTTCGCCGGGTTCACCAGCGACGAAGCACAACTCGCCAAATGCCGCCAGCGCTTCAAGGACGCCTTCGTGCCCACACAGATGGCGGAGGACGGCAGCTTCCCCCAGGAACTCGCCCGCACCAAGCCCTACGGCTACTCGATCTTCCAGCTCGATAACATGGCCACCCTTTGCCAAGTACTATCCACATCGGAGGACAGCCTGTGGGACTTCGAGCTCGCCGATGGCCGCGGCATCAAGCGAGCCGTGGCATTCCTCCATCCCTATCTCGCGGACAAGGCCACCTGGCCTCACCCGCACGATGTCCAGGCGTGGGACGGCTGGCCCGCACGCCAGCCATGCCTGCTCTTTGCCGGCCTTGCCTGCCGTGAATCCCGCTACGTGGACCTCTGGAAAACCTTGGACGCCGATCCGAAGGACGCCGAAGTGCGACGCAATATCGCCATCACCCAACCCGCTTTGTGGCTGGCCCGTTGATGCATCCGGCCACACGGGAACCATCGCCCACTCAATCGAGTAGCTGTCCGACAGATTCCCTCGGGATCATCGTGGCAGAGTAGGAAAAGGCCTTTTCCCAAGAGAGGCCGCCTGCGTTCCGAAACCCAAAACCTCCATGACACATCTTCGCATCCCATCCTGCCGTATCGCGCTTTTGACCGCAGCCACCTCGCTCACCGTCATCACCGCACCTGCCGCCACCGTGACATGGGATGGCGGAGCCGCCCTCTGGCAAACCCCAACCTCGTGGGCCAATGACATCGCGCCCGCCGCAGGCGATGCGCTGGTCTTCGCGGGCGCTAACAACCTAGCCTCGCAAAACGATTTCCCCGCGGGAACCAATTTCCTCGGCCTCACCATCAACACGGGCTCGGGTGCCTTCAACATCAGCGGCAATGGCATTGTCCTCGACCGCTCGGCCGCCGCCGGCAACGGGCTCACCGGAGGAAACATCACCAACAACGACGACAGCATCCAGACCGTGGGCATTCCGCTCACCCTGTCGTCCGGCAATCATACGTTCGCCACGCCGGCCGCCGGCGGTCAGATCAACCTTTCAGGCACCTTCGCGCGCAGCACCGGATCCACTCTCGTCTTCAGCCGCGTCGGCGGGAACATCAACTTCACCGGTTCAAGCCTGGCCAATGACGCGTCCGGCATCCTCGGTGGCTGGGCGGTCATCGGCAACAACTGGGCCGCGCTCGATGGCAGCGGCAACACCGTCCCCTACACCGCCTACACCAACATCGCCGCCGGTGCCGTCACCACCGGCGCCAACCTCAACTACCACTACTTCGGCGATACCGGGAACCTCACCGCCGCCACTGGCACCACGGTCAATACGCTGACCGCCACCCTCGGCACCGGCCGCTCGCTCACGGTGACCGGCACCATGAAATTCGGCAACCGCGGCGGCATTTATCGAACCGGTGCTTCCACGGCCAATAGCATCATGACCGTCACCGGCGGCACCATCACTGCGAATGGCGGCGGCGAGCTCAACTTGTTAGACGCGACCACCAGTCCCGCCAATTTCGCCGCGACCAACAACAACCTCGTCATCTCCTCGGCCATCGCCGACGACGGCGCCAATCCAGTCTCCGTCAATATCCTCGGCTACCTGAGCACCACCGTGGCGAATACCTACTCCGGCGGCACCTACATCAATCAAGGCCGCCTCCAAACCGGCAATCTCGCCGCCTTCGGCACGGGGCCGGTCTACATCTATCCCGGCGGCCATGCCTTCCTCAATACCGCCGGCAATTTCTCTAACAACTTCTTCATCTCCGGCCAGGGTTCGTCCGAAGCCTCCGGTGGCGGCACCGGTCCCGGCGCAATCCGCCTGAGCACCACCTCGGGCATTTCCGGCACGGTGACCCTTCAGGGCAACTCCCGCATCGCCTCATCAAGCACTGGCGGCCCGTCGATCACCGGTCGGATCACCGGCACCGGCAATCTGGAGACCTCCAGTTTCTCAGCCACCGGCATGTGCCTCCTCCGCCTCGGGAACACCAGCGTCACGCCCAACGACTGGACAGGGAACCTCAATATCAATGCCCTCTCCTCCGGACGCCAGTTCACCTTGCGGCTGTTAGCCAGTGGACAGATTCCGGACGCGAGCACCGTGACCATCGGCGGCAGCGATCTATCCCGTCTCGACCTGAACGGCTTCAATGAAACCATCGCCGGTCTCAACTGCGGCATCAACGCCAACTACGTGGTGACCAATCTGGCCGCTGCCCCGGCCAACTCCACCCTCACGATCGGCACCGGAAACGCCAATGGCGACTTCGGCGGCAAGATCGAAGAAGTCGTCGGTAGTGGCACCATCAGCCTGGT
Source organism: Luteolibacter sp. Y139 (assembly GCF_038066715.1). Classification (NCBI taxonomy): domain Bacteria; kingdom Pseudomonadati; phylum Verrucomicrobiota; class Verrucomicrobiia; order Verrucomicrobiales; family Verrucomicrobiaceae; genus Neoluteolibacter; species Neoluteolibacter soli. The sequence continues at coordinate 260,572 of NZ_JBBUKT010000007.1, read as the reverse complement.
GAAAAACGGCAGCGGCAAGCAGATCCTGCGTGGAACCACCACCTATAGCGGCACCACCACCGTCAACGGCGGCACCCTAGAGGCCGTGGGAAATCTGGATGCCCTCGGTGCCATCAGCGTGAACTCCGGAGCCACCCTCGCGGGAAATGGCAATGTCGGAGGCAACGTTAGCGTCGCCACCGGCGGCACGCTGCGCGCCACGGGCATTGATTTCGGCGGATTGAATCTGGGCGGCTCGCTCGATCTTGCGGCGGGCACCACGCTCAATATCGACATGACCCCACTGCCGGTCGCTCCCATCACGGTGGCCGGAGCCATCACCCCGGCTGGTGGAGCAGGCAGCGTCACGGTGAACCTCAGCGGCGTTCAGCCGGTAGTCGGCTCGCACCCGCTGATCTCCTATTCGCCGGTCGGCTCGCTTGCAGGCACCGGCATCACCGCCTTCACGATCATCAACGTGCCACCGCGCTTCGCCGCCACCCTCTCCAATGATCCCGGCAACAAGGCGATCATGCTCAATGTCACCGCCAGCAACGAGTATCCGGTATGGAGTGGCAAGCTTGGCAGCGAGTGGAGCACCGCCACCCTGACCGCTCCGAAGAACTGGACCCTGAACACCAATCCCCTGACCGCGACCGACTACGTCCTCGGCGATCACGTGCTCTTCAATGACAACGCCACCGGAACCAACGTCGACATCAGTGTCGCGGACGTCGCTCCTGCATCCGTTGGATTCGAGAATGAGACGAAGAACTACACGGTCACCGGCAGTCGCGCCATCACCGGCAACATCACGCTGAACAAAACCGGCGCAGGCATCACCGCCATCGCCAATACGAATACTTACACCGGCGGCACCATCATCACCTTCGGCACCATCCAGGTCGGAAATGGCGGTACCAGCGGCAGCCTCGGCAACGGCGAAGTCAAAAACGATGGCACGCTTGCCTTCAACCGCTCCGACGACTTCACCTTCGCCAATCTCATCAGCGGCGGCGGCGAGGTCCGCCATACGGGCAGTGGCACCACCACGCTCAGCGCCACGAATACCTATGGCGGTGCCACCACCGTGACTTCCGGTACTCTCCGCACGACCAACAACGGCTCCCTCGGATCCCTTCCCGGCGGAGCAGTGACAGTCCAGTCCGGTGGCGCACTCGACATCTCCGGCAACCCGACCCTCAACAACGCGAACTACGGAGCCAAGCAGATCAACATCACCGGCAATGGACCCACGGGAGGTGGAGCCTTGGTCAACGCCGGCACCGTGAACCAACAGAATGCCTTCCAGAAACTCTCGTTGGATGCCGATGCAAGCGTCGGTGGCACCGCCCGCTTTGACCTTCGCGGCGGCACCCCGGTGCTGACCTTGAACAATCACACCTTGCGTAAGCGCGGCACCAATCAGTTCACCGTCGTCTCCGGCACGATCCAGGGTCCGGGTGCCATCGTCATCGAGGGAGGCACTCTAGCAGCCGAGGTCAATACCCTCACTTCCTTTGCTCCGGGCGAGCAGGGAACCATCACCGTGGAGCCCGGTGCCAACATGCAGTTCTATCAGAACAACCCCGCCGCGGGCGGTATCAATTGGCCGATCACCCTTCGCGAGAACGCCGCCTTCGGCAACGCCGGAGCCGTCGTCGCCAGTGTCCCGGCTAATATCATCCTCGAAGGCAATGCACTGCAGGTCAGCCTGAACTCCGGCGTCCGCTCCCCGATCAGCAACTTCCCGCTGACCCTCACCGGAATCATCACCGAGAACGGCGGCTCATATGGCTTCACCAAGGACGGCGTGCACACCCTCACGCTCGAGGGGATCGGGAGCAGCTACACCGGCGCCACGCAGGTCAATGCCGGCACGCTGGTGGTCAATGGTTCACTCACCGCCTCACCGGTCATCGTCGCCAGCGGTGCCACGCTGGGCGGCGGCGGAACGCTGGGCGGCTCACTGACCAGCAGTGGCATCGTCTCACCCTCGCTAGCCGCCATCGGCACGCTGTCCACCGGCGCGACCAGCTTCTCTGCCACCGGCAGCTACGTCGCCCAGATCAACTCCGCGACCTTGACCGCAGACAAGCTCGCCGTGACTGGCAGCTTGCAACTCGGAGGCACCCTCACCGTCACCGACCTGGGCGCAGCCACGCTGAACATCGGCGACAAGCTCGTCCTCGCCAGCTACACCGGCGCGCTCAGCGGAGCCTTCAACAATGCTCCGGACGGCGGCACACTGACTCTCGGCTCCAATACCTTCGCCGTCGACTACGACGATGTCGTGGCCGGCCAGACCTCCATCACCCTGACCGCGGCTGCCGGTTCCGCCTACGACACCTGGGCATCCTCCAAGGGCCTCAATGCCACCAACAACGGCAAGCTTCAGGATCCCGACAAGGACGGCATCCAGAACATCATCGAATTCGGCCTCGATGGAAATCCGCTCGGCGGTGGCAACGACGGCAAGACCCGGCTCGCGGTTGCCGATGTCGATCCCGGCGCGGGCGTGGAGAATGCTCTCACCCTCACCTTGCCGGTCCGCACCGGCGCAGCGTTCAATGGTCCCGGCGATCTGGTCTCGGATGTGATCGATCACGTCATCTACAAGATCCAGGGATCCCTTTCCCTTGGCGACTTCACTTTGCTCAATGTCACCGAGGTCACCCCCGCTCTCTCCTCCGGGATGCCCGGCCTGTCCACCGGCTGGAGCTACCGCAGCTTCCGCCTGCCCGGCACGCCCGGAAGCCCGAATCCCAAGGCATTCCTCCGCGCCGACGTGAGCGACGCCCCCTGATTTCCTGGGTCCATCAACAACGGGTACGAAAGGCCGGGCCGCGCGAGTGGTCCGGCCTTTCCTCATCTCCCGGCAGGAATTCCCGAGTTACGCGATTCCGTACTAGCCATCCGGGGAAAAATCAGACAGGCTCTTCTCCGTAAGGGATAGTTGCACAGCCCCCCATGCAATTGGGACAACGGCCCTCGGACACTGGAACGGTTCCCCCCTCTAGTGTCCGGGGGCTTCCAATTTCTACCCGGAGCCTGCGGAGCGACGCAATCGAGTCACATCTCACGCAAGCGCGAGTGCGCCCCCTGCCCTCCGGCTCACCCCGTGATCTTTTTCTTCACCATGAAGATTACCCCCAGCAGCCCCCCGACAATCGCCCCGATCAAACCGGAGCGGCCCACCCCGTCAAAAAGTCCAGGTCGTGCCGGCGGCCCCTTGACCTGGGGATTCGCGGCAAAAACGGCATCGGCCCACGCCTTGACCGAAGTCTCCGCCTCCTTCCTGTCGTTCTCACTCAGATAGGGCATCGTCGCGTAGAACAGGAGCAGCCGTCCATTCACAGGCTGCATCATGGCGGCCACCACCGACTTCGAGTCTTCCGTTCCCTTCGGGGTCGAGACCTTCAGCTTCAGCGCCATGGTGAATCCAAACGATTGCGCATCCTCCTGGAAGACCCCCAGCATGGCGGTATCCGAGATACTGAGTGCGGTATCCACGCCCAGCTGGTCTGAAATCTTGCGGCTGCCCTCGGCCATGGTCTTGTTCACCTCCTTCTCGACCTTGGCCACCGCGGACTTCACCTCCTCGGATGTCTGGTCCCTGATCCCCGCGAAAGTGTCGGTGCCAATCTCCTTCGCCTCCAGCTGGCTGATCACCTGGATGTTGAAGTTCTTGGAATAGTCGGCGGGAGTTCCCGCGCGGATAGCTTCCTGGTCGGTGTGGCTCCCGTAGGTGACCAGCATCCGGTTCGCCGGCGCCTGCATCGACGCCATCACCTTGTCCCACTCGGCGTTCACCCCGTCGCACCTCACGAATCCTCCGGGTGCCGGAATCCTCAACACGCGGCCGCCGACTTCGATCGAGTCAGTTATCTCCTCAGCCAGCGCACTTGACGGGAGAACGAAGAACGAGATGAGAGGTAACAGGAAAAGCCGGATCATGATCGAAACATGAGGATCGCACGAAAGCCTGGATAGAAGAATCTGAACCACCCGCCAGCCCCCGGCATGATCGTCACATGGCAACGAGCCACTTCGGGTTCCCCCTTGCGTGCCGGTGCACGGCGGAAATAATCCCCGCCCATGGCGATCGATACGGGTTTCATCGGGAAAGTGGACTCCCCGCGCTTCTGCGAGCGGCTGTTTGCGGTGCTGCCCGACGTGATGTTTTGCCTGAAGGACACCGACCGCTGCTACCGCGCCGTGAACCAAGGATTCGCCGACCGCACGGGAATCAAGGACACCCGGCGGCTGATCGGGCGGAGAGCAGAGGATTTCTTCCCGCGGGCCTTGGCCGAAGTCTATCGCGAGCAGGATGAAGAAGTCCTGGTCGGAGGACGCGAAATCGTCGATCAGCTGGAGCTTTCGCTGAATCGCGACGGCAGCCAGGGCTGGTATCTCGCCACCAAGGTCCCGCTGCACGACCGGGACGGAAAAATCATCGGGCTGGCCTCCGTGTCCCGCGACCTCCGCGCCCCACGCGAAGGAGACGCCGAATTGGCAGGCATCGCCAAGGTGGTGGAGCACGTTCGCGATCACTTGGACGATCCCCTGCGGGCCGCCGAACTGGCGGCCATCGCCAAGCTGACGCCCACCCAACTCGAACGGCGGATGCGCCGCGTATTCCAGCTCAGCACCACCCAGTTTGTCAGAAAGGCCCGCATCGGCCACGCGGCGAAGCTGCTGGCGGAAACTCCGATGGCGATTGCCGACGTGGCGCTCGAGTGCGGCTATGGTGACCAGACCGCTCTAACAAGACAGTTCCGCAGCATGGTCGGCATGCCCCCGGCCGCCTATCGCGACCACATGAAAAAACGCGGCACGCCATGAGCGGGCCGCACCGCATCGCGCTCTTCGGCGGGACCTTCGATCCGATCCATCTCGGCCACGTGGAAATCGCACGGCTGGCGAAGGAGTTGTTAGAGCTGGATCAGGTCCGCTTCCTGCCCTGCCATACCTCGCCCCACAAGGTCGGGGTGACCAGCGCTCCCGCCGCCGATCGACTGGAGATGGCGCGGCTGGCGACCCGGGACTTGCCTTGGGCCGTGGTGGATGACTTCGACCTGAGCCGCCCCCCTCCCTCGTATTCGTACGAGACCGCGGAGGAGATGGCCCGGCGCTTTCCCGGCGCACGGCTTTTCTGGCTGATGGGTGCCGACCAGTGGCGCGCACTGCCACGGTGGAAAAACCCGGAGCGTCTGGCGGGACTGGTGGAGTTCATCGTCTTCGCCCGCGACGGCGCACCGGAGCCCCATGCCGGATGGACGATGCACTTTCTCAAGGGAACCCACCCGGCGTCCGCGACAGCTATCCGCCAAGCCTTGGCGAGTGAAGAATCCGACACCCCGTGGCTGGATCCCGAGGTGAAGAATTTCATCCGGCTACGGCATCTCTATGCCACCTAAAAACCACGGCTTGCACGGCTTCGCCCGGCTGCCTACCCTGCGAGCGAAATCCCCTGTCATGAAACCGATCGCGATGCTCCTCTGCTGCCTCCTGCCTGTCGCCGCCGTTAGCGGTCAAGAGAAGGAGAAGCCCAAGACTGAAATCCGTGCCTTCGAGCAGGAGTTCTCCAATCTGCCCAAGGAGCAGCGCGAGGAATTCATGAAGAAGCTGGGGGAGGGACAGCGACTGTTCGGCCAAAAGCGCGTGTTCGAAGCCATCAACAAGGCCAACGAGGCGGCTGCGATCTTCAAGGCGCACCCCGATCTTCAGGTCCTGCTCGGCGCGTGCCAGGTGGAGTTCCGGAATTTCGACAAGGCGATGGAGCACTTCAAGGAAGCGGACAAGCTCGCCCCTGGCATCTCCTCCATCCTCTTCAACATGGCGGAACTCAACTTCGTCACCAAGGACTGGAAGGCCGCCGAAACGAATCTCGAAAAGGTTCTCCTCGTATCGAAAAAGTCCACCCTGTCCGGCGATCTCCAGCTTTCGCGGTTGGTCGAGTTCAAGCTGTTGCTCTGCAAGCTGAAGCTCGGCAAGAAGGACGAGGCGGCCAAGCTGGCCAAGAAGTACGACTATCTGGACGACTCTCCGTTCCCCTACTATGCCGAGGCGGCGATGGCCTTCTCGGAGGGCCGTGACGTCGAGGCCGAAGGGGCCATGGCGCGCGGAGGACGGATTTTCGCGAATCCCGAAATGATCGCCCCGTGGCAGGACACGATGGTCGAGTTTGGCTATATCAAGGGCTTCTTCGGCGGCGATCTCGAGAAGGGCGCGGAAGGCGAGTAATCACCGGACAAGGGTCCTAGACCGGCTCGGCCATGCCTTCGAATGGCGTGAACTCGACCCGCTCGAGCTTCACGCCGTAGAGACGTGCGATCTCCGGCGCGTCGGAGGCCTGATAGATGTCCCGGTAGTAGATCTCCTTGATGCCGTAGGCGCAGAGCGTCTGCATGCATGCCGTGCACGGCATGGTGGTGGTCGCCACGATCTTGGCCTCGCCCCGGCGGAAGAGGCTGCAGAGGTTGACCTCGGCGTGCAGCATGAATTTCTGCCGCCCCTCGCGATCATCCCAGAAGTCCGCCGGCGCATTGAAGCCCGGGGCGAGCCCGTTGTAAGCGGTGCCGATCACCCGGTTGTCGAAGTCGAGCGCCGCAGCCCCTACCTTCCGGTAGGGATCTTCCGAGCGCATGCTGGCCACGTGGGCCAACGCCATCGCGTATTCGGGAATGCTGAGGCGGGACACGCCGCGACTCAAGGCGGACGGCGCGTGACCGTCAACGTCCGGCTGCGGCGATGTCGAGGGCGCGGCCGACCAACTGCCGGACTTCCTTGGCGCGGGGATCGGGATTCTCGCCAGCGGCGACGAGGATCTCTCGCAGACGGGCATCGTTGATCCCCTCCCCGCGCAGCCAGATGCCGAAAGCGGCGACGAGTGCGGCTTGCTTGAGCCCGGGAGCTTTCGTCTCCACGGCAGGAATACGCCGGGTCAGGCCATCAGCGGAAACCACCAGGTCGCCAGCCTCGCCCGCAGCGGAGCCGAGCTCGATCAGGACCAGCGTCCGGTCACCAGCAGGAAGGGTTGAGGGCACGGAAGCATTCCCACCCGTCGAGGCGAGCACACGCACGCCGCCATCTCGTGAACCCGGAGCCGGACGGAAGGCCCACGACACGCGCAGCGCCTTGTCGGATTCATTGGCGATCTGGACACCGACCAAGCGTCCCGGCCCCGACCACAGCGAAGCCATCGAAACACAGGCAACCCGCAGCCCGCCAAAGGACCGGGTTTCCTCTTCCGGAGGAAGCGGGAAAGCATTGGCAAGCTCCTCGATACGAACGACCTCCTTCGGCGGAAGCTGGTTCTTCTCCTCAATCCAGCCGCGCACCCAGCCGTAGCTGGAGCGACCCACCACCAGTGGCAGCTCGAGTCCAGTCGCTCCCTGTCCCGGTGTGATGGCTGGCATCTTGGCTGCCTCGGGAAGCTTCACGTTCGAGAAGTCGGCCAAGGCCGAATCCGGCCCGCCGTCCGTGCCATGAACATGGCGGGAGTTGGTAGTGCCATCCCCACTTCCGGGAGCGTGAGGACGAACGGTCGGAGGAGTTGCGGGCGCAAGCTGTGGGCGCTGCACCACTTCGGAATCCGTGCCCTTATCGGGACGGGAGAAAACGAAGACGCCAAAAGCGATCGCCGCGGCAGCCGCGAACAGCGCCGGCCACGGCCGGGCCGCCTTCTTGCGAACCGGGAACTGGACCACGGTGGTCCGGCCGGCCCGTCGAACCGCCTCGCGCTGCTCTGGTCGCAGGGCGGGAGCGGAGAAGGTGCCATTGAGGAAATCGCTGACCCCTCGCAGTTCATCGGCAGCCGCTTGCAATGCCGGATCGGCGGCTACGGCGCGGGAGACTTCTTCGGCCTCGTCGGCAGGAAGTTCGCCGAGCACCCAGGCGCTCAGCCGCGGATCATCGGGATGAAGATTCATCGTTCGAGGAATTCAGAGGGAAGGAGTTCGCGCAGCCGCTTGAGGCCCGCGTGGATCAGGAAGCCAACATTGCCGCTGCTGAGACCGGTGGTCTCGCAGATTTCATTGTAACTGAGCCCGTCACGGAATTTCATCAGGATGACGGTGCGCTGGTTTTCGGAAAGTCGGTCGAGGTAGCGCATCACCGCGGCGATCCGCTCGGAGTGTTCGAGTGACTCATCCGGTGAAAAAGCTTCCGCGGGACGGCGCTTGAGCTGGTCATCGTCTAAGGGAGAGACGCGGGACTCCTTGCGGAGGACATCGAGCGCCCGATTCCGGCAGACGGTGAATAGCCAAGTCTTGAGACCATCCTTCACCTTGGCCACGTCCTGCTGGCAGAGGCGGATGAAAGTGTCCTGGACGATATCGCGCGCGCGTTCGAGGTCATGGACGAACCCGTAGGCATAGCCGACCAGCGGCGACTCATACTCGGCCAGCGCGCGTTCGACGAATTCTTCCCGGGTTTCCACCATGCCCTCTGCGGCATCGCGCGACGGCGTGCCACAGGTAGGAACGAGCGGCTCCGGATTATCTTGGGAAAAAGTCGGCTTCATCCCTCGGCCGAAGGTTAGCGCCGCTCAACGCACGAAGAAGCTGAGGTGCTCCAGCTCAAGTGCGAGGTCCACGTTGTTGACCACGACTTCCTCCGGCACCTCGAGGACCACCGGGGAGAAATTCAGGATCCCTTGGATGCCCGCCGCGACCAGGCGATTGGCGACCGCTTGGGCGAAGCCTGCCGGGACGCAGAGGATGGCGAGTTTCACGCCCTCCGAGTGAACGAAACTCTCGATTTCCTGATCCGATTTCACCGGGATGGCGACGCCACGCCGCACGGCACCTTCCGGATCGGCATCGAAAGCACAGACCACTTCGAAACCCTCCTTCTGGAAGCCTTGGTAGTGGAGAAGCGCGGAACCGAGATTACCCGCACCGACCAGCACCACCGGCTGGAGACGCTCGCGACCGAGCAGGTCGCGGATCATGGACGCCAGGGTATCGACCGGATAACCGAGCCCGCGGGTGCCGAATTGCCCGAAGTAGGCGAGATCCTTGCGGAGCTGGGCCGGCTTCACACCGGCGGCCTTGGCAAGCGCGGTGGAGCTCACCGTTTCCTGGCCGTTGTCATGCAGACGCTGGAGGCACCGGTGATAGATCGAAAGCCGGTAGATGGCCTTTTTGGGGATATCGATCTTTTCCACGCGCGGCGGAGGAAACGCGGGGAAACTCCCCGGGTCAAGCCCGGGCACTCGGACGGAAGGTCCCGCAGAACCACAACATTGTCAGCGCCAACAGGATCGCCGAGAGCCCCAGATGGGCGACTTGGATCACCGGATGAATCTCGACCCGGGCCATGATCAGCCCGAGCACCATCTGCCCGAGCACCACGATCAATGCCCCGGTAGCCGTCCGCCCCGCCGAACCAGTCTGCCGCGACCGCCACCAGGCGAACGCCGCAGTTGCAAGGATCAGCCAGGAAAAGCTGCGGTGGATCAGGTAAATCCAGGAGTGCTCCAGAATCCCGATCCACTCCGCCCGGCCCATCCCGGTATGAGTCCTCGCCAGCTGGCTGTTCAGCTCCCGGATGCGGGTGCCCAACACGCCCTCGAAGAAAATCAGCAGCAGCAGCAAACCGGTGACCCAGCGCATGCGGCTCCGGAATGCATCGTCCCCCGCGATGGTCCACGGCCGGTCACTACCGCGCCAGGCCGCGAAGGTCATAGGAATCACCACCAGCATCGCCAACGCCATGTGGACGGTCAGCACGCCCGGCTTCAGATCGCTGGATACCACCTGCGCCCCCATCCACGCATTCACCCCGACGAGGATGACGGAGATGAAAGCCGCCACCGGCACCAGAGGACGCCTCCTCTCGCGCAGCAAGGCCAGCACCAGCGTCGCCATCGAAAAGAAGCCGACGGGCAGCGAGGTCAGCCGGTTGAAATACTCGGTCCAGGTGTGGACCGGATTGAAGTTCTCCAGGATGTGTTCAGGTGTGACCGTGGACGGATCACGGCCATAGCGAGCTGCCGCTTTCTGGAACTTCTTGAAGTCCAGCTTCGAAAGATCCACCTGCTCCACCTTGGTCGGAGGAATCAGCCTGCCCCAGCAGCGCGGCCAATCCGGACATCCCATCCCCGCCCCGGTGACCCGCACGATCGCACCCACGCAGATCAGCACGATCACGGCGACCAGCGCGGCAGTGGCAGACTTCTGGAACAGCGACATGATCAATTCCCGCCCGTCGCCTTCGCCGCTTCTCCGGCAGCAGCCACACTGTCGTTCACCTTTTCCGGTGGCGGCTCCTCTTTACGCGGTTCTTGGCCGATCGCCACGGCGACCCACCGGAACTCGTCGCTGTTATCCAGCACCACCTTCAAGATCATCGTCAGCGGCACCGCTAGCACGATCCCGATCAGGCCCCAAAGCCAGCCCCAGAACAGTACGCACAGCACGACCACCAGGATCGACAGGCCGAATCGCTTCCCGAGCAGCGTCGGCTGCACGAAGTTGTCGAGGAACATGTTGATCAGGCCGTAGCCGCAGCCGACCACGATCGCATTCGTCGTACCACCGTCCTTGGCGATCAAGGCCAGCAGGATCGGCGGAATCGAGGCGATCAGCGAACCGACCGCCGGGATGAAATTCATCACAAATGCAAGAATCCCCCACAACAGGAAGAAATCGATCCCCGCCACCCAGCACAGCACCCCGGCGAGGACGCCGGTTGCCAAGCTGATGATCGTCTTGATTCCCAAGTAGCGCTGGGTGTCCTGCATCGCCCCGACGAGCCGCTGGAAATTGGGCCCGCGGGCGGCTTGGATTGCGCCAAAGCGCCGGCTGAATCCCTGCGCCTCGGACAGCATGAAAATGGTCAGTACGATCACCACGCCTGCCGTCGCGAAAAAGGTCAGCACCCGTCCGACCACCCCGGTACCGAGCGACCAGATCTGGCCGAACTTGATGTTCCGCAGCTCGGCGAGGTTCTCGTTGGTGAAGGCATTCAGCTTCTCAACGGCGTCTTCCACGCCCCACTCGTCCAGCTTCCCGGCGATCGCGCCGTTCGCTTCGAGAATCTTGGCGCGGGCCAGATCGTAGTACTCCGCGTCCCACTTTTCCTGAAGATCGCCCACGATAGTCACTCCAAGCACCACCACGGCGGCGAGGAAGGCGAAATCGACTAGGACGGTGAACAGCACCGCCACCGCCGGTGGCACTTTATGGCGCTGGAGCCACCCGGTGATCGGATAGCTGACCGTGGCGATGAAGAACGCCAGAAACACCGGCACAAAGAACGCCTGGGCCGCCTTGAGCCCGGCCACGCCGATCACCAGCGCCGCAAATAGCAGGACCATTTGCGAGGCCCGCGGCTTTCTGGGGGTATTTCCGATTTCCGACATCCGGCTTGGGGCCTCAGATTACAAGACGCCTCGCAGATTCACAAAGCATTCCTCTGTGAAAAATCAGGGACTCCATGGGATCTTTCCCCATCTCACCGGCTTCCAGCCGCAGCCTTCTTTCCCGGCGTCCAGACCCGCACCCCGGCCGAGCGGTGGTCGGGTTGATAGAAGAATCCCTCCAGGCCATGCCGCGCCTCCAGATCTGCAAGCGCGGTCTCCAGCTTCGGCCAGCGCCAGCGGAAGCCCTCCTCCCGCAAGCGTCGCGGGTCCGCCCAACGGCTCTTCGTCACGAGTTCGGTCTCGGTCTTCATCACCTGCGCTCCGATCTCCAGCATCCAACGGGTCGCGGGCAGACCGAAGGGCGCCCCCTGCTGCTCGCGGAAAGTCTGCATCAGCTCGCGGTTGGTGGGGTGTTCCGGAGCGGTCAGGTTATAGACCCCATCCCGCCACGGCTCCGCGGCGATGAATTCGATGGCCGCGATGAAGTCTTCCATGTGAATCCAGCTCACCCGCTGGTCCCCCTTCCCCATCCGTCCGCCCAGTCCGCGCCGGGTCAGGTGCCGCAGCACTTCGAACACTGTGCCGTCCTCGTAAGCCAGCACCATCCCGGTGCGCAGCGCCACCTTGCGGGTCGCGCCCGGCACCGCAGCAGCAAAAAACGCCTCCTCCCACGCGCGCGCCACGTCGACCGAAAACCCCTCGCCCGGCTCTCCCTCCCACTCGTCTTGCGGGCGATCCTCCGCGTGACGATAAAAGGTCGCCGTGCTCGAGTTCATCCACAGCTTCGGCGGCACCTTGCAAGCAGCGATTGCTTTCCCGATCACCCGGGTCGAGTCGACGCGCGACTCCATGATCTGCCTGCGGTTGCGGGCATCGTAGCGGCAGTTCACGCTGCGCCCGGCAAGATTGATCACCCGTTCCGCACCTTCCAGTGCCAGCGCCCAGGGGCCCATGGTCCGGCCATCCCATTCCAGGAACATCCCGTCTCCACTCCACCCCTCGCGATGGCGGGCCACGCACACCACTTCCCGGCCTTGTCCCTGATAGTGGCGCGCAAAATAGCGACCCAGGAAACCATTCGCCCCGAATATCACAATCTGAGGATTCATTTCAGCCTCCCTTTCCTTTCGTAAATCTTAAATTCCGTTCCTTTCGGAAAACTCTGAAAACTCGTCCCAACCGCCATTCCCATCATCCCAACAATTTCGCGGCAAGTTGGATCGCGAAGCCGTGCTTCATCCCCCCCACCTTATCCGCCACCTTGGAGGCAAAGCCCACGAATTCCTCCAGCTGCCGGATCTGGGTATGAAATGCCTTTCCCTCAGGTGAGGATAGCTCGCGGGTCGCCTCGGAACATTGATTGAGCATCCCCAGCGCGGGTTCGATCTCCCGCTTCTTCCGCTCCCGGGTCACGATCGTGAAAATCTGCCAAACATCCTTCTCCGCTTCGAAAAACTCACGCCGTTCGCCCTTTTTCACGATAATCCGGACCAGTCCCCACGTCACCAGTTCCTTGAGATTGGTGTGGGCGTTGCCGCGGCTGATCTGGAGTTCGACCATCACCTCGTCGGTGCTCACCGGCTCCGGTGCCGTCATCAGCAGGGCGTGAATCTGGGCCATCGTCCGGTTGATCCCCCACTGCGATCCCATCGCTCCCCACTGGGCCACGAATTCGTCGCGCGCTTGCTTCAAGATCATCGCGTCCTTGCTCATCTCGTTTTCACTATTTCCTGAAAATTCAAACTCTCAAGGAAAATCGCCTAACTGACGATCTCTCTTCAAACCAGTGACGGATTGGCCACATTCAAACTGCTGAAAGCCACAAAACGGTACCTATTCTGCTTTTACCGAGATCCCTCCCGGCTCGAGCCCACTCGACACCTCCAAACCCCATGAACTCATGAACCGGACCAGTCCCCACATGCCTCATCTCTCGCGCCGGAGCGCCCTCCTCGCCTTGGCCTCCCTCCAAGCCGTCTTTCTCGCCACCGCCTCCGCTGACACGGTCGCCTACTGGAATTTCAGCAATATTCCCGCAATTACCACAGCTGGCCTTCCAGGCACTAACGGCATTCCCACCACCATCGCAGCCAGCAGCGGAACCGGTAATGTTGTCCTGACCAATTGGCTCGGCAATGTGGATGACTTTGGCGGCTCTACCGTCAATGCTCAGAATGGCGATGTCGCTGGCGTGTCCCTGAGCCTGATCGCCGGAGCTTCTCCCTTTCCCGGCAACAACAGCTTCATCGACTTGACCTTGAGCATGACGGGCAAGGCAGACCCGATCATCACTTACGCGACCCAGCGCACCACCACCGGCTTCACGACCGGGGTTTGGTCCTACAGCACCGACGGGACCACCTTCACTGCTGTCCCTTCCGGATCCGTCTCGCCGCCCGCCTCCTACGGGTTGCAGACCATCGATATGAGCAGCGTCAACGCCTTGGACGGAGCTGCCAATGTCACTCTCCGCTACACGCTCTCGGGAGCGTCCGCTGCCGCCGGCAACAACCGGATCGACAATCTTCTGGTCTCCGCCACGGCCGTCGGCGGCGACACCACTCCTCCGGGAATCGCCTCGCGGACTCCCGCAGACGACGCGACGAACGTCTCTCTCGATTCCGTCGCCACCGAACTCACGATCGCCTTCGACGAGAACATCAACCTCACGACTGGCATCATCGAGCTGCGCAGGGTCTCCGACAACGTTCTGGTTAACAGCTTTGACGTCACCAACTTCGACGATGTGGACCTCAACGGAGGCATCCTCAAGCTGAAGATGGACACGCCTCTGGCCTACTCCACCGCTTACTGGGTGAAAATCCCGGCGGGTGCCATCACCGACCAGGCCACGCCCACCGCGAATGCTTTCGCGGGTATCACCACCAATACCGGCTGGAATTTCACCACCGCCGCCGCGCCAACCGCGCCGACCGTGGTCGTGAACAAGTATTCGAACGGCACGCCTGACACCGTCGAACTCCTGGTGATCGGCAACGGAACTCCCGGCAGCACCGTGGACCTCCGCGGCATGATCGTGAAGGACTTCTCCGGAAACACGGTGGGCGAAGGCGACGGCGGCGGCAGCTACACCTTTTCCACCGACACCACGTGGTCGGCAGTGAAGGCCGGCACGCTGATCACGCTTCCACAGACCAATACCGCTGCCGATACGGACGCCACCGACTTCGCGCTGAACGTGGGCTTGGATAACACCACCTACTTCGCCGCTGCTGGCTCGTTCAACATCTCGAACCAGGACATGGTCATGATCAAGGCTGCCGGCAGCCCCACGAGCGGAACCACCGGCGGGATTCATATCCTCGGCGGTGGCCCTGCCGGCCCGCAGTATACCAACTTCACCGGTGCCAAGTTGCTCGCGAGCGCAGGCGGGCCCGGCGTGGTCGTCGACAACGCCACTTCTGCCCTGGCCGACTACATGTCCGGCACGGGTGCCACGGGTAACACCACGCTCACCCCGGCGAACTTCGGAACCGCGAACAATGGAACGAATGCCTCCTACGTTTCTGCCCTCCGCGGCGTCAATCCGGCCAATGGCGACGGCGTGGTGGTGCTTGCCAACGCCACGGGTGCCAGCCCTTACGTTGGTTCGGGCATCTTCGCCCGCGGCCAGACCGGCCAGTCCGTGAGCCTGACTCTCACCGCCGAGGTCCCCTCCGCGACCCTTTCGAGCGTGACGATCGTCGTCCCCGCCGCACTTGGAGCGCCGTCTTCGGTTTCGCTCTCGGGTGCAGGGGCCGGCTCGGCCACCAACTCCATCAACCTGCAAACCGTCACGATCTCGAATGCGCAGGTCACCACGAGTGCCCCATTGGTCGTGACCATCAATGGCCTCTCGACGCCTAGCCCGTCCGCCTTGACGGACACCGGCGCCTACGGCTTCACCGTCTCGACCACGGGCGGCGGCGGCACCCTCACTCCGATCGGTCTCCAGCCGAGCGCTCACGTCCTTGTCCCCATCAACGTGTTGCGTGACGTCGATGCCACCGGCATCGCCCTCGACGCCGGTGCCGTGGTGGCCGTGGAAGGTGTCAGTTCTTCGGCCAACTTCAGCGTCTCCAACACCCAAGCCTACATTCAGGACACGACCGCGGGTATCAACCTCTTCAAGTCCACGCTGCTGAATACGCCTCTGGTCCGCGGCAACCGCTACGCCGTGCTCGGAACCATCCAGCAGTTCAGCGGCCTGACCGAGATCGTGCCGGCCTCTGAAAGCGACATCGTCAACCTCGGTGCCTCCACTGAGCAAGCATCCCAGACCTTCACGGTTCCGGGAGTCCTCGCAGTTGCGGAAGCGAAGGAAGGAAGCCTCGTGACCCTGCAGAACCTCTTCAAGGTCTCCGGCGCTTGGCCTTCGGGCACCCCGACCGGGAACAACATCGTCATGCGCGATGCCGCGAACAACGAAATCACCATCCGCCTCAGCCCGACGATGGCAGGCATGGCCGAACCGTCCTATCCGGTGACCATCACCGGCGTGCTGACCCAGTTCGACGGCTCGAATCCGTTCAACTCCGGCTACCAGCTCCTGCCTCGCGACTCGGCGGATTTCACCGCGGGATCGCTCTCCGACTATGACGCTTGGGCGAGCGGCCCGAGTGGTGCTGCCGGCGGTTCGGCAGCTGATCCTGATGGCGACGGCAAGGACAATGCCTTCGAATACGCCTTCGGCCTGAACGCAAGTTCGGGTGGATCGGTGAATCCCTATGTGACCACGTTGAGCAAGACCACGGCGAAGTTCACCTACACCCGCCGCACCCAGTCGCTGACCGGTCTCACCTACAAGGTCTTCACCTCCACGACCCTGCTAGCGCCTAGCTGGGTCCAGGACACGACCGCGACCCAGACCGTCGTCGGCACGACCGGCGAGGTCCAGACCGTGGAAGTCACCCTGAGCGCACCGGCTCCCCTAACCGCACCAAGGCTCTTCGTCCGCGTCGTTGCGGAGTAAGAAGATCCTCTGATCACGTTTCATCCTGAGGGCGGCCCGGCAACGGGCCGCCCTTTTCGTGTCTTTCGAGACTGCCACATGTGCGGCCTTGTCAAGGGGAGTTCTTAACTGTTAGCCTTTCGCGACATTACGGAAACCGGTGCCTCCCTCGGCCCGGTTGAGCTCCCCATCACGCGCCGGGCGGCGCCCTCCACGCCTTGGCTTTTGTTCCAAGATCCATCGCGTCATGACCACGTCCCGAATCGTCGCCCTCCTCGGCGCCTGCACCCTCGTCCACTCCGCCCACGCCACGCTCATCGCTGGCTGGGAAACCACCGGCCAAAACAACTGGGGTACCCAGGGATTGGCCGCCACCCAGAAACACTCCAATGTCACTGTCGGCGGATTGACCCGCGGCAGCGGCGTCGACACCGGTGCCGGCTCCTCCCTCAATGGCTGGGGCGGCGAACACTGGAATGCCGAATCCTACGATGACGGCATCGCCGCCAACCGCTTCATCACCTTCACCATCACCCCGGGCTCGGGCTCGGAGGTTTCGATCGAAACCTTCACCCTCCACTACCGGCGCTCCACCAATGGCCCGCTCGTGGCCGCCCTCCAGTTCAAGATCGGCAATGGAGCCTACATCGACGTCGAGGAAATGTTGCTCGATGCCGAGGCAAACACCGCCGGCATCGCCAACGACATCGACCTGTCGTCGATCCAGGAGCTCCAAGATCACAGCGGCAGCCCCATCACCTTCCGCCTGATCCCCTACCTTGCAAACGATGACGAGGGAGACTTCTACGTCTGGGGCGAGTCTCCCGGCTTGGATCTCACGGTCCAAGGCACCGTCACCGGCTCCAGCGGTGGCGATACCACTCCTCCCACCCTTTCCGGCGTCACCCCGAACGACAACGCCACCAACGTTCCCGCACCGGCTACACTCACCGCCGTGTTCAACGAGAACATTGCCCGCGGCACCGGCTCCATTCTCGTCAAGGAAGCGGCCACCGGCACAGTCGTCAACACGCTCAATGTCACCAACCCCGCGCAAGTCGGGCTGACGGTCAACCAGATCAACCTGGTGATGGCCAATCCACTCACCCCCGGTACCGACTACTATGTGGTGATTCCGGAGGGAGCCATCGTGGACCTTGCCGGGAATCCCTTCGCCGGCTTCACCGACAGCGAATCTTGGAACTTCACCACCCTGCAGGTCATCGATCCGCCGGAGGTGGTGGTAAACAAGTTCTTCAATGGCTCGCCTGACCGGGTCGAACTCCTCGTCACCGGTAATGGCGAGCCCGGCTCCACCGTCGACCTGCGCGGGATGATCCTGAAGGAATTCAGCGGGAACATCGACACCGACCTCGGCAGCAAGCTGGTCTTCAGCTCTTCTCCGCTGTGGTCGGCAGTCCCGGTCGGAACCTTGGTCACGCTCACCAACTGGGCCAGCAGCCCGGACGTCTCGGCCTCGGACTTCACGCTGTCCGTGGGCCTTACGGACCCCACTTACTTCACACCCGTCGCCGGCTCCCCGGAATTCGATCTGAACGCCACGGAGATGATCATGATCAAGCATGCTGGCAGCGATCCGGCGGGCACCAGCGGCGGCATCCATGCCTTGGCCGCAGGAAGCCCGTCAGGCCTGTCGTTCTTCGCCACCTATCCCGGTGCCAAGGTGATCACCGACGCCACCACCGGCGCCAACCTCGGAGCGAAGGTCGGCAACGCTACCGCCACGCTGGCCGACTACATGTCCGGCACCGACGCAAGTGGCGGATTGCTCCTGAGCCTCGACGACTTCGGCTCACCGAACAATGGCACCAATGCCGCGTTCATCGCCGCCCTGCGCGGACGAACCGCAGGTCAGGGAGATGGCGTTGCCACCGTCACCAATGGCACGCTCGATAGCGCCCTGCTCGGGCTACCGGCCTTCGATGCGGGACAGACCGGTCGCCTGGTCAAGGTGAGCCTGCTTGCACAAGCCAGCACCGCTCCTCTCACCCAAGTCAGGATCGTCGTTCCCGCGGCGCTAGGAACTCCAACCGGAGCCGTGCTTTCCGGCCCTGCCTCCGCAGGTGCCAGCGTGTCCCGCAATGGACAGACGATCCAGGTGAATTCGGCAGCCATCACCAAGCTCAATGCCTTGGAAATCACTATCAGCGGCCTCTCCACCCCCGCTTCCTCACAAGTCTCCAACAATGGAATCTATCCACTGGCGATCTCCACGACGGGCGCAGGCGGCACGCTGACACCCATCCCGGCTCAAGCAGCGGTAAGGGTGGTCACCCCGATCGGGGCCCTGCATGACACCGATGCCGACGGACTCGCCTTGGATTCCGGTCTGGTCGTCGCGGTTTCCGGCACGGTCAGCGAAGAAGACTTCGGAGGGGGCGCGGCGAACTTCAGCGGCTTCCTTCAGGACGCCAGCGGCGGCATCAATATCTCCTCGCCGACCTTGAACCTCGGCTTGCTTCGCGGCTACCGCTTCACCGTCCTCGGCACTGTCGTCCAGACCAATGGCCAGACCTCGATCGTTCCGACCTCGGCAACTCACATCGTGGATCGCGGCCCGGTTCCCGAGGTCTTGGGAGCCCGGACCACCTTGCCCAATCTCTTCTCCAATCCCGAGCTGAAGGAAGGCTCCCTCATCACCCTCAGCAATCTCGTCCTCGACTCCGGAACGTGGGGACCGGGCACCACCGCAACGCTTCGCGATCCGCTGGGAAACACCATCGACGTCCGTATCCAACCCGGCTCCACGGCCACTTCGATGCCCTCCACTCCCATCGTCATCACCGGCATCGTCGGCCAATCGGACGGCACGTCTCCCTTCACCGGCAGCTATTTCCTCATGCCTCGTGATCCCGGCGATGCGGTGAGCATGACCGATGTTGCCCTCTGGAGGGCCGATCACGGCGTCACCAACCCTAACAGTGCCGCCGACGATGATGGCGATGGCCGCGACAACGCTTACGAATACGCCTTCGGCCTCGACCCGCGCTCGGCGGCCTCTTCAAGCGCCATCGTCGGCAACCTCGATCCTGCCACGGGCAAGTTCAGCTTCACCCGCCGCCCGCCCGCCATGACCGGCCTCAGCTATCGCGTCTTCACCTCGAGCAATCTGACGAGTTGGACACAGGACGGCGCGGCCACCCTGAATGTCACCAGCCTCACCAACGACGTCGAAACGGTGGAAGTCACGCTCGGCACACCTGCGCCGCTGCCTTCGTCGTCGTTCTTCATCCGCGTGGAGACGCCGTGAGCCGCATCCGGCTCTAACAACACTCCACCTCCTTGGGCGGTCGTTCGCATGCGCGGACGGCCGCTTTTTACCTTTGCAGGAGGGGCGAAAAACTTCGCTGGCACGGCAGGCGAACTAAGTCGAAATTGGAACGTCCGGCCTCCTCGACTGCCGATCAAACACGACCACTGCCAATGAACCTGAAGTTTTTGCGCTCCGCCTCCCTCCTCCTCGGAATGGCGTTCGCAGCGAAGGCAGCGCCGCTGAGGATTCTCGCGATCGGCGACAGCATGACGGAGGAGTATGCCTACGAGCTGACCTTCTCCGCGCCCGATTCGGATCAATTCAATGCCAACGTCCGGAATTGGCCCGAGCTCTTGCGGCTCTTCCGCCCTGCCGAAGCCACCTTGGGACCTTTCGAATCCACCGGTGGCAGTTACCTCGACCTGCGGGATGCGGGACACGAGTGGAACTTCGGGATCCCCGGCATGACCATGGTCTTCTGGAAGAACCTGCTATACAACACGCCTTCCAATGATGACGACGAAAAGGTGGTGAAATATGCCTACGGAGTCACCCGGAACGCGCTCGAAAACCAACTGCCTTCCGCCCAAGTCGTCGTGATCCTTCTAGGAGCCAACGATCTGAAGAAGGAATACAATGACCTCTTCAACAACACGGAGGATCCCAACTTCCTCAATGACCTGGTCCACACCTACCTGAACCAGATCTACGCTTGGGTGAGATTCCTCCGTCCGAATGTCCCCATCGTGGTCTGCACGGTCCCGGACGTCGGTGCCACGCCGCAGATCTCCGGAACCTACAACATTCCAGCGAAGCAAGCCTCGACCCGCGCCAAGATCGCCGCCTTCAACCAATCGATCATCACGTGGGCCGCGGGAAAGACCACCAATCCCCCGGCGATTGCACGCATCGATCTCCTCACCGACCGGCTTTTCGACGAGCACCCGTTCCAGCTCAACGCCACCGTCTTCACCCTTCCCGGACATCCCGAGAATCTTCCAACGAGAGTCTTCTGCAAGGACGGCTTCCACATCGCCACGATGGCCCAGGCACTCGTCGCCAATGAAATCATGGCGACCATCAACACGAAGCTCGGCACCAACCTCACGCTCTTCTCCAACCGCGAGATCCTTCAGAACCTGCTCGGTCTGAATCCCGACCAGCCCTACCTGACGTGGATCTCCGCAGCCGGACTGACAGGCTCACCCATGGATGCCGATCCTGACCGCGACGGCATCCCCAACGTCGCGGAGTATGCCTTGGGCACCCCACCCAATTCCTTCAGCCGCCCATTCACCGGCAGCTTCGCCCCGGGCCGGTCGTTCTCGTGGCATCCTGATCCCATCGGCCTCCGCTTCGCGTCGCTGACCGCGGAAGAGTCCGCCAACCTCACCACATGGGCGCCGGTGCCAGCCGCAAGAACAAGCACGGCGGGCGACGGAACGGTGTCCGTCACGCCCGCCGTGGGGTCGAGAAGCTTTGTTAGAGTGCAGGCTCTTGCGAAGCCGTAGCGGCCAAGGTCACTTGTCCACCTTCACCTTGAAGTCGCCGATCGCCCACTGGATGCCGGCGAGGTAATGGCGAAGGATCACGGGATTCCAATACATCTCGTTATTGTGGCCGATCGAGCAGTAGAAGACGCGGCCCTTGCCATACGAGTGCGCCCACGCCACGCCGAAGTCGCCATCGGTCCGCTTGATGCCTCCGAGCTTCATATCAGTCTTCTCCGTGTCGAGACGCAGCAGCATGTGATACTTCTTCGAGTCGTAGGGTGCCTTGAACTGATAGATCTCCTCCTTGAAGTCCTGGTTCTTGCCCTCGAACATCGCGACCAGCGGATGCTTTTCCTGGCCGGGTTCCACCTTGATGGAAACCTCTTGGCCCGCCCCCCAAGGATGGCCATCGAAGTAAGCGCCCACCATCTCGCCATACTCGGCCCAGTTGTAGAAGGTATCGGTGGCCGCGTGGATGCCCACGAAGCCCTTGCCGCCCTTCACGAAGTCCAGGAGGCTTTTCTGGAGACGCTCCACGTGCTTCTCGGCGTCCTTCTTGGCCTTGTCGTCCATCCCCTTCAGCTCGTCCTGCGAAGGCGAGAAGGGATCCATGGTGGTGCTGAGGAAGACGATCGCATCGAACTGATCGATCGTCTTCGGCTCGAAGTTCGCGAGGTCGTCGCTGACCACGGTCTCAAAGGCACCGGTCTTCTTGCCGAGTTCCGTCAGCGCGAGCTTGCCGGTCGGGATCGACTGGTGGCGAAAGCCCGCGGTCTTCGCGAAAACGAGCACCTTGCGTGCCTTGAGCGGCTTGGCGAAGGGCTTGTCCGGGAGCGCCTTGGCAATCGCCTCGGCGGCCCCCGGAGGAGCCTGTTCATTGTCCGGAGCAGCGGCCACGAGGAAGAACGCCGCAGCGGCACCGGCGAGAGGAAGAAGAAGGGTTGGTTTCATGGTGAGGAATGGAAAGGAACCACGGAAGACACGGATCAGATCAGAAATCGGATAGGCGTTACGCTAGCTCTGAGCCAAACCTTCCCATCCCTTCCGTGTCTTCTGTGTATTCCGTGGTTTTTAATTCAATGACCAGGCTTCGTCCAAGCCGCGTTGTTTTTTGAAGAAGTGACCGCCGCCTCAATGAAGGCCATCCCGGCGATGCCATCGTCCACGGTCGGGAAATCATAGCCTTCCGGACGCGGAAACTTGCCCTGCACCTCGTCGCGGATCGCCTCACCTGCGGCGAGGTAGACATTCGCGAAAGCCTCGATGAACGCCTCCGGATGGCCGAAGGGCAGGCGAGTGACACCGGAAGCCTCGGCACCATTGTAAGTATTGCCGCGCCGCCAGGTCTCGCGCGGCTTGTCGAGCCACTTCACGATCAGCTCGTTCGGGTGCTCCTGATGCCACTCGATCGACCCTTCCGTGCCGTAGACGCGGATGTTGAGGTTGTTCTCATCACCGCTGGAAACCTGCGAGGCATAAATGATCCCCTTCACGCCCTGCTCGTAGCGGACGAGAATGTTGCCATCATCGTCCAACTGGCGACCGGGAATAAAGGTCGTCAACTCCGCGGCAAGCTCCTCGATCTCAAGACCGGTGATGTAGCGGGCCAGATTCTCGGCATGCGTGCCAATGTCGCCGATGCAATTTGAGACACCCGAGGTATTCGGATCCATACGCCAGTTGGAGATCGCCCCATCCGCCGCATCCTTGAAGGCGCTGGCAGCATACCCCTGCGGATACTCCGCCACGATCTTGAGCAAACGGCCCAGCTTGCCCGACTTCACGATCGCGCGCGCTTCCTTGACCATCGGATAGCCCGTGTAGTTGTGGGTCAGCGCGAACACCTTCCCGGACTTCTTCACCACCTCAGCGAACTCCTTCGCTTCGGCGAGCGAGAACGCCAGCGGCTTGTCACAGATCACATTGATCCCGGCCTTCAAGAAGGCCTTGGCCACCGGCACGTGGAGGTTGTTACGGACCACGACCGAAACAAAGTCGATGCGCTCCCCGACCGGCAAGGCGGCCTCCTTCTGCGCCATCTCCTCGTAGGAAGTGTAAACGCGAGCCGGATCGAGGAAGAAGTCCTCGCCGGAAAGCCGACTCTTCTCGGGATCGGAAGAGAAGCAGCCGGCGACAAGCTCGATCTTGCCATCCAGGTTCGCAGCCATGCGGTGGACGCCACCAATAAAGGCACCACGGCCGCCGCCAACCATGCCCATGCGGAGTTTTCGATTCATGAGGTAAAGAGGATCTGGGTTCGGGAGTTTTCTAAATCAAATCGCCAAGATGCCAAGGGCGCCAAGCGCGAATAATTAAATGTTCTATTAGAGGATCAGCAGCCAACCTGTCACCTCTGTAGTTCGCTACATCGGATTCAGGTTGGAGTCTCAGTCATTTCCTTCACGAAGACACACAGGACGACATTTCCGTCACCTTGCCAAACAGGGATGGCAGTGGTGGAAAAAAGCGACCACCCAACCTTCTGCATGTCGTTCAGGTATTTGTCGAACGTGTCCGTGTTGACCTGCCCGTTTTTGATCGGCCATTGGGAGGTCTTGTATTCTTTCATGAAGGAAAACCTGGTATCAAATCAAACGGCCACCGGCGCGCCCGAGGCAGCGGAAGCGTAGATCGCGTCGATGATCTTCATCAGCTTGAGCGCTTGGTCCGGCGTATTGAATGCCTCGGCCTTGCCCTCGATCGCGTGGATGAAGTTCGCGGCGGAAGCGCTGCGGCCCATGTCCTCACAAGCTTCGGTGACGATGCTGCGGTTCACGGAACAGCCATTCTCCTGCACGTAAAGCTCGCAGGTGTCGATCGCGGTCTCATCCAGGCCATCACGGCCGAACAGACGCTCCACCTTGCCACCGGCCTTCGAGCCTTGGAACACGACGGAGACTTCCTCGCGCTTGATCATCTCAGCCCAGGAAACCTGAAGCGTCAGGACCTGGCCGGTCTTAAAGGTGACGAAGCCGTGGGCAGCTGCCTCCACGTCGTTGACGCCATCGGCACGGTCAGGAATACCCCATGGCCCCTTGAAGCCCTTGTCGGTGATGTGATCGTTGAAGGTCTGAGCGAGCACGTGCGCCGGCTCAGGGTAGTCCATGAAGTAGAGTGCGAGGTCGATCATGTGCAGCAGGTCGATCACCGGACCACCACCGGACAGCGCCTTGGTGGTGAACCAACCGCCAAAGCCCGGGATGCCGGTGCGGCGGATCCACTTGGCCTGTGCCGAATTGATCTTACCCACGGTGCCATCGGCCGCATACTTCTTCATCGCGATCGACTCGGGCCGGGCGCGATTGTTGAAGTTGAACATCAGCTTCTTGCCCGCGGCATTGGCCGCATCGATCATCTCCTGCACTTCCGCGGCATTCAGCGCCGGCGGCTTTTCGGAGAAGACGTGCTTGCCCGCATTGAGGCACTGGATCGCCAGCGGCTTGTGGAACTTGTTAGGGACGATGATCGACACAGCATCGATGTCGGCCTTCGCCAGCATGTCTTCGACGCTCTCGTAGGCGCCTTCGATATCCCACTGCTTCGCTGCACGCTCCGCAGCACCCGGTGCCGGGTCGGCCACGGCGGTGACGGTGGCTCCGGCCTTGCGGAAACCGTCCGCGTGATAGCGCAGCATGCCGCCCGCTCCGATAACTCCTACTTTGGTAGACATGATCTTTATTGGTTGGATTTGTCGAACGCGGCGTCGAAGGCGACGGTATTGCGCGGGAAATCGAGGTTCTTGACGAAGGCGCAGCTCTCGGTGGCACCATGGAAGCGGTCCATCCGGCCGTCTTCCCACTCGATCGAAAGCGGTCCGTTGTAGCGCGTGTCATTGAGCGCGACGATGACTTCCTCGAAGTTGATGTCGCCGCGGCCCACGCTGCGGAAATCCCAGTAGCGGCGCGCGTCGCAGAAATCGGTGTGGCCACCGAAAACGCCGACCTCGCCGGTGCCGTGGCCCCACCACACGTCCTTCATGTGGGCATGATGGATGCGCTCGGCGAACTGATAGATGAACTTCACGTAGTCTACCCCTTGATAGCCGAGGTGGCTCGGGTCGTAGTTGAAGCCGAAACGCTTGTGGCCACCCACAGCTTCAATCGCACGCTGTGCGGACACGATGTCGAAAGCGATTTCGGTCGGGTGAACCTCAAGCGCGAAGTAAACGTCCTCCTTGTCGAAGGCATCCAGGATCGGCTTGAAGCGGCGACCGAAGTCATCGAAGCCCTTTTGCAAATACTCCTGGCTGGTCGGGGGGAAGGCATAGAGCGCGCCCCAGATCGAGGACCCGGTGAAACCATTCACCACGGTCTTGCCGGAGCCAGCTGGCTTGGTCGCCATGTATTCCTTCCCCGCATCGAAGAACTTCCGCGCGGCCTTTGCCGTGTCGATCATCTCCTGAGCGGCACGCTGGCGGACGCCTTCCGGATCACCATTGCCCCAGACGTGCTCGGGCAGGATCGACTTGTGGCGATCGTCGATGGGATCGCAGATCGCCTGGCCGACGAGGTGGGCGGAAATCGCGTAGCAGGCGAGGCCGTGCTTCTTCAGCAATTCCCAGCGGGCAGGAATATAAGCCGGATCATTGAGCGCGGCTTGGACATCGAAGTGGTCACCCCAGCACGCCAGCTCGACGCCGTCGAAGCCCATGGCCTTGACCTTGGGGAAAAGTTCTTCCGCGGGGATGTCGGCCCACTGGCCGGTGAAAAGGGTTACAGGTCTGGACATAGCGTGGGTAGAATGGTGCGCGGAGATTGGCGAAGGCCTTTCACCGGGGGAAAGGGAAAATCCCCAAGATCCGTGAAAATTGCGACATCATCCGGTATCCTTCCGGCCGCCCCCGGCCGTCAAACCTGTCTGACAACCCTACCCTTTTGGGAAACCTCGCGACCGCACATCCTGCCCTCCCCCTTGACCTGCGGCGCACCACGGATGACGCTGCCCGCGCATGGCCACCCCGCTTGAATTCAGCCCCGTTGAGGAAATCATCGCCGAGATCGCCGCCGGCCGCATCGTCATCGTGGCAGATGATCCGGACCGCGAGAACGAGGCCGACCTGATCGCCGCGGCCTCGCTGTGCACACAGGAAACGATTTCCTTCATGGCCGTCCACGGCCGCGGCCTGATCTGTGCTCCCATCACCCAGGAGCGCGCCGAGGAACTCGAACTCCAACAAATGACCCGCCGCAATCGCGAGGTCCTGCGCACCGCCTTCACCGTCTCGGTCGATGCGGCCAAAGGCGTGACCACCGGCATTTCCGCCGCCGACCGTGCCCGCACCGTCCAATTGCTCGCCGACTCGACCGCCAAGGCCGATGACTTCGTCCAGCCCGGCCACATTTTCCCGATCCAAGCCCGCGCCGGCGGCGTCCTCCGTCGCGCCGGTCACACTGAGGCCGCCGTCGATCTCGCCCGCCTCGCCGGCCTGCCCTCCGCAGGCGTGATCTGCGAAATCATGCACGTCGACGGCACCATGGCCCGCGTCGGCGACCTCGGCGATTACCAGCAGACCCACGGACTGAAAGCCTGCACCATCGCCCAGATCATCCAGTGGCGCCGCCGCTCCGAGAAGCTCGTGGTGCGGGAGGAAACCATCAAGCTGCCCACCGACCACGGCGAGTTCGATTGCCATCTTTATCGCGTCGAGACCGATGGCTCACATCACCTCGCCCTCAGCCGCGGCAAGATCGATCCCGACACCCCGACCCTGGTCCGCGTCCACTCGGAATGCCTCACCGGCGACGTCTTCCTTTCCCAACGCTGCGACTGCGGCGGCCAACTCGACGCCGCCATGGAGCACATTTCAAAGGAAGGCGGCGTGCTCCTCTACCTCCGCCAGGAAGGCCGCGGCATCGGCCTCGCCGCGAAAATTCACGCTTACAAGCTGCAGGAGCAGGGCTTCGACACCATCGAAGCCAACGAAAAGCTCGGCTTCCCCTCCGACCTCCGCGACTACGGCATGGGTGCCCAGATCCTCTGCGACCTCGGCGTCCGGAAGATCCGCCTGCTGACGAACAACCCCAAGAAAGTCGTCGGCCTCGAAGGCTACGGCTTGGAGATCGTCGAACAGCTCCCCATCCGCCTGCCGGAAAATGTTCACAACGCCCGCTACCTCGCCACCAAGCGCGAGCGCATGGGCCACCACCTCTAACAGCAGCCATGATCCGCAAGGCCTTCGTCATGTCGGTCAACGCCGGCGCGGAAGAGGAATACGAGCGTCGCCACCAGCCAATCTGGGACGAGTTGGCGGCGGTGCTAAAGGCACACGGCGTCCACAACTACTCCATCTTCCTGCATCCGGAGACACGCCAGCTTTTCGGCTATGCCGAAATCGAAAGCGAAGAACGCTGGGCCGCCATCGCCTCCACCGAAGTCTGCCAGCGCTGGTGGAAACACATGGCCGAAGTAATGCCATCGAATCCCGACTCCTCACCCGTCTCGGCACCGCTTCGCGAAGTCTTCCATTTGGACTGACGAAAGCGCAGATGTCACGACGCCGTGGGCTGAAAGCCCGCGGCCATAAGGGGTGTCGACATTCCGCCGACGCGGCATGGACAGCAAGTCCACGCCACCATCAAATCACACGGTCGCCAACGCCTCATCGATCACCTCGATCATGAACTCCGCATCCGCCTCGGTGATACACATCGGCGGCTTGATCCGGAGCACATTCCCGAACAGCCCGCCCTTTCCAATCAGCAGCCCGAGCTCCTTGCACTTCTCGAACACCGCCGCGCATTCATCCCGCGCTGGCTCCTTGGTCGCACGATCCTTCACCAACTCTACACCCAGCATCAGCCCCGGCCCGCGGACCTGACCGATCAACGAATGCTTCTCCGCCAGCCGGTTGAAGCCCGCGGTCAACTGAGCCCCTATCTTCAACGAGTTCGCCTGCAATCCCTCCTTCTCGATCACCTTCAACACCGCGCGCCCCTGCGCCATCGACACCGGATTGCCCCCGAACGTATTGAAGTGAATCCGAGTCGCCAGAGTCTTCGCGATCTCCGGCGTGGTCACCACCGCCGCAAGCGGGCAACCATTCCCGATCCCCTTCGCCATCGTGACAATGTCGGGAATCACACCCTGCGTCTCAAAGCCCCAGAAGTGCGTGCCCGTGCGTCCGAAGCCAGCCTGCACTTCATCCGCAATGCACAGCCCACCCGCAGCGCGCGCGTGCTCATACGCATGCTTCAAGTAACCATCCGGAAACACCACCGTGCCGCCAACACCTTGGATCGACTCGGCGATGAATGCCGCGATTTTTCCCGAGCTACCGAAGCGGACAAGATCCGCCACATCCGCTGCGTATTTCTTGCCCGCATCCGGATCATCGCTGCCGAAGGGACCGCGATAGATGTCCGGCATCTGCGCATGCTGAACACCGAAGGAATGCGGCACATTGAACTTCCACGTGTGATGCGAGGTCAGCGCCATCGCCGACGGACTGCCGCCGTGGTAGGCATTGCGTAGAGCGATCGCGTCGTAGTTCCCGGTGTAGGCGCGGGCCATCAACAAGGCCAAATCGTTCGCCTCCGAGCCGGAATTCACAAAGTAGCACACCTTCAGATCCCCCGGCATCTTTGCCGCAAGCTCCTTCGCATACAGCGCGATGTTCGGATTCAGGTAGATCGTCGTGGTGTGGGAGATCGTCTCGTTCTGGAGATTCGCCGCAGCCACCACCTCGGGATGGCAATGCCCCACACTCACCGTGACGATTCCACCGAAGCCATCGAGATAACGCCGTCCCTTGTCATCGAAAAGATACTGCCTCTTCCCCTCCACGATCGCGATCGGCTTCTTGTAGTAGTGAAAAATGCCGGGACTCACATAAGCCTGTCGCAGCGCGAGGATCTCCTCCGGCGAAGGACCATCGTAAGGCATCGGAGTGTAGTCGAAAGGTGGAAGCGTGGCCATGGGATTAGGGATGGATTTTGACCGGAGCGATTTTGCGAAAGACGAGGTAAAGGACGAAGGCAATGGCGAAGCCGACAAACCACGCCTGTTTGTAGAGAACTTCCAGGAAGTCAGGCACTCCAACGGCATCCAGCACTTTGATCTCCACGAGGAAGCCGGGAAGATTCGGCAGCACCGCCACAGCAAAGGCCCCGAGTGCTGCGTAGCTAAAGCCGCTGGAATATCGATACCGGCCGTTCATCCGGTAGAGATCATCCACGTCCAGCTTCCGGTGACGGATCACGAAGTAATCCGCAATCATGATACCGGCGATAGGTCCTAACAAGGCGCTGTAGCCGAGCAACCACGTGAAGATGTAGCCAGTGGGATCCGTCACCAGCTTCCAAGGCATCATCAATACCCCGATGATCCCGGTGATGAAGCCGCCGGTGCGAAAGGAGATCTTGCTGGGTGCCAGGTTGGCAAAGTCATTGGCAGGACTGACAACATTCGCCGCGATGTTCGTGGCCAGGGTGGCGACGCAGAGAGCGAGCATCGCAATAACCAGCACCACCGGATTCGTGAAACGCGTGAGCACCTTGACCGGATCCCAGATCCCGTCACCTCCATAGATCACCGCAGTGGCTGAAGTCACCGCCACTCCGATGAAGGCGTAGAGACCCATCGTCGGTGCCAATCCGATAGACTGCCCGAGAATCTGGTCCTTCTGCGAGCGAGCATAGCGCGTGAAGTCCGGAATATTGAGCGAGAGCGTGGCCCAGAAGCCGACCATACCGGTGAGCGCACCGATGAAGAAAAGCGGAAACTGCCCTTCCTTTGGCTGACCGGGACCGAAATCGGAGGGCTTCGACAGCATCGGCCCAAAACCACCTGCCGCGCTATATGCCCAACACAAGAGAGCCAAACCGAGAATGATCAGCAACGGAGCCTTGATCGAAAGCAGCACGCGGATCGTGTGGATGCCACGATAGATCACCCACATGTTAATGCTCCAAAAGAAGAGGAAGCAGACAAGTTGGCTCGCGTTGATACCGAGACCGGAAATGGCTGCTCCTGCCGCCATCGAAGGAAAGAACACAGCAAGGATCTGATGGATGGCATCGCCACCGATCCACGCCTGGATGCCGAACCACCCGCACGCGACCAAGGCCCGGAGCACCGCGGGCACATTCGCGCCAAGAGTGCCGAAGGAGGCGCGGCAAAAAACTGGAAAAGGAATGCCATAGGCCGCCCCCGCATGGGCATTCAGGATCATCGGCACCAGCACGATGGCATTGCCGAGGAAAACAGTGAGCACCGCCTGCCACCAATTCATCCCCTTCTCCACCAAGCCCGAGGCCAGCATGTAGGTGGGAATGCAGGCCGCCATCGACACCCACAGCGCGGCGAAATTCCAGTAGGTCCACGTGCGCCGCTCCGGCGGGACCGGAGCAAGGTCCTCGTTGGTCAGGCGTTCGTCGTGGAGAGGTTGGTGCATGTCGTCTAGCCCTTCGACTTGCGGGGAAGGAAGTTCCCCCACCCCTTCTCGCCACACCAGATGCCATCACGCACCATCACCTTGCCGCGAACGGTCACCAGCTCCGGACGACCTTCCACCGGCCAGCCTTCCCATGCGGAGTAATCTGTCGCCATCGAGTGCGTGGCAGCGGAAATGGTGCCGCGCCACGCCGGATCCCAAATCACCAGATCCGCATCACTGCCGATGGCAATCTCCCCCTTTTGCGGATACAGCCCAAAAATCTCCGCCGCACGAGTGCTCGCCACTTTGACGAAGGTGTGAAGATCAATCCGACCGGTGGCAACACCATGGGTGTAGAGCAGCTTCACCCGCTCCTCCACACTCGGGATCCCATTCGGAATGAGCGTAAAATTCGCCGCCTTTCCTGTTGCCTGGAACGAAGCATCCACAGCCTTACCAGCTTCCGGATGCCCCATGTGCTTCTGAGGAATGAAATCAAACGGCGCATGGTCCGTAGCCACCGTGTCGACGGTTCCATCCGCAATGCATTGCCACAGGAAATCCTGATGCTCCTTCGCACGGATCGGCGGGCTCATTACCCACTTCGCCCCCTCGAAGTCCGGCTTCTCCGCATAGCTGCTATCGAGCGTGAGATAGGGAGCCACCGTCTCGATCCCGGCCTTCACCCCACGAGCCCGCGCCTCCGTGATCGCCTCCACCGCCGGCTTGCAACTCGTATGGACCACATACACCTCCGTGCCCGTCATCCCCGCGAAGGTCATCAAGTGATGGCAACCTTCCGCTTCGACTGAAATCGGCCGCGACGGCTCATGCCACTCCGGCCCCGTCTTTCCCTCCGCGACCAACTTCTTCTGCGTCTCCGCAACCAGTTCCGCATTCTCACAATGCGCAGTGAGCACCGCACCCAGTTCTTTCACCGCGACCAGCGTCCGATAGAGCTCCGTATCGTCGATCCCGAAGGCACCCTTGTAAGCAAGGAAGACCTTGAACGACAGGATCTCCTCCTCCGCCACGATCGCCTTCATCGCCTCCGCCGTGGAGTCATCGAACTTCGTGATTCCCGCGTGAAACGTATAGTCGCAGGAAGCGAGTCCCGCCGCCTTGCTCTTCCACAGCCGGATCGCCTCCAGCGGATCCTCCGCCCGCGACGGGCAGCACATCTCAATCAGCGTCGTGGTGCCACCCATCAGCGCCGCCTTGCTTCCACTCGCCCAGTCGTCCTTCGAAAACGTACCCATGAAGGGCAGGTAGATGTGCACGTGCGGATCGATGAAACCCGGAAACACATACTTGCCCGAGGCATCGATCACCTCCACACCCGGCGGCACCGGCAAATTGGGCCCTATGGCCGTAATCACGCCATTCTCGCTCAGGACGTCGGCGGTGAAGCGCGCCGTGGAAGTGACGATCTCGCCGTTGCGAATCAGCAAACTCATATTCTGTTAGAAAATCACGAAGTGCACTTCGATTGATGATTGGAGATTTCCTCACTTCGCCCACACCTCGCCGTCGCCGAAGGAGAACCAACGCGTCGTCGTGGTCTTGCGCTTGGTGAAGAACTCAACGCCCTCTTTCCCCTGGATATGGAGATCGCCGAAGAAAGAGTCATTCCACCCGGTGAACGGAAAGTAGGCCAGCGGCGCAGGCACGCCCACATTGATACCCACCATGCCGGCACTGACATTGCGGCGAAACTCCCGCGCAGCCTTCCCGGAATTCGTAAAGATCGACGCCCCGTTGCCGAAAGCCTGCTGGTTCGCGAGGGTGATAGCGTCTTCCAGCGACTTCGCGCGCAGCACCGCCAGCACCGGACCGAAGACCTCCGTCTCCATCAACGGATTGTCCGGAGTCACGTGGTCAATGACCGTAGGCCCAAGGAAGAAGCCATCGGGCGCATCGTCGATCTTGGTCTTGCGTCCATCCGTCAGGACCTTCGCCCCGGCATGTTCTCCGGCATCCACCAGCCCAGCGACACGCGCCCTATGCTCGGCCGAAATGACCGCACCCATGTCAGGCTGGGATTCACGCTTGTCAGTCGGCCCGACCTTCATCGCCCCGACCAGATCCGCCAACGCAGGCAAAAGCTTGTCACCCGCCTCACCCACCGCCACCGCGGTGGAGCCCGCCATACAGCGTTCCCCCGCGCAGCCAAAGGCCCCATCCTTCACCGCCTCCACCGTCCGATCGACATCCGCATCCGGCATCAGGATCACGAAGTTCTTCGCACCACCCGCAGCCTGGACCCGCTTGCCATGCGACGTCCCCTTGCGATGAATCTCGCGTGCCACCGGCGTCGAGCCGACAAAGGAAATCGCCGCCACATCCGGATGCTCCAGCAACGCATCCACACAATCACGTCCACCATGCACGATGTTCAGCACGCCCGGCGGCAGCCCAGCCTTCTCTAACAAAGCCACCACCCGCTGCATCGTGAGCGGCACCTTCTCGCTCGGCTTCAGGATGAAAGTATTCCCACAGGCGATCGCGATCGGCCACATCCACATCGGCACCAGCGCCGGGAAATTAAACGGACAGATCCCCGCCACCACTCCCAGCGGATGCCGGTCCGTATGACAATCGATGCCACGCGCGATGTTCTCCAGCGACTCCCCCATCAGCAGCGTCGGGATGCCACACGCGAACTCCACCACTTCGATCCCGCGCCGAAGATCACCACGCGCCTCGGAGAGCGTCTTCCCGTGCTCGGTGGAAATCCCAAGGCACAGCTCCTCAAAGGCATCCTCTAACAAAATCTTCACCCGGAACAGCACCTGCGCGCGCTCGTTCGGCGGCGTGTCCCGCCACATCGGAAAGGCAGCCTTGGCCGCAGCCACCACCTCATTCACCTCGGCCGCACCACACATCGGGACGGTGGCGATGACGGAACCGCGGGAGGGATTGAAAACCTGGCTGCTCCCCTTCCCTGTCACCTCCTTCCATTTTCCACCGACATACAAGGGGCAAGTCTGATCAGCAGTAAGGCTCATGATAGGGCTCTCCTGCGGAAGAGCAGGATCATCCCGTCTCTAGCGGAAACCATGCCGTTCCGGCAAGACTGCTTGTTGTTTTCCCGGGCGTTTCCGGAAAACGGGAGGTAGGATGTCCGGGAGAAGCACGCCCCAAGCCATCGCTTTTTCGCAAATTCCCTGCGCTTTTGCGACCCGTTTGATTTTGACAATCCTCGCTCCCAACTTCACCTCCGCCTCATGACCGAGTCCGCTCCCGCCCGCGTCTTCGCAGATCGCACCGAAGCCTGCCGTACCCTTGCAGTCGGGCTCGCGGAACTGGTCTCGTCGATCAATGCATCCGGGCGTCCCGCGGTCCTCGGTCTCGCCACCGGCCGCACCCCTCTCCCCTTCTACGCCGAGCTCATCCGCCTCCATCGCGAGGGCCAGTTGTCCTTCGCCAACGTCATCACCTTCAATCTCGACGAATACCTCGGTCTGCCAGGAGGCCACCCGGAAAGCTACCGCGCCTTCATGCAGCGCGAGCTGTTCGCCCACGTCGACATCCCCTTGGGAAACGTCCACATCCCGGACGGCAGCGTGACCGATATACCCGCCCACTGCACCGCCTACGAAAAGGCAATCCGCGATGCCGGCGGCATCGATTTCCAGCTCCTTGGCATCGGCCGCACCGGTCACATCGGCTTCAATGAACCCGGCTCACCGCGCGACAGCCGCACCCGCCAAGTCCACCTCGACCCGATCACCCGTGAGGACGCCGCCCCATCCTTCGGCGGGCTGGAGCACGTCCCGACCCACGCCATCTCCATGGGCTGCGGCACCATCCTCGAAGCCCGCAAGATCGCCCTCCTCGCCTGGGGCAAGGCGAAGGCATTCATCGTGAAGGAAGCACTCACCGGCCCGGTCACCGATCAGGTGAGCGCGTCCTTCCTGCAAAATCATCCCGACGCGACCTTCTACCTCGATGCCGAGGCAGGCGCTGAACTTTGATTGACGCGAGGGAGACCGGATTCAGTCTCTAACGGTCATGAATCCATTCCAGTCGCTTGCCGTCGTCGTCGGTGCGGTCGCTCTTTCCTCCTGCATCCCACCAGCCCCCGGCGGCTACTATCCGCCACCAGTGCCGGGGCCACCGCCAATGCCCGGTCCACCCGTCCCCGGCGGCGCACTCCAGGCCCAGCGCGACCAAGCCTACCAGCAAGGCTGGGGCTTCGGCCGCAAGGACGCCATGCAGCATCGGCAGGCAAACTACCTGCTCTACAACAACTACTACACCTCCGCGACCAAGCAGGCTTTCGCGAACGGCTACATGAATGCCTATCGCCGCTTCCGCCACTGAACCGGCCGCCGTTCAAAACGGCCCTATCGGAGGAGACCAGCCTGCGTGCTGATTACGTCGGCGCTGCTCCTCGCGCTCCCGCTCTTCCTTCTCCTTCGCGATCGCACGGCGCTCGTCGATCTCGCGGATCTCCGCCTTCATCTCCGCGACCTCGTGATCGGCGAGGCGCACATCTTCCGGCAGAAGCCCACCGCAGTAGCCGCAGCGGGCATGCTGGCGGCTGTAGAGCAGGCGCTGGCAGTGGGGGCAGTTCATCGCACCCGGAATACGTCCAAAATTGGCGCTCCATATCAAATCCCCCACGGACGTGGGGGCGATGCAATCTTGAAGGCGGTGACACGGCAGTTCAGCCTGCGGTGTGTTCGATAAATCCGCCCGTCTCGCAGCTCGCTTCCTGCTCGGTCACATCGCCGCAGCTAGCCCTGTCTTCTCACAGGAGAACACGAGTATGCCTGCCGATCTACCCGACTTCCACTGGCACCTCACCGCGCGGCCTTGGCAACCGGTCACCACCCCCGACTCGGAGTGGCTCAGCTCGATGGAAAAAGCCGTCCGCGCGATGGCCCCAATGCAGCAGTGGGACCCGGCGGACCCCGCAAACGTGATGAACGGCGCGATCATCGATCCCATCGACAAGAAGGAGATCCAGTACGCCACCCCGCTGTTCGCCTTCAATATCGCCGTACTCTACCAGAAAGGCCACGTAATCGATCTCCTGCCGCAAGCCGCACGCGCGCTCGACCGCTGCACGCTCGATATCTCCGACGGCCCCGCCAACGACTGGCACGGCGAGTTCTTCTGCGCCGCGATGGTGAAAGCGCTGCGGATCTTCTCCCCCTTGGAAGGCAAGTTTCCCGACTTCACCCCGGAGCGCATGAAGAAATGGCGCGAGCGGATGAGCTCCGATCGCACGCACTTCATGAACATGAAGGTGAAGCAGAACTGGCGCACCTTCGCGATGAAGGGCGAGTGGCTGCGGCAGCAGGACGGCTACATCACCGATGGCGTGAAGTGGAACGAGGCGAATTGGACCGAGAAATCCGAAGGCGGCCAGCGCGACCGCTTCCGCCGTGACCCGCACTTCTTCCTCTATCACGACGAGACCGCCAATCCTGAGACCTTCGCCTACAATGGCGCGACCACCGCGAACCTGCTCGATATGTTAGAGAACGGCTACGACGGCGCGTCGGCAGCTGACATGCGGGAAACCATCCGCCGCAACCTGCAAGCATCGCTGCTCATGATGAGCGGCTCCGGCGAAGCTCCGGGCGGCGGACGCACCGGCGAACACATCTGGGACGACACCGTCTATGCAAACGCCTTCGAACTCATCGCCCAAGCAAGCAAGCGCGAGGGCAAGGAACAGCTGGCCGGACAATTCCGCCACGCCTCGCAGCTCCTGTTGGAGAGCCACTCCCGCTTCCAACAGGAAAGCGGCCTCTTCTCCATCACCAAGAACGCCTTCCCTCCGGCGATGAAGAACCGCTACGCCACCTGGAGCGGCATCGCCAACTACGAGGGCTTCACGCTCACCTGCCTCGGAGAAACACTGCTCGCACGGAAATCGGACATCCCCCAGCAACCGACTCCCTCCGAAATCGGCGGCTATGTCGCGACACTCGATCCAACCTTCGCCAATACCTTCCTCAATGCCGGCGGCATGCAAGCCCAGCTCTGCACCCGCGGCGAGACGGATGCCTACGGCGGCGTGCAGTGGCACGTGCTGGGCATCACCCGCTTCAGCCGCACCGGCTGGGATGGCCGCCTCGGCCCGGGCGCAGGCCATGTGAATCCGGATTTCAGCGACGGCGTGAGCTTCGCCCCATGCTTTCTGGAAGACGGAAAATGGAAGCGCGTCTGCTTGGAACCGAAGCGCTTCGAAGGCCGCTTCGAGCCGGAGTTCGTGCACCCGCTGCTGACCCGCGGCACCTTCACCATCGCGCCCGTATCAGGACAAAGCGGACCGTCATTCGCGATGCGCCTCACCCTCACCCCCGATGGCGCGCGAGTCGAAACCGCACGCACCAGCGGCACGAATGAATTCGGCGTGACCTGGCCGCTGTTCGAATTCGACGGCAAGACGATGCTCGACACCCGCATCACCGACAAGAGCGCCACCACATCCTATCCGCCGGCCTCCACCATGTTCGCCACCACCCAGGCAGAGCAGGCGGCCATCTCCGGCGGCGCGGTCGTCACCGATCGACCAGGGCTCTACGGCACCGGCGCGGTGAAATTCCCCGCCAGCGGCGGCTCGCTCGAGTGGAAAGGAATCGACGGCGCCAAGGGCGGCCAGACGCGGCTTGGCTTCCGCTACTCACTCGGCATCGACCCAAAGACCTCACGCCACGGCAAGCTGACCGTCAACGGCGGTTCCCCCCGCGACGTGCTATTCCCAAGCACCGGCGGCCGCGAGTTCTGGCATCAGGTCGAGCTACCCGTGACACTGGCACCTGGCACGGCGAACACCGCCAAGCTCGAGTTCACCGACGAAGGCGCGGTGATCGATGAACTCCGCTTCCATCTCATCTCGGCCCCCATGACCGAGCCCGACCAGCAGAACTTCATCGCACTGGACGACGACCACCATCTAGACACGAGCGAGCCATCGGTCCGCGGCGGCTATGGCGACTTCAAGCCCGTGCGGGTCACCAGCCTGGCGGGGAAAGTCGTCGACACCTTCGTCTACCCCCGCAGCGCCGGTGACCCGGACGCGGAAAGCGTGCGCGCCAGCTTCAAGCGGGACGGGAAGGACTTCACGTCCGTTCTCGGCCGGGTAAAAGGCACCCTCTACGTCGGCCGCACCTCCGCCGGCGGCGTGGGAAATGCCATCGATCTGGACGGGGATGGCACCGACGACGCCAGCTTCAGCGAATCCTGTGGCTTCATTCTCCAGCTCAAAGACGGCAAGATCCTCCGGCTGGAAGCCGACCGGGCCGTCAAAGCCCGGATTGCTGGCAAGGAAGTCGCGCTCACCGCGTATACGCCGGTGAGCTTTGAATGAGGTCCTGCACCATTTCGGGTTTGGCATTTCCCCTCGCCCGGCTTCCATTCGGGGCGTGAAGGGACCTCACCGGTATCCGCTGCTTTTCAACCCCAAGGCACGCAGCCAGAAAGGCCGCCGCGCCCTCGGCTTTTTGATGGATCACGCGACCCGTTTCGCGCTCTACGCCACCAATAGCGCCGAGGAAGCCCGCGAGCTCGCCGCCATGTTTGCCCGCAGTGGCGAGCCGGTCGTCATCGCCGCCGGGGGAGACGGCACGCTGAATGCCGTGGTCCAAGGCCTAGCCGGTTCGCAGACCGCGCTCGGTGTCCTGCCCGCCGGCACCATGAATGTCTTCGCCCGCGAGCTGGGCATCCCCTTCGACAATCTCGCCCGCGCCTTCGAGGTCATCGAAGAAGGCCGGGTCCAGGAAATCGATCTTTTCGAGGCCAATGGCATGCCCTTCGTGCAAATGGCCGGCGTCGGCTTCGACGCCATGGTCATCGAGGAAACGACCTGGGAGAGCAAGAAGGTCCTCGGTCCCCTCGCCTACCTGCTGGCAGCGGTCAAGGTCCTCGGTGAATCGCCACCGAAGATGCTGGTGACCTGCGACGATGGCACCCAGGAGGAAGGCGTCGCCGTCCTGGCCGGAAATGGCTCGCTCTACGGCGGCCAGTTCAAGCTCTTCCACAAGGCCGACAACAGCGACAGCATGCTCGACGTGCTCGTCTTCAAGGAAGCCGGCTACAAGCTGGTGCTAGATTCGCTGCGCGGGCTCGCCCTCGGTGACTTGGAGCACGCAGGATCCACCGTCAGCTACCTGCAGGCCCACTCGCTCCGCGTCACCGCAGATCGCGAGGTGCCCGTGCAGGTCGATGGCGAACTCGCCGGGCGCTGCAAGGAAGTGGCATTCAGCAATCAGGACCCCGGCCGCCTGCGGGTCCTTGCACCCGAGGAGCCAATCGGCAGCCGCTTCGCCGAGGCGGTGAAAGCGATGGTCTCGTGGACCAAATGGAAACCGGTCGAGCAGAAGGTGTGACGTGGAAGCCGGCTTGGAAGCGCTGGCTGAAGCGGATCTTCATCACGGCAGGAGTCCTTGGCCTCCTTGGGGTCGGCTTTATCGCATGGGCCAATTTCGCCGCCGTGCACGCCGGCAGTGGCAAGCTATTCGACGATGTCTCGAAGGTCCCCGCGGGAAAGGTCGCCTTGCTCTTCGGCACCGATGATCGCTTCCAGGGCCGCGAGAACCTCTACTTCCGCTACCGCATCGACGCCGCCGAAGCCCTCTGGAAAGCCGGCAAAATCCGCCTGATCCTCGTTTCCGGCGACAACAGCGAGAAATACTACAACGAACCGGAGAAGATGAAGAAGGCGCTCATCGAGCGCGGCATCCCGAAGGACCGGATCGTCTGTGACTACGCAGGCCTGCGGACCTTGGACTCCGTGGTCCGCGCCAAGGAGGTCTTCGGACTCACCGACGTGCTCTTCATCTCACAACGCTTCCACAACGAGCGCGCCGCCTACCTCGCCATGGCAAACGGCATGACCTGCGTCGGTTTCAATGCCCGCGACGTGGCCGGCCAAGGCGGCCTGAAAACCAAGCTCCGCGAAGTCGGTGCACGCGTGAAGATGTGGCTGGACGTTCGAATCCTGGGCACCAAGCCGAAGCACCTAGGCGAAAAAATTCCGCTGCCGGAGTAGGAGCCGCAAAGGCGCCCCGATCGCGCCGCGCAAGCAACGTTCGTCTTGCGATCAACGGCCGTCTTCCAGCGCCAACGGCGCGCAAGCCCTTAGCCCAGCCCATCGGACTGGGTCACCGGGGCAACTGACTTGAAGGGCTGAAGGCCCGCCAGACGGTGAAACGATGAAACCGGCTCGAGGGTGATAACCGATAGCAATCTGCCGTATCTCTACCCCATCTCGCGCCCTTCACTCCGCCATCACCACCACGCGAAAAACCCCGGCTGTTAACCGGGGCTTGGAAATCGCGCGCCGTTGGCGCTGATGAAGACACCTGTTCGATCTTCCGATCGCGGGTGCCTTACTTCGACGGCTTACGATAGGTCCCGTAGTAGTCCCCCTTGATCACCTTCTTGTCCTTGTCTTCCAAGTCCCAGGAGACCTTCAACTGATCGGACGGCTTGTGCCCGTCCAAATCGATCTCCACCGACTTGCCATCCTTCGCGACGCGCACCGCCTTGATCTTGATCTTGTCGTGGTTGTTCGGGCGAATCTCCTTCTCCTGCGCCTGCTTCTCGAGCTCGCGGTCCGGCTTGTCCACGGAGAACTCACCCGAGCCATACTGCGAACTGCGCACGTAGTTCCAGCGCTCGGCGCTGTAGCTCTCGACATCAGCTGCCAGCTCCGCATCCACGGGGACGTCGAAGTGGATCCGCACGCCGGTCTTGATCAGCTCCACTTGGTTCGGAAGCGTCACCTCCACCCCCTTGTTATAGCGGATGCGCTGGAAGGCCGTTTCGGACGCCGCATTCGTCTGCCAGCCACGCAGGCCGCAGAGATAGAGCGAGCCGTCCTTGTGGAAACGCACGCGCTGCGCCGAGGAGCCAAGGCTCACCGGAATCTTCACCACGCCGCCCTGCATCGTCCCATCCGCGGCAGGCGAAGGCAGGACGCGGTAGATCGAGGACTGCCCGTAGGAGCAGTGGATGAGTTCGCCTGGCTTCAGGCCGAAGTCTACGCCTTCCGGCACCCAGACCTGGGAAGCACCCGAGTTGTCGACCTCCATCGGGAGGAAACAGAGGGGCTCCAGGTAAGGCTTGTTGACGTCGTGCTTGCTCGGCTCGGTGCCCAGGAAGACCGGGGCCTGCTTCGGCGTGAAGTAGTTGATCTTGCAGCGCGGCTGCCAGCTGCCCTCGTTCTCTCCGGTGGTGATCTCACCATTCGGTCCCACCGCCATGCCGCCCGGTGCCCGCAGGCCGGTCGCGATCACCTGATAATTCTTACCGTCCGGGGAAATCTTCAGGATCGTGCCGTGGTGCGGGTAGATCGTGTCAAAGCCGCGGCCGCCCCCACGCACTGGCGAGGCCTTGCACGTGTAGAAGTTCCCCGCCTTGTCCGTCTGCAGCTCGAAGGCGAACTCGTGGAAGTTCGGCGAAACGGCGTTGTCCCGGAAGAAAGCCTCATACCGGTCCGCCTCACCATCCTTGTTCAGGTCGTAGAGCCGCGTGATCTGGTCGCGGCCATGAACCATCACCACACCATTGACCACCTTCACCCCCAGCGGTTCGAAGAGACCGGAAGCGAAGCGCTTCCACGTCAGCTTGCTCCAGTCGCCCTTCAGGCCGCTCACCGTCCACACGTCACCATTCCACGTCGAAATCGCGGCGGTGTCCTCGTCGATGAAATCGAATCCGCTGAAGCGGATGTTCGATTTCCACGGATTGTTGTCCGGCACACCAAGCGAATCCACCACCCAGGGAGAGTCCTTGTCGGTGGAAACCTTGCCAGTGGTCGTGAGAGTCTCTTTCCAGATTCCATCCCCGCCCTTCGTGCGGGCAGCCAGATCGACCGGTGCGGCCGGGGCCGCCTTGCCACCCTTGGCATAGGTGACCGTGAAGCTGAGCGGAGCACTCGCAGCCGCAATCTTCGCGACCAAACCCTCCTTGTCCTTCGAAAGCGTCGGCCCCTTGCCGCCCACAGCCACGGTCACGCCACCCTTCAGGGCAGCCGCAGGACCGCTGGCGCTCTCGACGGCATCCGCGCCGCCCAGGATCACACTCAGCGCACCTTTGTGCGGGGCGATCTGGAATTGCCGCGTCACGCTATCCCCGGAAGCCTCCAGCGATTCAAGGACCGCCGCACCATTCACCTCATAGGAAAAGATGATCTTCTTCCCGTCCCGGAAGAACCCCTTGAACTTCGCATAGTCCAGATTTCCCCAGCCATGCAGGTCCTTCGAACGCTTGTCGGTGAAGTTCCCTGAAGCATCGCCCCAGCCCGGCCCGGCCGGTGTCGTGATGAAGGCGTTGTCACCCTCATTGGCGATCCGGATCAGCTTGCCGTGCTCACCGGTCCAAGGCGTGCCGCCCCAGTGCACGAAGCCCTTGTAGATCGAAACCACCCGCAGGGTCTCGGTGTCGAACAATGCGTGAACCCCGTCGCCGAGATCCACGAGGATGCCCTTCACGGCAGCCGGGGTTTCCTTGCCGTCGATGGTCGCGGCAAAGGTATTGCTCCATGCCGGCCCGATCTGCATGTCCTCATACCACGCGGCGAAGACCGGCGTGACGGTGGATAGCGCCAGGGCGGCAAAAATGGACGGTGCGAGAGCGGACTTCATGCTTAGGTCGGTTGCGGTGTTGGAGGATAGGGTACGGGTGGGTCCTCCCGGCTATCGGTGAGTCGTCATGTTCGGAATCCGTCAGGCACGGACCTCGTGCTGGATCCCAAATGCAGGACAGGGACGCAACAACGGAGGACCGGGGCTGGGAATTTCAGTAGTAACGTCAAAAGGCCAGCCGC
This sequence comes from Luteolibacter sp. Y139, assembly GCF_038066715.1. Taxonomy (NCBI): domain Bacteria; kingdom Pseudomonadati; phylum Verrucomicrobiota; class Verrucomicrobiia; order Verrucomicrobiales; family Verrucomicrobiaceae; genus Neoluteolibacter; species Neoluteolibacter soli. The sequence goes on along the minus strand of NZ_JBBUKT010000007.1, from coordinate 218,340 downwards.
TCGTTTAGCGACAAGTGCATTTAAGCGGCCTTAAACGCGTCATCGGGCACAAAAAAGGCCTCCCTTGCGGGAGGCCTTCCGTTTGAAACCTTTGGGACACCGGATGAACTCAGCGCACCTTGAAGTGCACCGTGTTGCGGAGCTTTCCACCTTCCCGGCGCTCGTAAACGCTCAGCTGGTCGAATTCCTCGAAGGCCGCGAGGCCCTTCTTGATCCGCGGGAGGTCCTCCTTGAACTTCTCGAATTTATCGCCAAGCACGGCCTCACCGTTCTTTTCCAGCTGGTTAACCCAGTCGCCGGTGAACTTGCGCAGCGTGTCGAAGTCCAGCTCCATCCAGGCGCCCTTGCGATCGCCCGCCGCCTTCTCCGCCGAGGCCGCGAGGTCCAGCGCCTGGGCTTTGGAAGTCGAAGCCACGAACCACTTGTCGCTGACCGTCACCGAAGGAACGAAGTCACCGAACACCGCCGTCGGCACGAACCAGGTCGTGAAGTCGCCTTCCTTCGAGGACATCGGCGTTTGCTTCGGAATGTCTTCTCCCGCCAGCTCGCTCACGGTCTTGAAGACGTTCTTCAGAGAGCCATCCACCTTAGTCCACGAGTCCTTCAGCTTCGCGCGATCCGTGACCGGCGAAATCATCGAGGCGCGGACAAAGCGGCCACCATCGACCAGCTCCTGAGGCACGCCGGGGAACGGCGGCACCGAACCCTTGAGGTCGATCACGATCGCGGTCTCATTGCCGAGACCCGTGCCCGCGACCGAAAGCGCATCCCACATGGCGATCGTGTCGGCGCGGAACTTCTCATTGAAGAGCGCGAAGCCCTGCTGGAATTGGGCGAACTCCTCCGAGTCCTCCACCTTCACTCCCGCGACCTTTTCAGCGATGGCATAGGCGGTTTCCACCAGCGCCTCGCCGCACTCGCCGGCACGCTTGGCGTATTCCTTGTCAGCCACCCAGTTGCCGAACAGCAGCACATCGTCGGTCGATCCCAGGTTCGCCAGCTTGTGGGCGGCCGTGGAGTCCATCGCGCCGTGGTCGACACCACCGAAGAGCTCGAACTTCACCCCATCCTCCAGCACAACCAGCCCGCCAACAGTATCGGCCTTGGCCAGGGCGACCAGCGCGTCCTCCTTCTCGCCCACCAGCTCCAGCAGCGAAGCCAGCTCGCGGGTATCGCCGAGGCCTTCAGCACCGGCCAGGCCGTCGCGAATGCCCAGCGCCATGTCCTTGAAATTGCCGACCACACCTGCCTTCACGATCCCCTGGTCGCCGTAAAGGAAACCGGCCAGCTTCTTGCCCTTGTAGCCATCCACGAAGGAGATCGCGTCGTTGGCAGCCAGCGAGTCCTCGACCTTGTCCGCCAGAGGACAGGCTTCCTCATTGTCGCCCACGAAAAGCATCAGGTAGTCGCCGAGCGCCCCTTGCGCGATTGCCAGGTTCTTGGTCTTCACCGCCTTGATCAGGCGATCCACGTCGGCAGGCTCCAGCGTCTGTTCCATCTCCTGCCGTCCGGCTTCCATCTGCTCCGCCAGGAAGCTTCCGGCGAGCTTGTAGCCCTTGAAAGCGACGCCGCCCTTGGTGAATTCCAGCGGCTTGGCCGCCTCGCCGAGCATCTGCATCAGGCCGTCCAGGCCATTGGAAAGTTCCTGCTGGGCCATCGCCAGTGCCTCGGCATCCTGCGCCTTCACGCCGATCAGCGTCGGCGGCATGGCGGCAGTTTCCACGATGCCCATCTCCTTGCCGATCTCCTTGGCCATCGACATCATCACCTGCTCGCTGGCGCTATCCATGCCGGAAAAATCGCCGCTCTTGGCACCGGCCGCGAAGGCCTGGGCCATCACCCGCATCTGGTAGTAATTGCTACGCTGGCCGAGCTTCACCAGGTTCGCGACCTGCGGGACTGTGCCCTTGCCGGTCGCGAGGAAAATTTCCTGACCCAGGAACTTGCCGGCTTCCTCGGCGCCTTCCGCCATATCCGCCTCGATGTCCGTGCCATCTTCCTCCTTGGCCAGCTCCTTGATGAATTCCCAGCTCTTCAGGGACTTCAGGCGCTTCACGATGTCCTTGCCGTCATAGAGCGCCATCGCGCTCTCGGTATCCTTGGAGAGATGACCCACGATACCGAGCATCGACGCCCGCTCGCCGGGAGTCAGGGCCTTCACCACCGGAGCGGCAGGAGGAGCTTCGGCGGGCGCCGCTACCGGAGCCTTCGCGGCCTCAGCCGGGGCTGGCGGGACGGCAGCCTGCTCCTTCTTCTCGCAGGAACCGAGGACGAGGGCCGTGACGGGAAGAACGGTGAACCAGGGGCGGAATGCTTTCATTACCCGCGAACGCTACGGAAATCCACGGACCCGGGGCAATTCCAAACCGGAACGTGTTTGGGAATTAAACCGGACCGTTAGATCCAACATTCCGAGATTGGGGAGGATTCACACCGGGCTTTTCGCGCGACCTGGAATCCGCCACTCTCCAGTCCAAGCTGGGGATCCCCCTTTTTTCTGCAAACCCATGTCTGAAAAACCCCGCCTCTCGTTCTGGCAGATCTGGAACATGTCCTTCGGCTTCTTCGGCATCCAGTTCGGCTGGGGCCTGCAGATGGGCAATATGTCTTCGATCTATGAATACCTGGGCGCCTCGGAGGACAAGCTGGCCCTCCTCTGGCTGGCCGCTCCGCTCACCGGGCTGCTGGTCCAGCCCATCATCGGAGCAATGTCCGACCGTACCTGGCACCCTTTCTGGGGCCGCCGGCGCCCCTATTTCCTCGTCGGAGCCATCCTCTCCTCCCTCGCCCTGTTCCTCATGCCCCATTCCGGCTCCCTCTGGATGGCGGCCGGCCTGCTGTGGATCCTGGATGCCTCGGTGAATGTCAGCATGGAGCCATTCCGCGCCTTCGTCGCCGATCTCCTGCCGGAGCGGCAGCGCACGGTCGGCTTCGCGATGCAGTCGGTTTTCATCGGGGCGGGTGCGGTCATCGCCTCGAAGCTCCCCGGCTGGTTGCGGGACCATGGGGTCAGCACCCTCACCGGTGCCGGACAACCCATTCCCAAGACCGTCCACGTCGCCTTCTCCGTCGGCGCGGTGGTTTTCATCCTGGCCGTGCTGTGGACCGTCTTCACCACGAAGGAGCACCCTCCCTCGCCCGATGAAAAGCCGCCAGAGCATTCCGGCGTGAGCGAAGTCATCGCCGCCCTCAAGGCCATGCCATCCCGCATGAAACAGCTCGCGGTGGTTCAATTCTTCACTTGGATGGGCCTCTTCTGCATGTGGATCTACTTCAGCGTGGCCGTCGCCCGGAATATCCTCGGTGCCACGGACACGAATTCGCAACTCTACAAGGACGGCATCGACCTCGCGAACAACTGCTTCGCCAACTACAACTTCGTCGCCTTCCTCGCCGCCATGGCCCTCCTCTTCGTCGGTCACAAGGTCCCGGCGAAGCGCATCCACTTCGTCTCCCTGCTCCTCGGAGGCCTCGGTCTCGCCGCCACCGGCTTCGTGAAAAATCCGCAGGTTCTCCAGTTCGCCTGCTTCAGTGGCGTCGGCATCGCCTGGGCCTCCATCCTCTCCATGCCCTACGCCATGCTCTCGTCCGCCCTGCCCGCGAACCGCATGGGCGTCTACATGGGCATCTTCAATTTCTTCATCGTCATCCCGCAGATCCTCGTCGCCATCATCCTCAGCCGGGTGATGGCGAACTTCGAGGGCTTCAACCGCCTCTCCGCCGTCGTCTTCGGCGGCATCTGCCTGCTCATCGCCGCCGCCGCCACCCTGCTGGTGAAAGACGACCCACCCGCCACCTCCTGAAGCAATGAAGTTTGTCGCCAGCCTCCTGCTCTGTTTGACTGCTTCCGTGATGAATGCCGCCGAGCGTCCCGTGATCTATCAGCTCCTCCCGCGGCTGTTCGGAAACACCAACGAGACCCGCAAGGTCAACGGCACGCTCGCGGAAAACGGCTGCGGGAAATTCCGCGACATCAATGACGCCGCCCTGCACTCCATCAAGGAGATGGGCTTCACCCACGTTTGGCTCACCGGCGTGTTAGAGCAAGCCAGCGGCACCACTTACCCCGGTCGCCCCGCCGATGCCCCGGACATCCTCAAGGGCATCGCCGGCAGCCCCTACGCCATCAAGGACTACTTCGATGTCTGCCCCGACTACGCCGTCGACCCGGCGAAGCGCCTGGATGAATTCAAGTCTCTCCTCACCCGCTGCCGCACCCAGGGGCTGAAGGTCATCATCGACTTCGTCCCGAACCACGTCGCCCGTTCCTACGACTCCGACGTGAAGCCGGAGCATTCCTTCGGCAAGGGCGACGACACCGCCACCTTCTTCTCCCGCGACAACCACTTCTACTACCTCCGTAGTAGTGACGCCGGCGGCGGCCCACCGCTCAAGCTCCCCACCGCGGATCTGCCCGGCTGCACCGGCCACTTCGCCCCCGAAACCACCTTCGGCCGTGTCACCGGCAACAACGTCATCTCGTGGTCCCCTTCCATCAACGACTGGTACGAGACCGTGAAGCTGAATTATGGCCACGACTTCACCACCGGCCGCCACACCTCCCATCTCCCCGGCCCCGACGCCGCACCTGCCGACGTTCCAAAGACCTGGCGCACCATGGACGCCATCCTCGCCTACTGGCAGGACATGGGCGTCGATGGCTTCCGCGCCGACATGGCGCACATGATCCCCATGGAATTCTGGCGCTGGTCCATCAAGCGCGCCCGCGACCGCAAGCCCGGCGTCTTCTTCTCCGCCGAAGCCTACGACAACGACCCCGCCAAACTCACCGACGGCCACGTCCTCGATGACCTTATCAAGGCCGGCTTCGACGCCGTCTACGATGACCCCGTCTACGACGTCCTCGAAGGCCTCTACGACTCCGGCAAGTGGGCCAATGACCTCGACGCCCTCACCTTCACCGGCGACCGCTTCCACCACTCTCTCCGCTACGCCGAGAACCACGACGAAGTCCGCATCGCCAGCCCCAAGGAATGGGGCGGCCTCGGCATGAACGTCGGACGACCTGTCAGTGCCGTCCTCTTCGGCATGGGCCGCGGCCCCCTCATGCTCTACTCCGGCCAGGAAGTCGGCGAACCCGCCGCAGGAAGAGAAGGCTTCGGCGGCGACGACGCCCGCACCACCATCTTCGACTACTGGTCCATGCCCGAGTTCACCAAGTGGACCAACAACGGCAAATACGACGGCGCCAAACTAAGCGACGACCAAAAAGCCCTCCGCGCCTGGTACGCCAAACTCATCCACCTCATGCACGAGCCCGCCTTCACCAGCGGCGAGTTCTACGGCCTCAACCACGCCAACAACGACAACCCCGACTACGGCCGCCTCGACAACGAAACCGCCAGCGGCCACTGGCTCTACAGCTACCTCCGCCAAGACAAAACCACCGGCCAAGCCTTCCTAGTCGTCGCCAACTTCAACGGCACCCACGCCATCGAAAACGCCAAACTCCGCCTCCCCGAAAACGCCCTCGAATGGCTCGGCAAGAAAGACACCGCTTCTCTCTCCTTCACTACCCGCCTCGGTCCCCAGTGGACCGCCAACAGCAATGCCGCCGCCCTCCCCGACCAAGGCATTGCCCTTCCCACCATCTCATTGCTGAATGCAGTTGTGGTCGAGGTGAAATGAGATGCAACTCGAGCGGTTCTCCCCATCGCCGCTTCGCCTCCGCCGGAAAGCCACAGCCTCAACCTGCCTCGCCCCGCCACTCGGCGAGATAGGCCTGAACCAAGGGTGCCTTGGGGTTTTCGATTGCTGTTAGAATTCCCAGCGCCTGTTCCGCCCGAAAGATGGCTTCGGCGTGATTGCCCTCTTTGTAATACTCCTCCGCGGAGTTCCAAAGTGCGCCACCCTCGCCGAACCGGTCGCCGATCTCCCGGGCGATCTCCAGGTGCTGCTCGTAGTACCCGATGGCCGCCCGTGTGTCTCCCAAGTCGGAATGCGCGTTGCCGAGGTTGCCTAGCGCGTCGCCCTCGCCGCGCCGGTCGCCTATCTCCCGAGCGATCTTCAATCGTTGCTTCTGGAATCCTATGGCCATTGTTGTGCTGCCTACGTTCCTGTGCGCCGCACCGAGATTACCCAGCGCGATGCCCTCGCCACGTCGGTCGTCACTCTCACGAGCGATCGCCAAATGTTGTTCATAATATCCGATGGCGGTCCGATCGTCGCCCAACGCAGAGTGCGCGGTACCAAGGTTGCCCAAAGCTTCTCCCTCTCCGTGCCGATCGCCTAATTCGCGGACGATCTTCAACAGCTGCTCATAGCATTCGATGGCCCTGTTTACATCACCCAACACGGAGTGCGCGTTGCCAAGATTGCCCCACGCGTAGGCCTCCGCTTCACGATGTCCGATCCGACCAGCAGCGCGAAGCTGAGCCTCTAGCCAATTAATCCTCTGCCGGGGGTGGAAACGTAAAGACTGCCCGACGTAGACAATCGCGTTGGCGATCCCGATCACCAATCCCGCTGCAGCTCCGTCCTGCCGGACCTCCATCGCAGCAAAGGCAGCCTCGATTTGAGCACGCTCTCTATCGAAGAGGGCGAGTCCTTCAAGATGCAGGCCTTTCTCCTTATACAACCGATCCGCCTCATACCCGACGGTCTCGTAATGCCGCGCGTGAGCCAACGCGAGATAGTCTTTTTGCTCTTTTGAGAGTTGGGCGCGGGCGTAGTCCGCCGCGAAATCGTGAAGCCTGTAGCGATCAGCGCCATCCGCCTCCAGCAAGCTACGGCGCAGGAAAGAATCAAGCATCTCCTGACTCGCCCCGGCGATGACCTCCGCCGCTTTGGCGCAGAAGCTGGACGTAAAGATCGCGAGACGGCGCCACGCCTGTTTCTCGTCCTCAAGCAAGGGTTCGACGCTCAGGCGCAGGGTTTCAGAGATGGTGACCTCCCCGGCATCCTCGGCGTCAGCATTGAGGTGAGCCAAACGCCCGCCGCCAAGCTTCCGTAAATACCCAGCCACATCCGCAGCGCCCCCGCGGTCAGCAGCATCCAACGCCAGATGGGAAGCCGCCAATTTCAAAGCCAGTGGCAGACCGGCACAGAGCCGAATGAGCTCGTTCACCTGCTCGTCCGTCAGCCCGGAATACGCACCACGCAGGAGCGCTTCTGCCTCTCCATCCTTCATCCGGCCCACCGCATAAGGCGCACAGCCATCAATGGCGAAGCCAGAACGGGACGTGACGATGACCGCGCAGCCGTCGGGCGGCAGCAGCGGCTTCGCCTGCGCCGCATCCTTCGCGTTGTCCAAAAGGATCATTACCTTCCTCCCATGCAGCACGCTCTGATAGATGCCGGCGATGGCACTGGGATCGTCCGGCAACTTCGCCTCCGGATGGAACGCGAGGATAACCTGCTCCATCAGCTTGGCCGCGGAAGGAGCAGCATTCCCGGCTAGCCCCTTGCCATCCAACATCAGCGCGGCATCCGGGAAGCGAGATGCCCATTCCCTGGCGAGCACCAGCGCAAGCGCCGTCTTCCCGATGCCGCCCATGCCCTTGAGCCCTGTAATGACAGCACCACCCCGCCCGGCCCGCTGGCGCAGGTTTTCCAACTCCTCCTCACGGCCGGTGAATCCCAGCGGCGGCGGCGGGATGGTGTGGAGTGCGTCGAAGGTCGGAGCCTTGGGAGCAGTAACGGCCGCGAGAATCTTCAGGAGCAGCTCCGTGTGAACTGACTGCGTCTTGTTTACCGCAAGGAGGTCGCTCAGGATTTCCTTGAAGTAGAAGACCTGCTGCTGCTTCACCTCCTTGAAGAGCAAGTCGATCCGGCCCACCAAACCGGAGAGATCCAAAGAAGACGAACCGGGAATGGCTTGGACGGCCTGAAGGATGCGGGACAGGTAGAGCAATTCGATGGCGGCAAAGGCCTGCCGGTCCGTCGCAGCATCGTGCTTGAAGAGGCCCCACAGCGCCTCGCCGAATCCCTCATGTACCCCGCCGATCAAGTCGGCACGCTCGATCTCGGAAAGGCTTTGGAGTTCGGGCGTTTCCGCGACCAAGTCCGACCAGAGATCCAAGGTGAGGACATTGATCTTCCCTTTGTTGGCGACGAAGTTGTCGAGAATCGCAGTGACCTCAAACTCTTGGAACTTGGCAAAAGCACCGGAAGGCTCGTCTACCAATTCACCAAGCCGGGCAGCTAGGATTTCCCCGGCATCACGGAAGAGATCGGAGGCATTGCCTCGCTCTTCCCGAACCCAGACGGCTTTCTTTTCAACCGAGACGACAACAGCACGCCGGAGCAGCGCCCGGATGTGATGATTCCGGAAGACCTCCTCGGCTCCAGGAGGCGGCTCCTTGATCTTGGAGCCGAACCACGACTGGAATTGGTTCCCCGCAACGCCTCCCAGCCAAGCCAAGATACCAGCCGTAGCGGCAGCACCATTCGCATCGACGACTCCCGAAATACCCGCCAGTGCAAGGCCAGCGAGAAGCCCGATGGAAGCACATCTTTCCGGCGTAGCTATTGGGGGCGCCATGTCGACCCTCTAACTGGCACATCCCACCGGACATGCCAAGTCCCGCCGATCAAGCCTGCTACTTCAAAATCACGAACAGCGGCCGGTGATCGCTCGCGTCGTCCACACCTTCGCTATCGATGATCTTGCAGTTATCCCATTCGACGGACTTCTTCAGCGCGCTGCTCAGCATCACGTAGTCAATCCGCGAGTAGACGTCCTGAAAGTCCCAAAACTGCGTCCAGTATTCGCCCTTCGAATCCTTCAGCGCGATCATGTTCAGCGTCTCCGGTCCTTTCCCGGAACCGTGGATCGCTTTGATCGCCGGGCTGTTGCGGGTGTCATTGAAATCCCCGTAAACCACCAGGCGTGCGTTAGGATCTTCCTTCAGGATGGTATCGAGCTCCCGGCGCAGCAAATGGGCTTCCTGAAGGCGCATCTCCTCCTGATCGCCCTCGGTCACATCACGCTTCGACTTCAGGTGCAGGCCGATGAAACGATAGGCTCCGACAGGCGTCTGGATCGTCGCGTCGAGAATGCCACGCTGCATGCCATATTCCTTACCCTCGATCCGGTAGGTGAGGTTCTCGTGAACCACCGTCTTGCCGATCGGAAAACGGGACAAGATCACCAGACTGCGCGTCGGATCCACACCGTGGTTCAGGTAGGAATGCGGCATCGGATGACCCGCTTTTTCCAAATAAGCTTGGAGATCCTTCACGTCCTCTTCGTGGCCGATTTCAGCAACGCCGAGAATATCGGGCTTCGCCTCCGCAATCACCTTCGCCACCGCGAGACGCTCCTTCTCCGGCTTCGGCGCACCCTTCAGGCTCTTGCCATCGACGTAGCGGTCCATGGTCAGCCAGTTCTCGACGTTGTAGCCGACGAACCGGACCGTGCCTTCCGTGACAGGAGCCACCTCCGCGGCAGGCGTCGCGGGCGTGGCAGCCACCGGCGTCGTGGCCGGTGCCGCAGGCGCTGGGGCCGCGGCAGTCTTCGCCGGAGCCTGCGCGGGCGGCGGCGGTGCCTGGCCTGCCCAATCCCCCGCCTGGTCCTTCTTGTCGCAACCGGTGAGGAGCAAGAAAAACGCCCCGAGCAAACCCGGGGCGATCTGGAAAAAGCGAGGGAGGAATTTCATGCCGCTCAGGCCTTGTCGTGAGCTTCCTTGCCAGAGGCTTCCTTGACCCGGACTTCGTCTTCCGATCGGGTGATCTCGCGTTCGAACTCGTCGCGAGCCTTTTTGAATTCACCCATGCTCTTGCCGAGGCCACGAGCGAGTTCAGGAATTTTCTTCGCTCCGAAGAGCAGCAGGATGATCACGAAAATGACCATCATTTCTTGTCCGCCTAGATTCATAATGGCGAGTGGGGTGTTCATGTGATTGAGCCTAGGCCCCCCGGGGCCGGCTTGCAATGGGAATAACGGCACTCCGCACCGGGCTTGTTCAACGAATTCATGAGTCGCAGTGATTGTGCCAAACCCCAATTCGCGGTTCTTAAATTGGCGGTTCTCAATTTCCCTTCCCGCCGCTATCGCCGGGGCGTGCGATTGCCGGTTCATGAAATCGAGGCCGACCTGAAAGCCGCCGTGGCCCGCGGCGAGCGCGACCGCGTGCTGCTGAAAGCCCCCACCGGCTCCGGCAAATCGACCGCCGTCCCCGGCATGCTCATGGATGCCGGGATTTCCGGAAAAATCCTCGTCATCGAGCCCCGCCGCATGGCCGCGCGCCTCCTCGCCGGCTGGGTGGCGAAGCTCCGCGGCTCCCGCCTCGGCGGCGAGGTCGGCTACGCCGTCCGTTTCGACACGAATTACGGCCGCGACACCCGCCTGATCTACATGACCGACGGCGTCTTCCAGCGCTGGCTGCAGGAGGATCCCGAGCTGAAGGACGTCGGCGCAGTCGTTTTCGACGAATTCCACGAACGCCGCCTCGCCGTCGACGTCGCCCTCGGCCGCTGCCTCGATCTCCAGGAAGCCGCCCGCCCCGACCTCCGGGTGCTGGTCATGTCCGCCACCCTCGAAACCCGCGGCTTGGCCGAGTATCTCGCTCCGGCTCAGATGCTTGAAGCCGGTGGCCGCACCTTCCCCATCGAAACCGCCTACCGCCCGGAGCGACCGAAGGTCAATGACCGCCGCGGCGGCCCGCCCGTCGAAACCCCGGTTTGGGAACGCATCGCCACCGTCTGCAAGGAAGCCCTCGCCCTCCCCGATGCCGGTGACGTGCTCTGCTTCCTCCCCGGCATGCACGAGATCCGGAAAACCGTCGAAACCCTCGAAAACGCCTCCTTCGCACGCGGCCACGACATTTTCCCGCTCCACGGCGGCCTCCCGCCCGCAGCCCAGGAAGCAGCGGTTTCCCCGGGCAAGCGGCCGAAAATCATCGTCTCCACCAACGTCGCCGAAACCTCCCTCACCATCGAGGGCGTCCGCACCGTCATCGACGCCGGCTTCGCCCGCGAAGCCAGCTTCGATCCCCGCCGCGGCATCGATACCCTGTTGGTCCGCAAAATCTCCCGCGCCTCCGCCGAGCAGCGCGCCGGTCGTGCCGGCCGCACCGGCCCCGGCCGCGCCTTCCGCCTCTGGAGCGAGAGCGAGCACGCCCGCCGCGAAGCCTTCGATGCCCCGGAAGTCCGCCGCGTTGATCTCGCGGAAACCGTGCTCCTGCTCAAGGCAGCCGGTGTCCGCGACGTCCGCGAGTTCCGCTGGCTGGACGCGCCCTTGGAAGAAAGCCTCCAGCGCTCGGAATCGCTCCTCCACGACCTTGGCGCCATCGATTCCCACGGCAATCTCACCGACGAAGGCCGCGCCATGGCCGCTCTCCCGCTGGAGCCCCGCTACTCACGCCTCATGCTCGCCGGAGTGGAGCAAGGCTGCGTCGCCGAAATGGCCTTCATCGCCGCCGCGGTGCAAGGCGAAGGCATCTTCGTGAACAAGCGCGGCGGCATCGGCCGCAAGGACTTCGTCTTCAAGGAAGACGCCAGCGACTTCGAAGCCGAGTGGCGAGCCTTCGATTCCGCCGCCGGGATGGATTTCAATCCCCAGCGCTGCGCCCCCCTCGGCATCCATGGCCGCGGCGCCCGCGAAGTGGCACAGGGCTTCGATCGCCTGCGAAAGCTCGCCCTCCAACGCGGCTGGCCATGGGAACCCATCGACTTCGCCGCTCACCGCGAACCCGTCGGCCGCGCCATGCTCGCCTCGTTCAGTGATCGGCTCGCCGTGCGCTTCGGCGAAGCCACCCTCGCCTGCCGCGTCGTCCACAAGCGCAAGGGCAAGCTCGATGACGACAGCGCCGCAAAGAATGCCGCCGCCTTCGTCGCCGCCGAAATCACCGAGGTCGAAGGCCGCGACGTCACCGTCCAGCTCCGCCGCGCGACAGCCGTCGATCCCGCCTGGCTGAAGGAACTCTTCCCCGGCGACTTCACCCTTACCGACGGAGCCGCCTACGATGAACCTCGTAGAAGAGTCGTCTCGCGGAAAGAGACCCGCTTCCGCGACCTCGTCCTGGAGTCGAAGGAAAGCGACCACGGCATCAATCTCGATGCCGCCGCCGAGATCCTCGCCGCGCGAGTGCTCTCCGGCGAACTGGTGCTGAAGAACTGGGACGCCGCCGTCGATCAATGGTGCACCCGCCTCGACTACCTCGGCAAATGGATGCCCGATCTGAAACTCCCCGGTTGGTCAGACGAAGACCGCGCCGCCGCCGTCGCGCAGATCTGCCACGGCGCCGTCAGCTACAAGGACATCAAGGAGCGCCAAGTCTGGCCCGTCCTCCGCGAGTGGCTCAGCCACACGCAACGCGCCGCCCTCGACTCCTATGCCCCCGAGCGCATCTCCCTGCCGAATGGCCAGAGCGCCAAGATCACCTACGAACCCGGCAAGGACCCATGGATCGCCCTACGGGTCCGCGATCTCTTCGGCGTCTGGCAAACTCCCACCATCGCCAGTGGCCGCGTCCCCTTGCTCGTCCACATCTGTGCACCCAACCACCGGCCATGGCAAATGACCAAGGACCTCGCCAGCTTCTGGGCTGGCGGCTACACCCAGATGAAGAAGGACCTCGCCGGACGCTATCCAAAGCAGCCTTGGCCGGACGATCCGAAGGCATGGCTTGCCGCCGGCGGCCAGAAACGCTGACTTTCTAACAAGCCGTGATCTGGAAGCTCATCCTTGTCCTCTCCCTCGTCTCGCTGGTCGGCGCCTGGCTGGGCCGTCACTGGTTCTGGACCAAGGCACGGATGGAGGGAATCCGGCATGATTGCGGCATCAGCGTCCGTGAACTCCGCCAGCACCTCGGCCTCCCCGTCGCACGCGGTGGCACCGAAACCCACGCCGCCGCCCTCGGCAACGCAGTCCGGGAATGCGGGCTGCTCCTCCTGGAAAAAGAGGGCAACACCCTCGCCAAGTCCCGCATCAAGGGCGCTTACCTCACAAAAGCACTGCCCGCACTCTTGTGCATCTTCGCCTTCTTTGCCTGCTTTCGCATGCGCCCCCTGTTAGCCTTCGCCGCCGCCCTCGGCGTCTTGGCCATGTGGACCCTCTTCCGCGCCACCGGCATGACCATCGAATGGCGCGCCGTCGCGAGAGGAACGGAAGCCCTGAAAGCAAGCCGCGCCCTCAAGCGTGTGTCGGATGAGGAAGAAGTCATCCGCTGCGCCAAAGCCAGCGTCTGGAGCACCATCTGGCCGTTCTGATTCAGGCCGTTCCCTTGCCTTCCGCCGATGGGATATTCCTATCCCTCCACTTCCAACTCCCGTCGGCAGCTACCTCGAGCACCGCGTCGTAGCCGCTATCGGAAGTCTTCCCATTGCCAAAGACAATCGCCGCTACCCCGCGACGCGCAATCACGTCACGAACCCTGCGGAACTCCTCCCCGTCGAGCGCCGCATCAAGGTGATCCAGAAAGATGAAGTCGGGCTTGCCTAGCAATGCCCGCGCAACGGCGAGCAGCTGCCCCTCGGTGAGACTAAGCTCATCATCCCAGCGCTGCGGCGTGTCGAAGTCACCATTGCGAGCTCCCTCCAGATCGAGCCCCAGCTCATTGAATAGCGACAGGATCTCCTGATCCGCCAGTGCCGGCGCACCGGGCGGAGTGAGCAGCTCCCGCAGCGACCCGGGCGGCAAGTACGGCTGCTCCAGTACAAAGGCCAGCTTCTCCGGTGGAGGCCGCCGGATGCTACCGCTCCCCGCCTCGTGCAATCCAGCCGTCGCATGAAACAGCGAGGTCTTCGCCGCCGGATTAGGACCAGTGATCAGCACATTCCGCTTCGGCTCAAGGGTAGCGTCGAGATCCCGCAAAAGCAGCCGTTCATCCTTCTCCGATGCCTTCAGGCAAAGCTTCGAATAAACCACCTGGTCTCCATCGATGCTGCAATCAAGGCACGACCGCGAATTGCGAAGCGCCGCATTTTCCGAAGCATCCACCAGCTCGCTCAAACGAGTGACCACCGAGGCATAAGACGAAATCGACTGGAACTGCGTAACCACCAGCGAGAACGCCCCCACCAGCGTGGCAAACGCCATCGTTGACTGCCCGATCACCCCGAATTCAACCCCGCCGGCAATGAACATCGGTGCCACAAACAGCGCCGGAATCAGCTGGATCATGTAGTTGTAGCCGCCCGTGAAGAAGTTCAGGTTGCGGTTCACCGCCACGATCTTGCGGTAATTGAAAACCAGCTGGTCGATTCGAGCCCCCAACCGCTCCTTCATCCGCGCCTCGTCCCGCGTAAAGGCGAGCCCCTCGGCATTCTGATGCACGTAGATCAACTCGGACCGGAAGTCCGCCTCACGATCGGACTGCTGGTAATTCAGCCGGATCAGCGGTCGTCCCAGCCAAAAGGTCAGGCCCGACCCGACGGCGGCGTAAAGCACGGCCACTCCAAAAAGCACCGGACTGATCGACCACAGCACTCCCGAGAACGAGATCGCGGTAAAGGTCCCGTTGAGGATCATCAGTAGGAACGACAACGAAGTGGTGGTCAGCGCGCGAATGTCATCGGTCATCCGCTGGTCCGGATTGGAGATCGATCCAGTCTGCTTGATGTGAAGATAGATGTGCTGGTTCAGGTAGCCCCGCACCACCCGCTGCGTTTGCCACTCGCGCCACAGCAAACCCAGCCTCTCCTCACAAAAGCGGAACAGCGTCGCCACCAGGGTCGATGCGGCGAAGACAGCGACATAGCGCCACGCATAGCGGACGAAGCCTGCACTGTCCCGCCGCTCGATCGACGAGAAGAAATCGCGGCCCACATAGCTGTTCAGCACGTTCATGCCGCTGATCACCAGCATCAGGATCAGCAGCCCCGCCAATAGCAGCCACGCCCTCGCCCGCACCCTCTTGGAACGGAGAAACGCCCACACAACGCGCCTCAGGCGGCGCAGGATCTCACGGGTCACGGCGGGCTTCTTGTCGGGCATGGCTTGGGTCGGCCGGCGGGCTCATTCTAACCACCCGCGGCCTTTGTTACTACGATTAAGCCACGCGCCGTCGGATCGGCAAAGCCAATCCACTGGCCCCCTCGGAACACACGCGGCGATCCCGCGGACGAAAGCTCCCGCTTACAGCCCCTGCTTCACCCGGGAAATGGCGCCAAGGATGCCGGAAAGGCTCCGTTCACGCATGCGCAGGCGGCGGCGGAGCTTCGGGAGCATCATGGGAGGCCTTCTTTTTGCCAGTGATCCGCTCCACCATGTAGTAGAGCACGGGGATCAGGAAGATCGCGACGAAGCTGGCGAAGATCATCCCGCCGATGATGACGAAGCCCATGATCTGGCGCGACAGGGCACCCGCGCCAGTGGCGGTGGCCAGCGGCACGCACCCGAGCATAAAGGCAAAGCTGGTCATCAGGATCGGCCGCAGGCGCAGCTTCGCCCCTTCGAGCGCGGCCTCGATGAGCTCCATCCCCTCCTCATGTTTCATCTTGGCGAATTCGACGATGAGGATCGCATTCTTCGCCGACAGGCCGATGAGCACCACTAGCCCGATCTGGGCGTAGATGTTGTTCTCATACTTGCCGACCATCAGGGCACCGAAGGCACCGCAGACCGCGACCGGCACGCTAAGCAACACGCTAAAGGGCAGCGTCCAGCTTTCATACTGCGCGGCCAGAATCAGGAAGACGAAGAGCAATGACATCGCGAAGATAACGGAAGAGGAGACCCCCTCCTGTGCCCGCTTCTCCTGATAGCTCATCCCCAGATAGCCAAAGCCAAGGTCGCTCGACATCGTCTGCGCGAAGACTTCCTCCATCGCCTTCATCGCCTGCCCGGACGAGTATCCGGGGGCGGCCGCCGCATTGATCTGTGCGCTGCGGTAGAGATTGTTGCGCATCGTGAACTCCGGGCCGCTGACCGATCTCGAGTTAGTGAGCGCGCTGAGCGGAACCATACCACCCTCCTTGTTCTTCACGAAGAACTGCCCGACTTGCTCTACGTTCGTGCGGTAGTCGCCGTCCGCTTGGACGAAGACCTGCCACTGCCGGCCAAACCGGTTGAAGTAGTTCACAAAGTAGCCGCCCATGAAAGTCTGCAGCGTTTTGTAAACATCGGCGAGATCCACGCTTTGCTTCAGCACCTTCTCACGGTCCACGTCCATGAAGACCTGCGGGACGGATGGCGAAAACATGGGCGTGACGCCGGCGAGTTCCTTGCGCTCGCGGGCAGCAGCGGTGAACTTCATCACGTTCTCGGCTAGGAACTGGACATCCTTTCCAGAGCGATCCTGCAGCAGGAAGGTCACGCCGCCGCTGGTGCCGATGCCGGGAATCGCCGGCGGCGAGAAGGCAAACGCGCGCGCCGCGGAAATCTTGGCGAACTCGGTGTTCACATGCTTTAGAATCGCGGGATATTGCTCCTCAGGCGCCTTCCGTTCGCCCCAGCCCTTGAGCGAGATGAAGAAGATGCCGCTGTAGCTGGTGTTGACCCCGGTAAGGAAGTTGTAGCCGGTGACCGTGCTGTAGTATTCGACGCCGGGAGTCGATTTCAGGATCTCTTCGCACTGCTTCATCACCTCGTCGGTGCGCTGCATCGAGGCAGCATCGGGCAGGATGATCTGGGCGAAGAAATAGCCTTGGTCTTCTTCAGGCAGGAAACTGGTCGGGATCGACTTGCCGAGCCTCGCGGTCAGCACCACGAAGCCACCCAGCACGATCAGCGCGATGATCCATTTCCGGACGAAGAAATTGCACCCCGTGACGAAGCCGTTCGTCGCGACCCCGAAGACCCGGTTGAACCAGTCGAAGAACTTCTGCAGCAATCCGCCGCTCTTCGACTTCGGCTTCAGCAGCAGCGCCGCCAACGCCGGTGAAAGCGTGAGCGCATTGAAAGCCGAGATCAGCATCGAGATCGCGATTGTCACCGCGAACTGTTGATAGAGGCGGCCCGTGATCCCGGGAATGAAGGCCGTCGGTATGAACACCGCCGCGAGGATCAGCGCGATCGCCACCACCGGACCGCTCACCTCGGCCATCGCCTTGCGGGTTGCCTCCTTCGGCGACAGCCCGTGCTCGATGTGATGTTCCACCGCCTCCACCACGATGATGGCGTCATCGACCACCAGGCCGATCGCCAGCACCAGCCCGAAGAGCGATAGCGTATTCACCGTGAATCCGAACGCCGGGAACAACACGAAGGTACTGATCAGCGAGACAGGCGCGGCCAGCAACGGGATCAGCGTCGCACGCCAGCCTTGCAGGAAGATGAAAACCACCAGAATGACCAGCACCAGCGCCTCAATCAGCGTGTGCTGGATCTCCACCATCCCCTCGGTCACTGCGAGCGTGGTATCGAGACAAGTGACGTACTCCAGATCCTGCGGAAATTTCTCCGAAAGCCGCTTCATCGTATCCTTCGCACCTTGGGCGGCAGCGATCGCATTCGACCCCGGAAGCTGATAGAGCGAGACAATGGCAGCAGGCTTGCCATTGAGGCGTCCGTTGATCGCGTAGTTCTGCGCGCCGAGTTCGATGCGCGCTACATCCTTCACCCGCAGCATCGAGCCATCCGTATTGGCCCGCACGATGATCTCGCCGAATTGCTCAGGAGTCTCGAGGCGCCCCTGCGCACGCACCGCATAGGTGAACTCCTGCCCCTTCGGGATCGGTTCGCCACCGATGGTGCCCGCGGGATTCACCGCGTTCTGGGTCTGCACCGCAGTGAGAATTTCCGGAATGGTCACGCCCAGCTTCGCGAGCTGGTCTGGCTTCACCCAGATCCGCATCGCATACTGGCCCGCGCCAAAGACGGTCACGCTCGCGATACCCTTCACTCGGGTGAACTCGTCATTCAGGTTGATGTTGGCGTAGTTCGCCAGGAAGACGTTGTCGTAGCTCCCCTTCGGCGAGAACAGCGCGAACATGATCAGCGGCGAGGACGTCGACTTCTGCACCGTCACGCCGAACTTGTTGACGTCCTGCGGAAGCTGCGAGGACGCCTGGTTCGAGCGCATCTGTGAGAGGATCTGGTCCTGGTTGACGTCAGTACCGACCTCGAAATTGACCGTGAGCTTGAGCGTGCCGTCGTTTCCGTTGACGGACTGCATGTAGTTCATGTTGTCCACCCCGCTCATCTGCTGCTCGATCGGCGTGGCCACCGATTGCTCCACGGTCAGGGCGTCGGCACCGGTATAGGTGGTCTTCACCTGGATTTCCGGCGGCACGATGTCCGGGAACTGCGCAACCGGCAGACGGAAATAGGTAACGATCCCGATGATCGTCATCAGGATGGAGATGACCATCGCGACGATCGGGCGATTGATGAAAAAGGAGGCCATGCGCGCTTATTTCCCTTCTGGTTTGGGCTGGTCTCCGGTGGCTGGCGGCGTCCATGGGCTGGCCACCACCGGCATGCCGCTGCGCACTTTCGAGACGCCTTCCACGATGACCGTCTCGCCGGCCTTCAAGCCGGACTCGATGACCCATTCGCTGCCTTCGCGCTGTCCGACCTTCACCGGCCGGATCTCCACCTTGCCATCGGTGACCACCGCAATCTGATAAGAGCCTTGAACCTCCATCACCGCCCGCTGCGGGACGAGCACGGCATCGATGGTGCCGAGGATCGCATCGACACGGGCGAACTGGCCGGGGCGCAGGACATTCCCCGGATTGGGGAAATGAGCGGTGATCTCAAAGGTGCCCGTCTGGTTGTTCACCTCGCGGCTGATGCTGAACATCTTCCCGGGCTGCGAATGCCGGTGCCCATCGGCCAAGGTAAGGCCAACCGGAACATCCGGCACATCCACGGCAGGTTTGCCGTCTTGCTCCCGCTTGCGCTTCGCCGCCAGGTATTCTTGCTCACTCACTTGGAAGCTGACCTTGATCGGATCCACCGTCGAAACGGTGGTCAGCGCCTTCGAATCAAGCGGCCCGACCAAGTCACCGATCTCACGATTGGCGAAGCCTGCCACCCCGTCGATCTCGCTGACAATTTTCGTGAACCCGAGATTCAGCTTCGCCTGTGCGATCACCGCCAGCGCCGCCGCGACCTTGGCATTGGCCGCTTCCTGGGATTGGATCGCGTGTTCGAGATCCTCACGGCTGATCGCGTTTTTCTCAGCCAGCGGGCGATAGCGAGCGACGTCCTGCTCGGCCTTCGTCTGTTGGGCCACGGCCATCAAATGATCCGCTTCCACCTGTTGCAGCTCTGCCTCGAGTGGACGGGGATCGATGGTAAACAGGACATCCCCCTTCTTCACCGTCTTGCCCTCCTCGTAGCCCCGCGAGAGCAGGTAACCGGAAACCCGCGGCCGGATATCGACGTTCTTCGAACCATCGAGCGCACCGGTCCAGGTCCGGACAATGTTCACGCTGCGACTGGTCGCAGGTGCTGTAAGAACGGCGGGTGGCGGCGCTGCAGAGGCTGCGGCTTCATCCTTCTTGCAGGAAGAGAGAGGCATCACCGCGGCGAGAAGCAAGAGGCTTCCCAAAAGACCGGGACGACTGGAGGTAGGGCGATCCATTGGAGTGAAAATTTGAATCAGTCTTTCAGCAGCTCTTCGCGGATCCGCTGGAGTTCGGCGCGGCGCTCATCGCCGATGTCCGGGAACTTGAGCTTGAGGCGTTCCAGCACGGTGCAAATCGACTCGGAGATCGCGAGCCGCGCGAACCACTTGTTATCGGAGGGGATCACGAACCACGGCGCTTGCTCGGTGCTGGTATGGTTCAGCATGTCCTCGAAGGCCTGTTGGTAATCATCCCACCGCTCCCGCTCTTTGAAATCCGCCACGGAGAATTTCCAATTCTTCTTCGGCTCATCGATCCGGGCGAGAAATCGCTTCTTCTGCTCCTTCCTCGAAAGATTGAGGAAGAACTTGATCGGGATGATGCCGTTGCTGGTGAGATATTTCTCGAAGCGGTTGATCTCCTTGTAGCGGCGTTCCCAGAAGGCCTTGCCACCGGGCTTGCCGGGCAGGTTCTGCTTGGCGAGAAACTCGGGATGCACCTTCACCGCGAGCACTTCCTCGTAGTAGGAGCGATTGAAGATCCCGATCATCCCGCGGGCCGGCAGTGCCTTCGTGGCGCGCCACAGGTAGTCGTGGTCCAGATCCTCGGACGAGGGTGCCTTGAAGCTGGTGACACTGCATCCCTGCGGATTCACCCCCGACATCACATGGCGGATCGCCCCGTCCTTCCCCGCCGCATCGATCGCCTGGAAGATGATCAGGATGCCATAGACGTCCTGCGCGTAGAGCTTCTCTTGAAGTTCGGAAAGGCGCTGCACGTTTGAGGCGACGCGCTCCAGCGCGCCGGCCTTGTCCTCAAAACCTCCCGTAAAATCCGGATCATAATCCTTCTTCAACGAGATCTTCGTGTCGGGCGGGACCAGGATATCGCGGAGCTTGAATTCCACGGTATCCTTGTCGTTCACGTCGAGGCAGATCTTCCGGTCGGGGTCCAGGTTGTATTTCATCGCAGACAGGGTAATTCAGGATTCGGTGAGCGCCTTCTGCATTTCCTCGTCCGCCGGAGCATCCCCGGAAACATTGTCAGGCTTGTCGCGGATCACCTCCACCTTGCTGGTAAGGTTCTCCATCATCTCCATCACCTCCGCCACCGTGCTGAAAAGGAATTCCTTCCGGCGCTCCGGCACCGGCATGCGAATGAACCAGTGAGTGCCCAGCCACGCCCCGGAGCGGCCGAGGATGTAGTCGGCCCCCGTCATCGTCGCGTCGCCCGGCTCGTAGCCGTGCTGCATGATGACGTAGGGCCCGCGGGAATCGCGATTGGGAAACTCCGATGCCCCCTTGACCTTCGCCAGGCTGACGAGTCGGCAGGCGCTGAAGTGATTCGAAAGCCGGTTGGCAAGGCTCATGGCAGCAGCAATGTTAGGTTATTCGCTCTTCTCCTTCTTCTTCGCTTCGGGATCGTTCTCCTGGAGCCACTTCTCGCGTGCGGCCAAGTTCTCCTTCACCTCGTGAATCTTTTCCCGCTCGGCGGCCGCGGAGTGATACAGGCGCACGGTCTTGGCAAAGTCCTCGGCGATGTCCTTCCGCGCATCCTGGAATAGCTGCGTCAGGTCGTCCGCCTCTCCTTTCGACGCGGCATTCGTGCCCGCGGCGGAAGGCGCCGCCACCGCCAGCAGCTGCGACTTGCGGACATCCACCAGCGAGCTCACATGACCGAGTTCCTGCTCATAGAGTTCTTTCTCCGTCTCGTTCAGCTTCCCGTCGGCAAGCTGGGACTTGAGGGTTGCCTGCCGACGTTCAAGATCATCGATGGCCTTCTTGAGTGCCTCCTGGGCCTCGTTGCGCTGCTTCTCGGTCTCCACCTTGTCGCGGCGGTTTTGCCGCCACTCCTCGCTGATGCGGCTGTTCTCGTAGGCCACGCCGTTGTACTCGTAGCTGCCGTCCCGCTCATACTTCGAGATGTCTTCGCCACCGGGCATCGACTTCACCAGATCCACGATCTGACCCACCCGCTTCTCGGAGAGCTTGTCGATCGCCTCCATGTCCTTCATCAGCGCCTCCGCGGGTGCGGAGTTGTCGCTCCTGATCTTCTGGACGATCGCATTCCGCTCGCGTTTGTACACATCCAGCATCCGCTTGAGCCCGGCGATCGCCTCTCCCTTCACGTCGGCCACGCGCCGCTTGGACGACTGCGAATCCTTCAGGCTCGTGAGCATGTCCACGATCCGCCCGATCTTCTTGTCCGTCGCCTCCCCGCGCTGGCGGATCTCCGCGGCCACCTCGGCGAGGCGTTCTTCGCGCATGGCAAGGTGTTGTTTGAGGGTCACCACCGATTGCCGGCGCTCTTCAAGGTCGGCGGTAGCGGTATCCTGGGCTACCGCAAATCCGGCGGCCATGAGGTAGAGGAAGACGAAAGTCCGTTTCATGGGTTCACTGAATGGATTGTTATAGGGGATTGAGCGTCACAGAAGACGCACGCTTGACGGTCGATCCTGGCGGAGCATGAAGGAATTCGGATCCCTTCTTCGCCCAGATCTCGATGTTCTTCTCCGCGCCGCCGTACCACTGGTAGCCTCTCATGTTGATCGGCGAGAGTGGATCGCTGCGGCGGTCGGAAAAGGTCGCCACCGTGCCGTTGCTATCCTTGGCCCGGCCCGCGACCGCGATGCTGCCACTGCCGGCAGCGCTGAGCAGGCCCGCCCCGGGGACGACGAAACCGGCAGCAGTCGCCCCGGCATTCCAATAAGCCTTGGACGGCACCAGTTCGGTGATCGCGGTTTCGATCGTCAGCGTCTTCGGCCCCGGGTGCGAGGCAATGCTCAGCCGGTTGCCCGGATAAGCGAGAATTTCGCGCTTGAGCGAGTCCTCCAGCTTCTTGCCGAGCTTCCGCGCGTCCTTCGCCAGCACGTCCGACTTCATCCGTGCGTTCTGGTTCTGCCACCAATCCTGCTTCGCCAGCCGCGAGATATCGACCGGCGCGACATAGACCGAGGAGTATCGCTGTTGGACATCGGTTCTCTGGAACTCCGGCGTCGCTGTGGTTTTATCGAGGAAGGCACCGCGCCCGCTGCTGTTGCCACCGGAACTGCCGCAGGAAGCGAGCAAGCCGAAGGAAGCACAGGCACCGGCGATCAGCGTGCCACGAAGAATGGATCGGGATGAGGTCATGAAAGGATCTGTTGTCATTAAGTAAAAATCTCCGTCGTCGACGCTGCCAAAGCCCGCAGCGCAGGGCCATTGCACCTTGGTGCAATGAGGGAAGCTTGCTTGCAGGACTCGACGCATGCCGGGCTTCCCGTTCCGGCATGCGTCGCCCGCATCCGGGCCGTTAGCGGCCGGGATGGATGCGGGTGATCTTGGAGCCCTGCAGGCCCAGGCCGCCCATCAGGCCGGTCTGATTGAAGAAGAAGGCATAGGTGCCCTTGTCGATGGTCGTCGTGGAAAGCGAACTGGCCATCCCCTTGTCGACCACCGTCAGGCTCGGGCTGCTGCCGACTTCCCAGCCGTCCGCCCGGTTGATGTTCGCGAAGGCCTCGCGATCCATCAGGAAGAGGGCATAGCCATACTTCTGCACCCCCGCCTGCAGGCCATAGGAAAGGCCGCCGGTCTGGTAGTAGTCCTGAATGCTACCGTCGGGACGGATCAACGCACCATTGCCACCCATGCCGCCAACGATAAAGCCGCCCTTGGCAATGCTCGGGAAGACAAGGATCCCCTTGGCATGCGATCCGAGCTGCCGCGCCTTCGGATTCGAGGCATACAGCTGCCTCAAGGCAACGCGCGAATCGGACGAGATCTGCGAAGCACTGGCCCCCGAGGAGGTCGGCCCGGTGGCACACTGGCTCAGCGTCATGCTCGCGAGAATGAGGCCGGCGGCGGCCTTCAGCGAATGGAGGATGCGTTTCATGGTTCTGTTCTATTGGGGTTGGAGATGGTATAGTGGATGAATGCGCCCCACTCAGAGGCCGCGGTGGAGCAGCAGGATGCGGCGGACCTCCGCGATCGCCTCGTCGTTCTGGTGGGCGCTGTGACCGGATGGGACGATCTTTTCCGAGACACCTCCGTCCATGTGCGAGCTCCAGTAGGGAACCACGCCATCGCTGGAGTTGGGACTGTCCCCTTTTCCGCGGTCGCCGATGATCGTGTGGTAGGGGATGCCCGGCGTGATCGGCACCCGGTTGATCGCCTTCACGAAGCGGTTGTTAGGCGTGAGCGTATCGACGCTGCTGGGAATGCGCGTCAACTTCAAATCCCCTTCGTCGAAGGTCGTGGACTGGAGCGCCTCGCTACCCGCTTTCAAAAGCGTCACGGGCGACTTGATGAGCCCGGATGCCCAGCGAACCAGACGACCGCTGGCCAGATTGCTCCCCTTGAGCGGCGCGGCCACGAAGATGACCCGGCCCACTTCCAGGCGGTGCTTGAAAATCACTGCGTCGCTGAAGAGCTTCCTGCTTTCCTCCGAGAGATGGGTGTCTGCCGGTGCCTTCTTGAACAAGTCCTTCCAGAGCTGGTCTCCGGTATCCGTGATCAGAAGTCGGCTGATGCACCCGCCCATGCTGTGGCCGATCAAGACCATCTTCTTCTTGAGCGGGTAGCGCTGTTGGATCGCATCCAGTTCCTTCCGCAGCAGTACCGCAGAGTAGGGATAGGGATAGCCGCTCGGATAGCTGTAGAACCAGAATTGGAAGTTCTTCCGGATCTCTGGGTCGCCACGGAGGGTATTGATCATCGGAGTCCAGGTCGCCTCCGAGTCCATCAGCCCGTGAATGACCAGCACCACGGTCTTGTCCGGGTCATAGGGCTGAAGCCGCGCGATCCGGGCCGTCTCGGCATACTCTGCCGGCTTCAGCATCCGCATGATCTCGAACTTCCGCGGCTTGGTGCTGGCAAGCATCACCGCGAGCGGCACGGTGAAATCCGCCGCCAGGGTCTGCTCGTGCCCGGCGAAATTGACCTTTTCCACCGCCAGCGGATCCTCAAAGGAAACCACGGCCTTTTTGCCCTCGAAACGAACAACAGCCGTCACCCCGTAATAAATGCGCGGAATGGTGAAGTCCTGCTTCATCCGCTCGTTCACGCCTTTCCCTCTTGCCACCAGCGGCGCACCGATGCCCGGGCGCGTGGTACGATTCTTCACGTAGCTCCCCTTCAGGTCGATACGATCCGCCGGAGTGAAGTCAAAGAGTTCCGGCTTCCAGCCCGGCCGGGGGTCGGGCTTGTGGGTCAGCACGATCTCGCCCTCCGGCGTGGGAACGGTGAGCGGCCTCGTCCATGGATCGAGCGATGACTCCTTGAGCACCTCGAAGACGCGGGAAACCGCATAGTTGTACGTCGTCTGCGCCTCCGTGTCGCCGGGAACCTTCTGGAGCTGTTCCGCCGCGTGACGCGCCGCCACCAGCAGGTCGCCGACTGCCGCCGCCGGGTTCTTCTTCTCGGCCTTCAGCGCCACGCTGATCTTCCGTCCCGCCTCAGCCAAGGGCCCCGAGGTCGACCGGATCGAAAGCAACTCAGGATCACGCTCCGATACGTCGGCATAGCCGGTGCAACCGGTATTCAGCAGCGACAGCGAACCTAACAGCAAATGGGCACAAACAAGGGAAGCAACAGCGAAACGTCCTTTCATGGGTGAGAATTCCAAGGGGTAGAGCGGGTTCCAATCGCATCGCCGATGGCAGCGAGCAGCGCCGATTCATCGACCGGCTTGTTGAGATAAGAGGCGGCACCCATCGTCATCACGCGCTCGGCGGTGTCGGGTTCGCCGTGACCGGTGATGACTATCACCGGGGTGGTCAGCCCGCGGTCGGCCATGGCCTCCAACACGTCGAAGCCATTCGTCGCTTCCATGTGGAGATCCAGGAGCAGGCAATCCAGCGGCTGTGCCGTCAGAGCAGCAACCACATCCTCGCCCCGCTCGAAAGTGACCACCGCGAATCCATGCGCGACCAGCAGCCGGCGCAATGCCTTCCGCAGCTTCGGCTCGTCATCGAGGACGGCGATCACAGGAAGGCGGTTCACACGGACATACCATCGCAATTCAGCGCACGGTTCCATTAGACCATGGTACTATTCCCCTCACTATCCCCCGCCCCACCGGCACTGCCACGCGAGGCCAAGCCATTCAAATCCCGCCCCATCGCCGCTCCACCGGCGGCGATGGTCAGGGCATACACGCAAAACTTCATCCCGCCTTGCAGACCGCCAGCTTCTTCAGGGCACCGATCCGGTCAGCCGCGCGCACCAGGTCCGCCAGCGACTCCGCCCCCATTTTCTCCATCACACGGCCCCGGTGGACCTTCACCGTCTGCTCGCAGGTTCCGAGTTCGGCGGCGATAATCTTGTTCGGCTTGCCGGCGACCACCCCTTCCAGCACCTCGCGCTCCCGCGGCGTGAGCCGGCTGAAGCGGCCGGCAATCCGGGAAGTCTCTTCACGGTCGTTGCGGTCCACGCCCGATTGGACAAGCGCCGCCCTGACCGCTTCCAGCAGCTCGTATCCGTCCACCGGTTTGGTGAGAAAGTCCACCGCCCCCGCCTTCACCGCACGCACCGACATCGGGATGTCGCCGTGCCCGGTGAGAAATACGATCGGCACCGTAGCTCCGGAGCGCACGAGCCGGCGCTGGAGCTCGAGACCATCGAGATCCGGCATCGATACATCTAACAGCAAGCATTCGATCTCCCCCGTGTGACAAGCGTCGAGGAATTCGGCGGCGCTGGCAAAGGCCCGTACATCGTATCCTTCCGCCCATAAGAGGCGGGAGATGGCCTTGCGCAGGCCGGCATCGTCATCGACGAGGTGAATGGTGGTTCCGTTCATGGCGACATGGGGAAGGGATTCTCGGAGCTCTCGATCTCGGCAGATTGATTGATTAATAGTAGCGCCCGTAATACCCCGGATAGGCACCGTACCAGCGATAGGACAGCGACTGGTTCATTTGCGCCGCCTCATACTGGTGGCGGGCGATGCTCCGCTCCACGGCAAGCTTCTGGTATTTCTGGTATTCCGCCTCGCCGCCCACATAGGCCACGCCTTCTTTCTCGTTCTTGTAAGCGTAGAAGACTTTCCCCTGATGGGTTCCCCGCTGCACCTTGTACGGCGGGAGTTCGGCGTAGATGGCCTTCTGGGCCGAGGTCTCCGGAGTCTTCACGTGGAAGCCCGCAGCGGACAAAAGTGGCTCAGTGCTGGAAGCACCCATCGAGGCACAGCTTGTCAGCAATCCTGAAAGCGGGATCAGAGCTGTTAGAATAATGGCGAGGAACGATTTCATAGGTAGGAGGGGAAAATGCAGGCCGGGGCGGCAACATCACCGCCCCGGCCCGATGGGAATGGATTAGCCTTTGTTGAAGGTGAGGCCCTGGTCACCCGTCGGACCACCGACGATGACGAACTTCATGGACTTCTCGCCCTCGAGGGAGACGGCGGTGACCATCTGCGAGCCCTCGGCGTTCATCACCAGCAGGCCCTTGTCGTTGAGACCCCAGGTCCCCTTCATCTCGGAGTTCTGTTCCTTGCCGGCGAAGCTCCAGACGAAGTTGCCGTCATCCTGCAGCTTGAAGGTGATCTTGCCGCCGGACGCGTCCGAGGTCCACGTGCCGGTCAGCTTTTCCTTCGGAATCGGATCCGGCTTCGGCGGACGGGCCGCGTCCGACTCGCCGTCGTCAGGCAGCGAGTTCTTCGTCAGGTCGCGGAGCTGGCGGGCGATGCCATCGGCCGGCTGCAGCTTCGCGGTCTGGTCGAATTGCTCGTAGGACTTCTCCATGTGCCCGCACACGAGGTAGTGGTAGCCGAGCAGGAAGTGACCTTCCGCCTTGTCGGGGCTGGCCTTCACCCATGCTTCCAGCTTGCGCAGCTGCTGTTCGTAGCTACTGGAGCTACCGTAGAAGCCCACCATCGTGTCCCAGCTCCAGCCCGGACCGGAGGCCAGCACCGGATTCAGCACGCCGGCGGCGTCCGCATATTTCCCGAGCGCGAAGAAGCACAGCGCGCGATACTCGTGGAGGCTCACATCGCTCGGCGTGGCCGCGATCGCCTCATCGGCGGATCTCAGCGCGGCGGTGTAGTCGCCGTTCTTGAAGGCGGCACGGGAGACATCCATGTCATCTTCCGCCTTGGTGTCGGCAGCAGCCACCGTCTTCTCATCGCCCGGCGGATTGGCCGCGGCCGTGACCGACATCGGCTGGGTATAGACCACCGTCGAGTTCTGCACCGGCGGGGCAGGATACGGGTTGCTGTACGATTGGTAGCCCGTGTTGTAGATCATGCTGCCCAGGCTCCAGGCCGCGATGCCCCACATGAAGCCCTGGCCGAAGTCGTCATCATCATCCCACCACCAGTTGCTGTGCCAGTAGCCACTGTTCCAGCCACAGCCCCAGTGGCCGTGATGCCAGCCGTGGCAATGACCGGCGCCCCACCACGGGTGACCGCCCCAATGCCCCGGACCACCGGCGAAATTATTGTTATGCCGGAAGTTATTATCGATGTTGATATTGGTGAAATTGTTGCCATTTCCCCAAATACCACTGTTACCCCCCCACTTGTTACCATCCCAGCCGCCGCCGATTCCACCGACGCCGCCAACTCCGCCGATACCACCAGGTCGACCAATTCCACCAACCCCGCCGAGGCCTCCAATGCCACCGGCAACCCCGACGCCGCCGAGACCACCAATGCCACCGGGACGGCCCACGCCACCGATGCCGCCGGGGCGTCCCACGCCACCGGGTCCACCGGGACGTCCGACACCTCCAGGTCCGCCTGGACCTCCGGGTCGGCCAACGCCCCCCGGTCCTCCGGGACCACCCGGCCCACCGGGACGGCCCGCTCCTCCAGGACCACCTGGACCTCCGGGACGACCGGCATCGCCAATGCCCCCAGGCCCACCCGGTCCACCGGGGCGACCAGCCCCTCCCGGACCGCCGGGCCCACCCGGTCCACCAGGACGACCGGCTCCTCCGATCCCGCCAGCACCACCCGGTCCGCCGGGCTTGCTCGGATAACCCACCATGCCGGGCAAGGTGGAAGGCTTCGTTGCCCCTCCCGGCCGGCTGGCATTCGGTCCACCCGGACGGGAACCAGCTCCACCACCGGCATCAGGGCGTCCCGCGCCACCAGCACCTCCACCACCCGGCGAAGGACGGGTAGACGGACGCGTGGAAGCCGACGGCCGCGACGCTGAAGGACGGCTGGAACCTGACGGCTTAGAGGAAGGCCGCGACTGGACCTTCGAGCCCGTCGCCGGACTGCGCCGCGCGGAACTGGTACTCCGCGAGCCGCCGCCGCTATAGCTGCGAGACGGGCTGCGGGATGCGCCGCCACTAAACCCGCCGCCACCACCTCCGCGCGACATGCTGCGGCCACCGCCGCCACCACCACGGGCACCACCGCCACCCCCGCGTCCGCCGCCACGCGCCTCGACATCAGCGGCGATGAAGGACATGCCGATGATTGCGACTACGATCCAATTGAAGATTGAAGCTTTCATGGTCTGAGGAGGTTGAAGGTTTTATTGGGCGCCAGGTTCCGGAGTCTGCCGGACGACTCGCATTTCCACGTCCGGCTGCTTCTCGCCATCCACAAGCCGTTCGCCGGCGTCCCACACGAAGGCATCCGGCCCATCAAAGGTAAGCGTCTGGTTGGCGCTCGTGACTTCGCCATCCTCCGTGACACCCTCGGTGCGGATCAGCCACTTGCCGTCATCCACCGGCGTCCAGTCGCCTTTCGAAAATCCGCCGCCGTCATCGAAGTTCCACCACGTGATCGTCTTCCGCGACGGGTCCCAGCCGATGCGAATGGTCGTCTTCACCGGCTTGGCGTCCGCCGCGGTCGCGAGCATCTCGCCAACCAGGAAATTCCCGGAGTCATCCCAGCCGAAGGCGATGTCGAGCCGCAGGCCCTCGCGGGTCGCCGTCCAGTCGCCCTTCAGTGCCTTGGCCAGTTCCGCCAGCTGACCAGCGGCATCGGAAGAGTCCTCGCGATCGCGCGTGCTGGCGATCCGCCACGCACCGTCTTCACCTTTCTGAAGCACCGCGGTGTAGTCCATCGACGTCGCCACATCGTCGTCGCCCGGTGGAGTGGCGTGAACCGTGCCGTCCTCGATGGCGAGGTCCTTGCCAACGAGCCGCACGGAATCCACATCGATCGAAATCTGGGGAGCATCAGGTGCTTCGAAGATGGCTTGATAGCGGGCTTGGATGTCCTCTCGGCCGGTGGTGATGTCGGTGGCGTCGAGATCGGTGATTTCGCCTGTCTCAGTGAAGAGCGCAGCCAGGGCCGCAGCGTCCTTCTTGTTATAGGCGGCCACGAAATCCTTGGCGGTCTTCTCCAGACCGGCGATCTCGGGAGACGCTTCCTCGGCGCATAGGCCGGAAGCAAGGGTGAGTGCCAGCACCAGGCCGGCGGTCAGGTTCGTTTTCATGCGCGGAATGCGACAGTGGTGACGGGCAACGGCGCGATCTCGGAAGGCTACAACCTTTCGCTGCCTTATTACTTCTATGATAGCTTGGCAGGATTTTGGAAGTACGACTTTGGTGCTATTCGTGACATCTCTGACTCAGACGTTGCGAATTGCATCTATTAAGATTTCGAGAACGTATCCGAACGATTAGCAAAATGCTGCGGAGCATTCCTTCACGTGTTCCGGAGAAAGGATTGGGGAAGGAAAACCGCTCCCAAAGCGCCCCCTTCCCTGTCGGTGAAACAGCCTCCGCCCGCCACGATTCCCCGTCGCAAAATGGCGTTCGCCCCGGTCTTCTCCCGCGCCTTCATCCTACCGCCCGAATCCCGGGCGCTCCTGATATCGCCTCACGCCTCGGTCAGGACCAGGCGGCTTGCTGGGGACAGACCGGGATCTCCAGATGGAAGACCGCGCCGCATTCCGAATGGGGTTGCGCCCGCAGACGCCCGCCATGCGCCGCCACGATCGACCGGCAGATCGCCAGCCCCATGCCGAGCCCATGCTGCTTGGTGGTGAAAAAGGGCTCGAAGAGTCTCTCCACATCCTCGGGCAAGCCACAGCCCGCATCTCGGACAGATAGCCGTGCGACATCCCCTTCCAGCGAGGTCACCACCTGGATCTGGCGGAAACCCACGGGATTGCCTGCCATCGCGTCGGCGGCATTGAGCACCAGGTTCAGCAGCACTTGTTGGAGCTGCACGCGATCACCCGCCACCAGCGGCAGCTCCGGAGACAGCTCCCGTGAAACGGTCACCCCTCGCCCGATCAGGTCGGCGTGGGTAAGGTGCAGCACCTCGGTGGCGATCTCGTTGAAGGACACCGGCAGCATCTTCGTCTCGCCGCGCTTTAACAGGGCCCTCAACCGCTGGATCACCTCCCCGGCGCGCCGGTCTTCATCGACGATGTCGGTGAGAATGTCCTTCACCTCTGCCAAGTCCGGAGGCGACTGCGCCATCAGCCTCTGCGCCGCCTGCGCATTTGCCAGAATGATTGCCAGCGGTTGATTCAACTCATGAGCAAGCGAGCCGGACAATTCGCTCAACGTCGTCACCCGGGTGACATGGGCCAGCTCATCACGATGACGTCTCGCCTCCTCCTCAGCCTCCCGGCGAGCGCTGATATCGACGATCACGCTGAGGACCAGCGTGCCTTCGGGACTTTCCACCGGGCTGATCCCGATCTCCACGGGAAACTCGCTGCCGTCCTTGCGCAGCGCATGAAGCTCGTGACCCGCCTCCATCGTCCGGGACTCCGGCATCCGGTGAAGGCCCTCGCGAGGGGCCGCATGCTCGCATCGATGGCGCTCGGGCAGCAGGTTCCCCACCGGTTGGCCTAACAACTCCCCCGGCGCATAGCCTAACATCTCGTCGGCTCGCCGGTTCGTCAGCAGGATCAAGCCCGCCGCATTCGCCAGCACCACTCCATTCGGCGACGCATCCACGCTCAGGCGAAAGCGCTCCTGCATGTGGTGCCGCTCGGTCACATCGATCGAGACCCCGCGCATCCGGAGCGGTTTGCCGCCGCCGTTGAAATCCACCTTTCCGCGCGCCTCCACCCAATGCTCCATCCCGGCGCTATCCTTGACCCGGTAGTCGGTGCGAAGCTCCCCGTTTCCCGTGAGCGCGCCCTCAATGCCGCGCCGCACCCGCTCGCGGTCTTCGGAATGTAGCGAAGTCAGGTAGCGCTCGAAAGTGATCGGCGTGTTTGCCGGCACGCCGTAGAGCGCACGCCCCTGTGGATTCACCCAGATTCGGTCCTGGGGAATTTCCCAGCGCCAAAAGGCCAGCCCCGCGGCACCGGCAGCTAGATGCATGCTCTCGGCTACCTCCCGCAATTCTTCCGCGTTTCGCGCCGAGCGTAGCAAGTCGCGGCTCAGCTCATAGCTCATCGCCGCCACCACCACCAGAAACGGCAAGCTGATCAAATAGGGCATCGCCACCACGCCGGAGTGAATGAGCACTCCTTGGGCGAAGCCGATCACCACGAACGCCGTCACACTGCCCCCGATCACCACCGCCTGTCGGCGCGCGTCGGCTTCTCCCTTCCGCCACAGTCGCAACGAGGCATCCACCACAAACGCCAGCAACAGCAAGGTGCTCACCTCGGCGATCCTCGTCCGTTGGCTGAAAACCGCATCCGCCGTCATCACCGTGGAACCAAGAAATCGGATCGGCCGCAACCGCAGGATCGCATCGTGATTGAGGTTCAGGCCGACCGCGAAGTTCAGCACCAGCGCGAACGCCCGGACCCCGATCACGGTCCAGCCCAGCCAACCCCGCGCGGTGCCAAAGCAACGCGTCACGAATCTAACAATAGCGACGAAAGTGATGAAGATCGGCACGTGAATCCACCGCGTGGCGGTGGCAAAGTCCTCCGTGGAGCCCGCCAGCATCAGCGCAAGCTCTGCGGCCGCAATCCCCGTGATCGCCAGAGAAAGAAGCGCCAGCCACAAGTTGGCCTGCGCATTCTTGTCGTGCAGCCGCACCAGCAATTGGACTGCCGCCAGCACCAGGCAGGCACCCGCAATCATCGGCCACAAAATGGAAACCGCATTCATCGTTCTCGCCCCCTCACACAACCCGCCCCGCAGGAATCCGCATCCCCTCGCTCCCTTCCTCCCCGCCTCGGCCAGCCACGTCCCGTAGTTATGCCGTGCATTTCGCTCCTTCTATCAGGTCTCACCGGCCGGAGCAAGTCCCCGATTTTACAACGACTGGCCCCCACCCTATTGCGTAGCGTCCACGTTCCGTCGCCACCAATTCTCACGCAGCCTCGCAAATCGCCAGAGTCCCTTGGCCGATAGCCACGGGTCACCGCCCGGCTCACTCCCCATCCCCTAGGATCCACAGCCGCGCAGCCTCCACTTCCCCTGCGGGAAACGGCTTGATCTCCGCCGCCACGAAATGCGACGCCACATGCTCGGCCAGATTCCCCAACGGCGAATCCGTCACCACCGCCACCTTCCGGATGTGCCGATGGTGATCGCGGACAAAACGCAGGTGCGCGATCATCGACGCCACCGAAGACCACCCCGGAAAGCCCGGCGTCTCCACAATCAGCCCCGCAAGTTCTCCGCCGTCCGCAATGAACGGGTCCACCTCGCCGGCCAGCGCCTCGAAGTCAGCTTCCTCCAGTGATCCCTTGGGTTGCACGTGAAGGATCGCATGGCTCTCGTCAAAGTGATGTTCGATCATGGCGCAGACGGTTTTGAGTCGATTCCTGGAACCTAGCACATCGTCACTCGGCCGCATGCAGCCTCTCGTTCAGTTCGTCCATCGGCTGCTGGCTGACGTTCACCCACCCCTTCCCGGGCTGGTCGAGGTCGAAAATCAGCGAAATCACCAGCGCGAAGGTCAGCGCCAGCATGAGATTGGCGGTCAAGCTACGGCTGCCCGCCAGCCCGAAATGGAATCCCACTCCGAGCATCGTGATGATCGTCACAATGAACAGCACCACCCACACCAGAAAGGGAATGCGATGCTGGGATCCCATGATGATCCGCTTGTTGTAAAGCTGATCCACCTCATTGAGGCTCGCGGTGAAGAGCGCATAGATTTCGGAGCTGCGATCCACCCGCGCCAACTCCTCAGCATGGGACCACAGCGATCGTTGCAGCTTCCTGACCTGAGCGTCCAGCGCCCGCAGGTGATCGGGGTCGCCAAACAACGCAGGCATCTGGATGCGGACCGCCGTGTAGTCCCGCAGCAGTTGGCGGCACTCGCTCCGGTGCGGCTCCGGCAACAGGGCCGAATTCCGGTAGGCCGTCTCGATCGCATTCACGCCATCGATGATGGCCTCCTTGCGCGCATCAAATCGAGCCGTGGTCGATCCCACCGTCAGCGCCACCATGAAGCCGAGCAGCCCGAGAGTGGCTCCCACCACACTGCTGACCGGCCCCTCCGATTCATGGTCTTCTTTCCGTCGGCGTCGCGCCCCCAAGCGCTGCCCCACCTCGATCGGAACGATGGCAATCAACGCCACGAAGATGAAGAAAACCCAGACCGGGACGACATCGAGAATGCCTGCGTGGGACATGGCGGGATCGGGTTTTCAGCAAGCCATCAGAACCTCTTTGCCCCGCGATCCGCATCGCCCATGCCCCGCGGATCTTTCATCTGCTAGAGCGACCGCGGCCTGGTCATCTTCTCCGGCGAAAGCAAATCATCGAGCTGCTCCTTGGCGAGCCAGCCCTTCGCAAGCACCAGGTCATACACGCTGCCGCCGGTCGCCAGCGCTTCCTTCGCGATCGCGGCACTGCGTTCGTAGCCCAGCACCGGGTTGAGCGCGGTCACGAGGCCGATCGAGTTCCGCACGTATTCCATGCAGCGCTCCTTGTTCGCCTGGATTCCGGAAATGCAGCGCGCATTCAGGATCACCGCCGCATTGCGCAGCAGCGTCAGGCCGAAGAGCAGGTTGAACGCAATGATCGGCTCGGCCATGTTCAACTCGAGCTCGCTGGCTTCTGAAGCCATCGAAACCGTCACGTCCGCGCCAATGATCTGGAAACAGACCTGGCTAACCACTTCCGGAATCACCGGATTCACCTTGCCCGGCATGATCGAAGAACCGGGCTGCATTGAGGGCAGGCGAATCTCATAGAGCCCGCAACGAGGTCCGGAGGAAAGCCAGCGCAGGTCGTTGCAGATCTTCGAAAGTTGGACCGCCGCGGTCTTCATCGCGCTGCTCATCAGCGCAAAGCCGCCGCTGTCCTGCGTCGCCTCCACCAGATTGGCGGCAAGCGTCACCGGCACCCCGCTGATTTCCGCGAGCCGCCGCGTGCACAGCTCCGCATAGCCCGGCGGGCTATTGATGCCGGTACCGATCGCAGTGGCACCCATGTTCATTT
This sequence comes from Luteolibacter sp. Y139, assembly GCF_038066715.1. Taxonomy (NCBI): domain Bacteria; kingdom Pseudomonadati; phylum Verrucomicrobiota; class Verrucomicrobiia; order Verrucomicrobiales; family Verrucomicrobiaceae; genus Neoluteolibacter; species Neoluteolibacter soli. The sequence continues at coordinate 183,661 of NZ_JBBUKT010000007.1, read as the reverse complement.
CGTGAAGCTCTTCCCCAGCCCTCTCAAGGTAGCGAATGCCGTCTCCAATCATCACCGCATAGGCACCGAATTCCTGCCCGAGCGTCATCGGCACTGCGTCCTGGTTCTCGGTGCGGCCCATCTTGAGCACCTCGGCAAACTCCGCCGCCTTCGCCTCCAGCGCCTCACGCAACTCGCGGAGTGCCGACACCGCGTCGCGCAGCGTCAGGATCACCCCCAGCTTGATCGCCGTCGGGTAGGCGTCGTTGGTCGATTGCGAGCAGTTGACGTCGTCGTTCGGATGCAAGTGCTCATACTGCCCCTTGCGATACCCCATGATCTCAAGCGCGCGGTTGGCGATCACCTCGTTCGCGTTCATGTTGGTCGAGGTGCCCGCGCCACCCTGGATCATGTCCACCGTGAAATGAGCATGGAGGCTCCCGGCAATGACTTCGTCACAAGCAGCCATGATCGCCGCAGCGCGATCGGGCTTGAGCACGCCAAGCTCCTGGTTCGCGCTCGCCGCCGCCTTCTTGACGTAAGCTAGGCTTCGCACGAAGTGGCTGAAGTGGCTGAGCGGAATCCCGGACAACGGGAAGTTCTCCATCCCGCGCAGCGTCTGCACGCCGTAGTAATAGCCGTCCGAAATCTCGCGCTCGCCGAGCGAGTCGTGCTCGCGTCGCCACGTCGCCGCCACCGCCGGCCCCGCTCCCGCGAGGTGCCGGTTCGCATCGCGCAGCCGCGTGCTGAGCCGTCGCGCCACATGCCCCACCATCCGGTAAAACACCTCCGGCTTCGTTGCACGGAGCTCATCGAAAGCCTCCCGCGGGATCAGCAGGACCTTGGCCGCAGTAAGCGCAACTGCCGATGAAGCATGCGGCAAATCATCCAGCATCACCCCTTCCCCGAATGCCGTCCCTCGCGTCAGCGTGGCAAGCCGCGTCGTACTGCCGTGCACCCCCGCCACGATTTCAATCTCCCCCTCCTCCACGATGCCCATCCACTGCCGTGGCGTGGACTCATGGAAGAGATAGTCGCCTGCCTTGTACTCCCGCGAATGGCCACGGGTGAATAGGTCCAGCAAATCGCCGGATTCAATGCCTACGGCACCGGCGATGTCATGGACACGCTTGTCGGAGAAGCTCATGGAGATGGTTTGTTAGAAGATGGTCAGAAGAAAAGTTTCCCGATCAGCATGCCACAGCCAACCGCACCGACAGTACAAATCATTCCCGGCAGCATGAAAGAATGGTTCAGCAAATACTTGCCGATCCGCGTCGTCCCCGAGCGGTCGAACTGGATCGCGGCAATGATCGTTCCGTAGTTGGGAATGAAGAAGTATCCGTTCACCGCCGGGAACATCCCGATCAGCAGCGGTGCCGGGATCCCCAGCGAAAGCCCTAGCGGCATCAGCGTCTTGGCCGTCGCCGCCTGGCTGAAGAGCAGCATTGAGGCAACGAAGAGCCCGATAGAGAAAGTCCACGGCGCAGCTTCCGCCATGTGCTTCAGGCCGCCGATGATCACCTCGCTGTTCGCGTCCATGAAGGTGTCGCCGAGCCACGCCAGTCCGAGAATGCCGACGATCGCCGAGACGCCGGATTGGCACGTCTTGCACTTCGGCACCTCGCTGGCAGGAATCTTGGTCACCGTCATGATCACCGCCGCCACGGTGAGCATCACGATCGCAATCGAGTTGGCCATCGGCACCTCCACGCCGCCGATGGTCCGGAGCTGCTTGAAAATCCCAGCGAGCACCACCAGTCCCACCCCGCTCAAAAAGATTAACGCGCTGGCCCGGGCACCCTTCTTGATCGGAGGCAGCTCCGCGCCCGTCGACTTCTCCGGCGGCTGCAGTTCGCCCGAGGCGAGCAGGCGTTGATACTCCGGATCATCCTTCAGTTCCTTCCCGACCCGCAGCTGCACGATCGCGGCAATCACGACCCCGAGCAGCGTCGACGGCACGCAGATCAAAAGGATCTGGACCAGCCCGTAGCCATGCGACGCGAGGATCGTGATCATCGCCGCCGTCGCGGCCGAAACGGGGCTCGCTGTGATCGCCTGCTGCGACGCGATCGTGGCAATCGCCATCGGCCGCTCCGGCCGGATGCCATTCTCATGCGCCACCTCGAAAATCACCGGTAGTAGCGGATACACGATATGCCCCGTGCCCGCGGCAAAGGTGAACGCATAGGTCACCAGCGGAGCCACGATCGTCACCTGCTTCGGATTCTTCCGGATGATCTTTTCCGCCACCCGGACCAGGAAATCGATCCCACCCGCAACCTCCATCGCCGACGCCGCCATGATGACGGTGAGGACAATCAAAAGGACATCACCGGGAATGCTGCCCGGCGGGAGCTGAAAACCCACCACAAGCACCAGCAGCCCCACCGCGCCCCACAGGCCCAGCCCGACGCCACCCGTCCGTGCCCCCATCGCCAGCGCGCCGAGGATCACGAGGATTTCGAGGATGATCTTAATGTCCATGGCTACTCCGGTTATTTGACGAGGTCGTAGCGGATCACGAAGTTCAGGCGCTGGGCATCGCCGTCGGTACCGTCATACGTCTCCTTCGTGCCGAAGAGATACTCGAGACCCAGGCGGAAGGACTTGGTCGGCTGCCACACCAGATTGGCGCTGAAGCTCGCGGTATTCTCCGGCGTCAGTGCCGACACCGTCGAAGGCAAGTCCGCCATCACCCAGCTCGCCGTGAGCGTCGAGCGGAAGTGCTCGTTCCAGCGATGCGTATACCCGACCATCGGCGCGAAGATCGGGATCGCCTCCAGATCATCGCCAACCCACGCGGCATCGAGATTGTTGCCGTTGAAATCGTTCACATAGCGAGCGATGCCTTCGCCATACGCGACCTGCGCTGAAAGATCGTCGTCCTCGGTCATGTGCCACTGGCCGGACAAGCTCACGCCCCAGCCAACGGTGTCCCCCTGCGGCCCAGCGTCGCTTTCAAAGCCGATACTGCGGCCGATACCTGCGAGTTGGATGTTCCCATAGTCACCTTCCCATCGTCCCCCGATGATCAAGTCCGGCGTGCTGCTCCGCTCCTTGGAGCTGGCGGGCAGGGTTGAATCCAGGATGTCGCTCTCGGGATACTCGACGCTGATGTAGGCATGGCCTTCCCCACAGTCATCCCACAACGGCTGGGTATAGCGGATCTGCGCCTGGCGACGGTTGAGAATTCCCGCTGGACCCTGGTAGTCGAGCACGTCCGGCCAAGCGTCCGGATTCATGAAACCGGAAAAAGTCTGGCCGATCAGGAAGTTCCACGCTTGCCCGTAGAAGTGGCGGACTCGGAACGTCATCGCATTTGATGTCGAGTCGCCGAAGAAGTCGTTCTCGTTGTAGATTCTCAGGTTCCCGAACTGCTCGGTCGGACGACGGATTTCCAAGCTGATACGGGTCCCCTTGCCGTGAATGGTCGAACGTTCGTCACCACCGAATCCCGTCTGGTTTCCCACCGGAATGGTCGAGGGGATGAACTGGTTCGGATTGCCGTTGTTGGCGAAGTCAGTGATCGCATCGACCCGGGCTGAACCGCCCAGTTTGACCATGGTATCGGTGCCGGGGATGAGAATGAACCCCTTCAGTTCTGGATCCAGCGGCTTATTCTCCGGACGCGGCGCGGCCTGTTGGAGATCCTGGAAACCATCGTAATCGCGCACCGTGCTCGCCGATCCCGCGCTTCCCGGCTGGGGCGCCACGACCACGGCGTTCGTGATCGCCGGTGTCGACGCCGGCGCGGCTGGTGCTGGCTCCGCCGCGGGTTCAGGTGCGGAAGCGTGGTGGTGAGCATGTGCCGGCTCCGGCTTCTCCTTGTCCGCCGCCTTCTCCTCCTCAAGCACCGCGATTCGCGTCTTCAGCTCGGCAATGGTTTGCTCCATCGTGGCGAGCGACTTCTTCATGTCTTCCACATCGTCGCCCCGGGCAGCAGGCATGAATCCCAATAGCAATGCTGCACCTACGGCCCCGGAGGAAACGCGCAAAGGTCCATCTTGCAACTCACGACGACTGGGAACGACCCGAGACATTATCCCCTGATAAAAGATTCCATGTCTCTCGGGCAAAGGGTTTCCCGTACAACCAAAGTAGCATGCCCGCTTCCCATCGCGGGCTCGACTTGATGGCCCGCGCCGGTGGCAACATTGCCAAGCTGGCTCCGAAACATAGTCTCCATGAAATCGCCTGTCCTCTTGTTCGCCCTGGCGCTCCCTCTGTTGACCGGCTGCGGAAACTTCCGTCGCCTCTCCGCCGACTTGGAGATTCTCGATCAAGGATACCACATCCACGGCCGCATCACGAACGCCGATGACTTCAAGGTCCCTGTGCGCGCCGTGGTGTTCGAATGGGACCGCCCCGCGAACCGGATCGACTCCGGCGACCGCGTCGAACTCGCCACCGGCGGCGCTTTCATCTTCTCGGTGAAGAATCCCGCCCGCCAATTCGTCGCCGCCTTCGCCGACTCTAACAAGAATGGCCGCTACGACTCCGGCGAGCCGCTGTGGTTCCACGCCGGCCGGGACGGCCAGCCGCAAGCTGTCGAATTCGACTCATCCCGCCGGGCGGAAGTCCGGGGCGACCTCCGCCCCGGCTCCATGCCATCCGGCCTGCGCCAAGCGATCGACAATGCCCTGGCCGGTCGCACGGTGGACCAATTCGTCACCGGCCACGGCGTCCGCCTCAGCCTCGGCGAAATCGCAAAGCTTGATGACCCGCGCTTCGCCGCCACCCGCGGCTCGGACGGCCTGTGGGCACCCGCGACCACCGCTGCCACCACCGGCTTCGGACTCTATTTCCTGGAGCCCTACGATCCCGCGCGCATACCCGTGCTCTTCGTCCACGGCGCAGCCGGATCGCCCCAGGACTGGCGCTACGCCATGGAACGCATCGACCGCAAGCGCTACCAGCCATGGTTCGCCTTCTACCCCTCCGGCCTCCGTCTCGAGGAATGCGCCAGTGCCCTCAATGACGGCGTCAAAGCCCTTCAGCACCGCTACGGATTCCAGCGCCTTCATGTCGTCGCCCACAGCATGGGCGGACTCGTCTCGCGCCGCTTCATCGAGAAAAACGTCATCGAGGACGGCAATCGCTACATCAATACCTTCATCACCTTCTCCTCCCCATGGGGCGGCCACGAAGCCGCAGCCGCCGGCGTGAAACGCGCCCCCTCCGTAGTACCCTCATGGCGCGACATGGAAAACGGCTCCGCCTTCCTCAACCGCCTCTTCGACGAACGCCTGAAAGGCAAAGTAAGCCACCACCTCTTCTACAGCCACCACGCCAAGCGCTCCCTCCTGCTGCCGGAGGAGAACGACGGAACCGTCAGCGTCGCCAGCCAACTCCGCCCCGAGGCGAAAGCCGATGCCGCCAGCGTCCAAGGCTATGATGAGGACCACGTCTCGATCCTCTCTGCCCGAGGTCCGCTCACCCGTGCGAAGGAGATCCTCGATGCCGCCCCGCGATGAACTTCCCCGCCCTCTCCTGGCTCCGCAGCTACCCGCGTGAATGGCTGCGCGCCGACGTCGTCGCCGGCATCACCCTCGCGGCCTATCTGCTTCCCGCCGGGATCGGCGATGCCTCGCTCGCCGGCCTCCCTCCCGAAGCTGGCCTCTACGCCTGCCTATTCGGCGGCCTCGTCTTCTGGCTCTTCTGCGGCTCCCGTCACACCGTCATCACGGTCACCTCCGCCATCTCCCTGCTCATTGGAGCCTCGCTCGCTCCCATGTCAGATGGCGATCCCGCCCGCCACGCTGCCCTGGCGGCATGTACGGCACTTCTCGTAGCAATCATCGCCTTCATCGCTTGGCTGGTGAAGGCAGGCACCATCGTCAATTTCATCTCAGAGCCGGTCATGATCGGCTTCAAGTGCGGCGTCGCCCTCTTCCTCGCCAGCTCACAGCTGCCAAAGCTCTTCGGCTACAAGGGCGGCCACGGCGACTTCTGGGAGCGCAGCGGACACTTCCTCTCCCACCTCGACCAGACCAACATGGCCGCGCTGCTCACCGGCATCGCCGCACTGGCCGTCCTAATTCTCGGCAAGATCTTCCTGAAAAACAAACCCGTCGGCCTCTTCGTCGTCATCGGCGGCATTATCGCGGCGACCCTGTTAGGTTTGGAGAAGCAGGGCGTGAAGATGCTCGGCGAAGTCCCCCGGGGCCTCCCCATGCCCGGCCTGCCCGGCATCAAAGCCAGCGACCTCAATGACCTGCTCCCCCTCGCCCTCGCCTGCTTCATGCTCGGCGCCGTGGAGACCGCCGCCATCGGCCGCATGTTCGCCGCGAAACACGGCGGCCGCTTCGATAGCAACCGCGAGTTCCTCGCCCTTTCGCTCTCCAATCTCGCCGCCGGCCTAGGCCGCAGCTTCCCCATCAGCGGCGGCATGTCCCAGTCGCTCGTCAATGAAAGCGGCGGTGCCAAGACCCCTCTCTCCGGCCTGATCGCCTCCCTTATCATCCTCATCGTCGCGCTCTTCCTCTCCAGCCTCCTCCACAACCTCCCACAGCCCGCACTGGCAGCCATCGTGCTCGTTGCTATCGCTGGCCTCTTCAAGGTGAAAGCCCTCAAGCGCCTGTGGAAATACGACCGCCCCGAATTCATCGTCGCGATGGCAGCCCTCGCAGGAGTGCTTTGCTCCGGCCTCCTGCGAGGCGTGATGCTCGGCGCCGTCATCTCCATGTTCCAACTCATCCGCAGTGCGTCAAAGCCGCACGTCGCCGTCCTCGGTCGCATCCCCGGCACCCGGCGCTTTTCAGACAGCGCCCGCCATGAGGACAACGAATCCATTCCCGGCGTCCTGATCGTCCGGCCCGAGTCCGGCCTGGTCTATTTCAATATCGACCACGTCCGCGACCGCATCACGGCCGCAGCGGAGACCACCAAGCCCAAGCTCGTGCTGTTAGACCTCTCCGCCGCCCCGCGCGTGGACCTTCAGGCCGCAGCCACCCTCGGTGCCCTGCACTCCGAACTCGCCACCACCGGCATCCGCCTCCAGATCGTCGAAGCCCACGCCTCCGTCCGCGACAAGCTCCGGCAGGAAGAGATCGACGAAAAAACCGGCACCATCAATCGCCACACCAGCGTCGCCGATGCCGTCGACGCCTTCCTCCGCGGCGAACCGCACCCCGCCTGACCCATGCTCGCGGAATTGTTCGCCTCCTTCATCCTGCTCGGGCTCTGCGTGCTCATCCACTCCACGGGCATCGCGCTGATCCTTCGCCAGATCCACCACCATCCTCCGGTGCCAACCGACCGCCCTTGGAAGGTCGCACTCGTGATAGTGCAGGTCGCTTGGAAGCTCACCTCCCTCCACCTCTTCCAGATCGTCCTGTGGGCCGTCTATTTCCAGATTCAAGGCTGCCTCCCGAACTTCGAAACCGCCCTCTATTTCTCCGGCGTCAGCTACTCGACGCTCGGCTACGGCGACGTGGTCCTGCCGCAGGGCTGGCGCACTCTCGGCCCAGCCGAGGGCCTGACCGGCATCCTCATGTGCGGTCTTTCCACCGGCCTCTTCTTTGCCATCGCCCATCGCCTCTTGGAGGCGCGACTCCATCATCGCCCAACGGCGACAAAGTGAATGAGTCAGAAAATCACGCCCGCCAGGTTGCCTCGGCTGTCGGACCTGTTCCAACAGCCGACTGGCGGGCGCTTGAAATCGTTCACATGGCTCTACTGGGCCAAAGGCGACAGAATGATCGCCGTGGAGAAACCCGTACCCCACGGCGATCATGTGTGTCTCTCTGCAGGAGAAGTTCTTCAGACAGCATCGGCACTTTGACTCAGGGCTGAATGACCAACCGGTAAAAGCGTCGCTTGATCTGCGATGGCACCGGCACCTCAAAGGACAACCCGGCTCCGGTGCCCGCTTGCGGCGCTCCGAGATTTATCCAGGAGCCAGCCAAAAGACTGTCGCTATACTGGAGCTGATAGGAATGACCAGCCACCGATTTCGCAGCGGTAATATTGGCAACACCTCCGCCAATGACCAACCGGGGAGAACCCAGTTCTTCCTCGGTGATGGGAGGAATGACGAGCTCCGTTTGGGTGGTCAGGGCGGCAATCGCTGAGGCACTGAGCGCCGAGCCATAGATCCGGAAATCGTCGACCAAGCCATCCAGATAAGGATCGGCCCACTGGGACTTCCCGATGAAGTTGGCCGCCGTGTTCCCCAGGTCCGATGGATCGAGGGTAATGTTCGCATTCGAGCCAACAGCCGCACCATTCACATACAGCGTACCGGTCGTTCCTGAAAGCGTGACCGCAAGGTGGGTCCACGTGCCCACGGACAGCGGTCCCGACCCGTCGATGATCTGCTCCCCCACGGACGGCGTGCGAATGGCAAAGCGAGGAGCCCCTCCCGGCGCGGAAGGAGTCAGGAACATGTAGTTGTTCGTTCCGCTGCCAAAGTCGAATACCCGTGACCAGTTACCGATGGCATCGAGCTTCACCCACGCGGAAATCGTAACGTCCGTCAGACCGGAGACAATCCCAGCCGGCAGCGAAACGTAGTCATTGAAACCGTCAAGACTCACCGCATTGCCGAAGTGGCCGGATCCCCACAAAGGACCGTTCACCAAGGATCCATTCCAACCATTCCCCGATGAATCGGACGCGGTGGCACCACTGTTCTCATCGAATCTCAACCAGGCACGAAAGCGCGGCGCGGCGGCTTCCGCACTATCCGGTCCCTCGACCTGGCCAACCAAGGCACTCACTACATAGTAGTAGTCGGTCTCCGCAAGCGCGGTCGTGTCCGTGAACGTCGTCACCCCGACTCCACTGGCCATGATTGTGTAGGATCCGCCGCTGGTGACGGATCGCTTGACCACATAGCCCGTCGCTCCCTCCACCGGATTCCACGCCAGCGCGATGCCACCACTGGTGTTGAAGCTGGCCCGAAGCGCCGTGGGAATCCCCGGCGCAGACAAGGCCTGCACCGCCCATTGCTGCTTCGCTGAGCCGTCGTAGCCAGCAATGCCGGTGTTTACGACAAATGCACCCGCATTCGACGAACCGCTCTGAGGCTCGAACTCACGGCCAAAGCTAGCGGTGACGATCCGCTGGAACCCTCCTTCGGTCGGGCGGAACAGGAAGCGCTGCCATGGCGCATCTGTTCCCCACCACCAGACCTGCCCGATCTTGTCATTCGGCAATCCGCCATTGGTCCAGCGGTCGTTGTCCGCGACCGACGAGATCCTGTAGTTGCCTCCACCGACGTGTTCGAGCCGCCACTGCTGTGAGGTTGCTCCAGTATAGGACTGCTGGACCACTTCGTTCCCCGCACCATCCATCGCGAGTCCGCTACCACGATTGACGAGCTTGTAGATGCCATCCGCGATCGGCCCCGTGGCCGATGGCGAAAGCTCGATCCAGTTCAAGTTGGGAGCGCCACCGGTGACATTCAGCCGGAGCTTCTGGCGACCTGCTTCCAGAAAAACCTGCCGCGTCGCCGTCACCCACGTCTGCCAGCCTCCAGTGCTGGCCAAGGACCAATCACCGGTCTTGTCGGAGCCATTGCACTCAATCCGGACCTTTCCCGCCGACATGCTGGCAATCCTCAAGCGAAGGTCATACGTGCCCGCCTCTGCCACCCAGATCGAGTAGTCCATCCATTCGCCGGAGTTGGTCCAGCCGATGTCATAGCCGCCTCCAGCGTCCAAGGTTGATTCGATGTCGACCCCTTCACCTAACCGATACTGTCCACCAAGGTTGGCCGTATCCAGATCGCTGAAACCCACCCCTTGTCCTCCGAGATCGAAGTCCTCCGCTTCGATTCGCAGGGTGCCATGGAGAAATCCCCCGCTCCAATCTTCAGGAGTCTTGCGAGGCTGGCTGCCATTGCCATAGGCGCTTCGGGAAACCGGCCACGTCCCGAAATCGGGCGTCCAACTCATCCCCGCATCATCGACCAGGTCCTTGAAATGCTCGTTCTTCGTAACGTCGGGTGAAACCCCATAGGGAGGAATCGTGAGAAAGCAGTTCCACGAGACACCCATCCGTTCGAGTTCCGAGGTCAGCTCGATGTCCTGGCCCTCACCATTCCCCCAATCCAAGCTCATGAACTCCGTCATCATGCAGGGATAGCCCGCTCCAAGCAATCCTGCCACCGCTTGGGCCGTTCCCTTCCATCCGGCGTAGCCATGGAATCCGACCGCCTCATTGGTCCACACCGCGTTGGGGTTTCCGTGGACCCGTTGGTTGAACTCATGGATGTCGGCAAGCGCCGCAGCAGCACCGCCCGCTTCCCCGAAGACAGCGTAGGTGAAAAGCAGGACCGGAGTGGCAGGCGCCTGCTGGCGGATCAGGTTGTAAGCTTCCACCTCCATGTCCATCGCTCCGGCCGGAGTGGTTCCAGTAAGATAGGGCGGCCCCCACGCTACCGGCTCGTTGTGGATCTCGTAGAGCACGTGGGTCTCATCTTTGTAGCGAGGAGCATAGTAGTTCCAGAATGCGGCCGCCCACTGGCGGTTGTGGTTCCCGTTGTTCGCACCATTCCCGATCGTGATGACCAGATAGAGCCCGAGGTCACGCGTCATCTGGACGAACTTGTCCACCTCCGCCACCGCGTAGCCGGGTGCCGTGCTGCCACTGGCTGGATACGCCGGATCGAAGGACTCGGCATAGAGATGAACCGTGTTAAAGCCGAGCTCCTTGATGCGGGCCACCTCGCCGATCGGTGCAGCCGTCGTCCACTCGGTGGATTCATACGGTCCACGCAGCAGCTGTCCGTTGTCCGCGACGAAGGTGGTCCGGGAGGCATTCAGTTTGGCGCGGCCACGCTGCGGCTTCACGAGATCGGCATTGTCGCCGAGTGCGGTGAACGCAAATGAATCCACATCCACGTAGCCGGCGCTCGTCGCGGTGCCTGCGTTGTAACAAAAAATCGCAAACTGCTCGCCCTGCCAGGTAGACCCGTAGCCGAACATCAGCGGAAAATTCCCACCCAGCGTCGTCCAGGTGCTGCCATCGGTGCTGTAGGCGCAAATACCGAGATCCCTCGTGAAATCAAGATCAGTGCGCAGGTAAAGCGTATTGCCAGCGATCGGCACGCCAGACGCGCCGGCATAGCTACCGACCTTGTCATTGCGCATCTTCATGCCAAGCGTCTTGCCGCCGCCGGCATCCACAGTCACCGCGAGGTGGGCACTGATCTTCCCGAGCGTCCCGAATCCGGCAACATCGCCAGGCTGCAAGTTGGTGAGATCGAGCTTCACCACCCCTTGGCTGCGCGGCCCCTGCGCTTTTTGCGTCAGGGTATTGCGAGCCTTCCAGAATTCCGTCGCTTGCCCCACCCGCAAGCGCAGGTAGCCCGGACGCTCATTCAACGACCACTTCGCCGGATCGGGATTGTGGTTCCACTGCCACTGGAGCCCGAGGCTGGAACTACTAAAGTCATCGGAAGTCGCCGGGGTCTTCAAGGGCTGACCCGCCACTGGCTTCGGATAGCTGGCCGCCATGTTGTCGCGGTTCGACGCAGTGCCAAACACCGGCCAGTTGTTCTCCCAAAACACCGGCCCAATCCTCGGCATGCGCCCGATCGATCCGCTGTCCTGATGGACGAAGCCGAACCACTGCCCGCTGTCATTGACATCCACGATCGCGCCCTGGTGACCGCCCGTCGTGGAGGTAAGGCAGACATGGCCGGTCTCCCAAGGACCATTGATCAGGTTCTGCGTGCGCGAGCAGCGGAGCTGGAAGGGCCACACACCTGGGTTGGCATTGAAGGCGTAGTACCAACTGCCACGTTTGACGAGGTGCGTTCCCTCGCCACCGGAGTTCACCAGATTGTCGTATTGGGCGACCACTGCCGAGCAAGTGGCATTGAGCACCATCAGCGTCTGCGAACCGTGCCCGCTGAGAATATAGCCGGTCCCGTCCGTATCGAAGAAAAGGCCGGGATCGTAGATGCCGCGGTCGAGCTGATAAAAATTCCACGGCCCGGCCGGATTGGAGGCATAGTAGATGCGCCCGTTGGAAAACGTCGGCTGCACCGCGATGTAGAAGATGCCATTGCGATGGCGGATGCTTGGCGCCCAGATACCGCCTTCGTAGGCAGTCTGTCCGTTGACCAAATTGTGCGCATCCGTGGTGCCGACCGGATCCGCCGCGTGGCCCGCAAACTCCCAATTCACCATGTCCTTCGACTTCAGCACCGTCAGCCCCGGCGAGCTGACAAAGCTCGACGACACCATGTAGAAATCCGAACCCACGCGCGTGATGTCGGGATCGGAGTAGTCGCCATACAGAACCGGATTGGTGTAGGTGCCATCGCCGTTGTCGGACTGCCACGCGTATGCACTTCCCAAACAAGAAATCACGCCGCAGAAAACAGCGGCCAATGCCACGCGAAGGCGGGAGAGAATCTTCATGAACAAGCTGAAATAACTTTTGACGAATCTTCCTCCGGCAGCCGCGCCCCGCCCGTGGCTGATGCAGGCGTCGGGGCCGGGCATGACTGCCGGAGATCGAAACACCTCCCCGGGATCAGTTCGGAGTGACCTTGAGACGAACGAACCGCGGCCCTTGGCCGGTCAGATAATAGGTCAGCGTCGTGTTGGTGTTCACCGCGAGACTTCCAATCGGAACATTCGTCCAATTCACCAGGTCAATCGAGGTCTGGACCACGAACTCGGTTCCGTAGGCAGAAGCGGGAATGTTGCCGCCGTTGCTCCACGTGATCGAGTGATCTCCGCCCAACTGGGGATTCAGGGTGATGCCGGCTGGAGCGTTCATGAAGTATTCGATGCCGTTGAAAACACCGTCGCCATCCGAATCCAAATCGGCGGAAGCACCGCCGGCATGGGCATTCGCCCAAGTCTGGTAGCCGCTGACCGGTGGCGTCACCACCAGCAGCTTGCCGTTGCCCAGAAGCTGCGGAAGCACGGTGCCATCACCACTTCCCCCATTGACATTGGACGCGCGATAGAGCCCGGGAGCCATCGGCGTGTTGTTCACGATGAGCGCCCCGATGGTATCGTCCGCCGAGGTATCGAGTTCGAGGGTGGCACCGCTAGCGATACGGACCGTCGATACGTCCGGCAGAAAGCTCCAGAACATGTAGACACTACCGGCGTTGATGGTCGTGTCACCCGTGTAGGTGTTGTAGCCCTCGAAGCGGAGCGTTCCGGCCCCGGTCTTGACGACTGAGCTCTTCCCTCCGATCACCGCGTCATCAATGGTGCCAAATGGGGTGAAGGTCAGCGTCTTGCCGGCGGCCACGTTGATGGTTGCTCCATTGGCAAACTTCACGTTGGTAGCCGACACCGTCGAATCCTGCGACGCCACCAGCGAGTCACCCGCGTTGTCGAAACGCCAGGTGCCATAGTTACTGCTGCCACCGCTGCTCGCCAATTCGCCTCCGGCGAGCGTTACCACTCCGACCCCCACGTCCACACCCAGGCCACTGGTGATGAGCAAGCCGCCCGCATTCACCGTGATGGGATGCTCCTGCGTTCCATCCCATCCGAACAGGCCGTTGGAGGAAGCCCTCAACAACGCGCCGTCGTTGATCGTGATCGAACTCGCGTGGCTGAACGCACGCTCGTTCGGCGCGTTGCCGGGATTCACGAACAACTCTCCTGCACTGGCCACCACCGGCCCTGTGAAGGTGTTTTGGCCTGCCAGCTCGAGGCGGCCGGCACCGGTCTTGGTAAAGCCACCACCCGTGGAAACGGGGTCGGCCAGCAAAGGCTGCGTGACCAGAATGTTGACGCCGTTCGAGTCAATCACTGCGCCGCCCGCTTGCACATAGGCGGCGGTGAGATACGGCTCGCGGGGATTCCCCAGCGCGCCGGGGCCGCCGCCGAGAAAGGGCGCCCACGGCACATCGCGGTTGTGCTGGGCTTGGAGCGTCCCGCCATTGAAGTAGAAGGTCGAAGTACCCTTGGCATACACGACGTCGTCCGCAGTATTGTCCGGCGTTCCCTTGTCGTCGATGCGGGCTTCGCTGAAAACGTACATGGTCGAGAGCACGCCACCGTCGAGGTGAAAGGTCGCCGTGCCACCGGAGCCGCCTTGCCCACTGCCGGTGACGCCATTCCAGGTGGCCGAAGCCATGCTCACGCCCGCCGCCCAGTAGGCATCATGCAGATCGTCCGTTCTCAAGGTTCCGCCACTGAGAGTCGCAGTGCCGATGTTCGAACCGGTGGCCACCACATTGTCTCCCAATCCCAGATAGAGCCGGTCTCGCAAGGTGACGGTTCCACCAGACATTTTGAAGTTACCCTTCCCCGCCGTTGCGTTGCCGTTCGCGGTCTTTCCCACAAACAGATTGCCCGCAGTCACCGCTCCCGCATCCAGGTTCATGTTGCCGGTCCAGCCGCTGACGCCGAGGTGGATGTCGAAGGCGACCGAGAGGTTGCCGGTCGTGTTCATGTTCAAGGTCCCGACTCCGACGCCATCATTCGAGCCGCCGGGTTCACCGACGAACAGTGCGTCCACGATGTTGGTTGAACCGGTGCCCGTGCCGAAGCCGGTGAACGTTCCTCCGGTGGTGCTGGTATTCGCCAGATTGTAGGTGGCATTCCCTTGGGGACCGAAGCCGATAAGGAACCACCCCGGCGGCCACCCCACATTCTGGGTCGTCAGCGTGCCAGCCGTATGATTCAAGCGGCCGGTGGCAAACCAGCCGCCGATGATCACCTCGCACGGATTGAATGCGCTGTTAGAAGAAATGGTGGCAATGTTGCCGGCCACAGATTGGACGCCGGCCGCCGCGCCAGCCGGCAACACATCGCCCGGCCAGTTGAGAGGATCATTCCAATTCGTGCTCTGGCTGCCGTCCCAGTCCACCGCGAGCGCGGCACCTGTAGCGAGCAGCGAGACAATGCTGGTGGTAAGGAGTGTCCCCGCGGATCGCGGGAAGACGGGAAGAATGTTGGATTTTTCGATCATGGGTTAGCGACGGGGTAATTTGAGCGGTGAAGATGTCTTCCCATCGAAGGCGGCTGCTTGCTTCGCCACGGGTCAACGGCGAGAGTTCAAGAAAGCGACCACCTTAAACGGTTAATCAGACTTCGAATCATGCCCCGCGACTTCTCAGTCCGCAGGGTTCCGGAGGCTAGTTCCACGAACTACTCCCAGCAATGGGCGGAAACACCCATCCCACCCACCCGTCAAAGATACGACTTATGATCGAAGGCGAACTTCAGCAGGCTGTGAGAGCCGTAGATGTCCAGCTTCTTGCAAATGTTGTGCCGGTGGTTCTCGACGGTCTTCGCGCTGATGCCTAACAACCCGGCGATCTCCTTGCTGGTATGGTCCTCCGCGATCAGCCTGAGCACCCGCCGCTCTGCTGGAGTCAGCGATTCCAGCGTCGGCTTGCTAAGCAGCAGCGATTTGACCCGGTCCTCGCGACGACGACCGATCGATCCCAGCGCCGGACTAAAGAAGGTTCCACCTTCCGCGATCGTGAGCAGCGCGCTGACCACCTCACCACCGGCATTCTCCTTGAGGACATAGCCCCTCACTCCGATGTCGAGGGCCGCATTGAACAAGTCCTCATCGCTATACATCGTGAGGAAGACGATCTGCGCCGGACTTTGGTCCTTCCGGAGCGAGCGAGCCATCTGCAGGCCATTGAGATGCGGCATGTCCACATCCAGCACAATGATGTCAGGCTCCAATTCACGGACCAGATGCAGCCCGACCATCCCGTCCGCCGCCTCGCCGACGACCTCGAATTTCTTCTGTTCCTCAATGATCTCCTTCAGCCCCCGGCGGAACACCGGATGATCATCCACGATCAGGACTTTGATGCGGTTGCGCATGTCGTTGGGAGAGGTACTAGCACCTGGAGATTGACGCCTTGGCCTGGCGCGGAATCCATGCGGGCACTGCCGCCCATGATCTCGGCACGCTCCTTGATTCCGCTCAAGCCGAAGCCAGAGTCCGGTGCGGAGCCATTGTCGGAAAAGCCGCGGCCATTGTCACGGATCGAAATGGAGAGCCCCGCCGCGTTCGCCTTCACCACCACCGCAGCCTCCGTCGCCCCGGAGTGCTTGAGAACGTTGTGGATGCCTTCCTGGACGATCCGGTAGATGTGGATCTCGGAGTCATTGTCGAACAAGCCGTCGATCTCATTCACGTGGGACGCGAACTCGACGGAGCAGTTTTCCGACACCTTGCGAGTCAGGGCACGGATGGATTGCGTGAGGCCCAGCCGGTCGAGCTGATAGGGTCTCAGGTTCCGGGTGATCTCACGGACCTCGTTGATCGCCTGCAGCGTGGTATCCGAGATTTCCTCCAGCCGCTGGCGCAGAGCCTCGGGTGCGGATTGCAGGGCAAGATGAGCTTGATTCCGGATAACCAGCAATTCTTGTCCCAGGCTATCGTGCAAGCTCGCTGCAATACGCCGGCGTTCGCTTTCCTGGCTTTCCAGCATCGCGCGCGTGAATGCCAGCCGCGCCGCCTGTTGTCGCGCAAACCGCCGGTTCAGGAAAAAGATACGCATCAGCGCTCCGGCGAGAACCACGAGTAACACCCCGACCAGCGCCATCGTCCGTTGCCAAGTCCACCACGGCGGCCCTTTCAGTAGCACGAGGTCCTGCGAGCCTCGCGCCAGGATCTGTAATCGCGAGCTGCTCCCGGGCGAAGGCATCAGGAGACCGATGCCAGTAACCTCTAACAGACTACCCGGCTCGAAGACCGGCACCGCCGAAGTCCCTCCCGCAACCACCACTTCGAAAACCTGGCCATCCTCCTGCAGTTCGAGCATTAGGTCATCTCCCCGATGCGCCTGCGAAAAGAGATGCGCTTGAAGCTTCACCAGCTCCCCGTGGCGGGACTGATCGGCCTGCCTTGCATTCAAACTCGCGGCTGCCACGGGACGGCTGTCCGGGAGCAGCGTCCAGCTTGCCGCACTCATGCAAACCCCACTCCCCTTTCGTTCGGGAAACCCCGTTACCGAAACCACCGATCCAAGCTTCAAGGGCGAAGCATCATTCGCGAGCACCCTCACCGCACCGGTATCGTCCTGAATGAAGAAAAAGCCGTCTCGCTGGTAGGTCACTGATCCCTCGACCCTCGTGCGGTGAAGCCACCCGTCCTTGGCAGCGGCATCCCCGAGTCCGCCAATCGGCGTTGGCTTCACCGGTAAGGTCGGGGCTGCGTCCCGAATCTCAAGAAAGTCCCGGGACGGAACCAACAGCATCGGAACTTCGAACGTCTCCAACGACATCACCCCGCGCACACAGAGCGCCGAATCCACAAGACTCTCCAATGCTCCACGGTCCGTGTGGCCCAGCCACACCCGAATCGCAGATTGCTTGCCCACCAATTCCATCGTGCCGTCGGCATTCACCCGACGCACCACCCCTTCCAACTCACTCCACAAGCCATCACGATAGTCGCTTTCGTTGGCTGGCTTCGCCGGCGTCGGCAGGTTCAGCCAGCCGAGGATATTGAGCGACAAGGGAAGAATCGCCGGTGAAAACCTGCGCTGCCGCAGATTGCCCCCGATCTCGACGGAATGTCCTACGAACAAGGGCGGATGAGGTTTCCGCTCGTCCTGCGAAACGAAGATGCCGCCCAGCGTTTCCTGCACGACGAGACACTGCTTGCCGAGCACCTCGTCACTGAACGTCACCACGCCCCGGGTGAAGTAGCCACCGCCCATCACCGACTCCGTGGAAGCAGGCGCCGTGACGTCCACCGAAGAAGGCGCGCTTTCCGGAGCCGCTTCGGAGATGGACACCTCGCTCTCCGATGGAGTCCAAATCGAGCTCACGATCAGCCGCCCTCCCGAGTCCCGCCCGGCCTCACAAACACCGCGGAACCGGGCACGCTTTCCAACTGCCGGCAAGCCCCCGGACCAACTCGCCACCCGCAGCAAGAAGCGCCGAGCCCCGGATGCGATCTCCAGTGTCGCGGCCTCGCCATCCGACGCCGCAAAATAAATCACCCCTTCGCCACTTACCCACCGGAAGCTATCATCCGCTTGAAGATCGGCAGCCGGATCGATGGGCTTTGCAGCCGGCCAAGCTCCCTCCCCAAGCACCGCCATTTCCAAACCCCGCACCGAGAGTTCCCCCTCAGACATGCTGCCGGAAGTGAGAGGTCCGACCTTCGCCACCGAATAATTCGTCCAGAACTCCCGCAGGATGCCTGTGCCCGAAGCACTCTCCTCCTGCTCCGCCTTCCAAGGGATGAGATCGTTTCCCTCAATCACCTCAGGTTGGCCCCCGGATATTTCCCAAGCCACGGCCAGATGGCTTCCCGCCAGAGCCTGCTCTTGATACGCCTCGATGTAATATCGCTCTCCCGCCCTCAGATGAATCCGCTCCGAGCGTTGCGAAGGAAAGCGCAGCCATTCGCGCGGTAGTGTCCACTGGCCCGGCGGCACGAACGCCACCCGTTTCACGGAACCTGGATTCTGGTTCTCGCTCAGCCACAGTTCCGAGGAATCATCGCTGGCGATCCAGAACGTGTAGTCACCCGTCACCGGCGGCCGCAGCCAGCCACGCATCCGGGTCAACCGATACTCTCCCTCGTTCGCGGGAATCTCGAAGCGATCCAAGACTCCCTTCCCCGAGGGAGCAAAAGGAAAGCCCGGACAATTCGCCACAAACGGCGAGCTTCCCGCAGCTTTCAGCGAAACCCGCTGGCCCAGCTTCACCGGGATGCCGGGCGAATCCGGATGAATCCCCACCGCACCGGTATCATCCTGCACCACCAGCAGGTTCCGCCCGGGATGCACCCAGGTGACCACACCCGTTAGAGAAAGCGGATGCTCGGTATTGAAGGTCGCCTCTCGAAGCGCCCGGACCTCCGCCACGGTCCCCAGCTCGCGCACCTCTTCCCCCCGGCACGGGAGCAACAAGGCCGCAAGCATCGCGGTCGCGGAAAGCAGGTGAATCCACTTCATGATCGCCGGGAAGAATACGTTCCGGGGCTAGCAAGAATCCGTCAACCCGCCGTATCTGCGATATCCCCGTCGACAGCCATGGGTGGAAACACCCAGATCCCCGGCACCTCCGGTTCCACCGACCTCCAGCATCACCTCTCGCAGCCGTGGCTGAAAAATCCCTTGCCCCCCGCCCTCCCGCTCATGAAAGCATTTCTTTCGCAAACAGGGTGTAAATGCTTACTACGGCCAGCCGTAGTAGCGCCCGCCAAACCCGATCTACCCATGAAACGCCCTGCCTTCCGCCTCCTTTCTGCCGTCCTCCTTCTCGCGCTCGCCGGTTGCGGCGGCAAGGAAGCAGCTGGCAAGAAGCTCAAGCTCGCCTTCGTCACCAATAACGGCACCACCTTCTGGACCATCGCCCGCTCCGGCTGTGAGGATGCCGAGAAGGCCCTCGGAAACGTCGAGGTCGATTTCCGCATTCCCTCCGCCGGCACTGCCGCCGAGCAACAGCAGATCCTCGACGACCTCGTGGCAAAGGGCGTGGACGGCATCGCCGTCAGCCCCATCGACCCGGCAAATCAGACCGCCTTCCTCGACCGCATCGCCGGCCAGACCCTGCTGATCTGCCACGATAGTGATGCCCCGGCCAGCAAGCGCGTCGCCTACATCGGCACCGACAATTTCGCCGCCGGCGAGGAAGCCGGCAAGCTGCTCAAGGAAGCGCTCCCCAACGGCGGCAAGGTCATGGCCTTCGTCGGCAATGCCGATGCGGAAAATGCCAAGCAACGCTTCGGCGGTATCAAGAAGGCCATCGAAGGCACCAAGATCGAGATCCTCGATCTCCGCAGCGATGACATCGACAACGTCCGCGCCCAGAAGAATGCGGAGGACACCCTGGTGAAATACCCGGACATCGCCGGCATGGTCGGCCTTTATGCCTACAATGGCCCCGCCATCCTCAATGCCGTCCGCGCCGCCAACCAGACCGACAAGGTGAAGATCGTCTGCTTCGACGAGAATGACGAAACGCTCGAAGGCGTCTCCTCCGGCGACATCTACGGCACCGTGGTCCAACAGCCCTACGAATTCGGCAAGCAAGCCATCACCCGGATGGCCAAGCACCTCGGCGGCGACAAAGAAGCCCTCGCCGGCGGCAAGCAGATCGTGCCGACCCGCAGCCTCAGGAAGGACGACGTGGCAGGCTTCAAGGCCGAACTCAAGAAGGCCCTCGGCAAGTAATTCCGGTCTCGCCCTTCTCCTTCGCGATGGACCCGGCACCCTTGCTCGAGATGCGCGGCATCTCCAAGCGCTTCCCCGGCGTGGTGGCGCTGGATCAGGTCAGCCTGTCCGTGGCCAAGGGCGAAGTGCTCGCGCTCTGCGGGGAAAATGGCGCGGGCAAGTCCACGCTGATGAAGATCCTCGGCGGCGTCTATCAGCCGGACGATGGCGAGCTCTTCGTCGACGGCCAGCCGGTGAAGATCTCCGCCGTCACCGACTCGATGGCGCTCGGCATCGCCTTCATCCATCAGGAGCTCAACGTCCTCGATAACCTCGACATCGCCGCCAATATCTTCCTCGGCCGCGAACCGCTGAACGCGCTCAAGCTCATCGACCGCAAGAAGATCCACGCCGACGCCGCGCCATTGCTCAAGCGGCTCGGCCTCGATATCCCGAGCACCACGCCGCTGCGCAATCTCTCCATCGCCCAACAGCAGATGGTCGAAATCGCCAAGGCACTCTCGTTGAATGCCCGCGTGATCATCATGGACGAGCCCACGTCCAGCCTGACTCTAACCGAGACGGCGCGCCTGTTAGAAGTCGTCGCCGAACTTCGCTCCCACGGCGTCAGCATCATCTACATCTCCCACCGCCTTGGCGAAGTCAGCCAATGCGCCGACCGCGTCGAGGTGCTGCGCGATGGGAAGAATGCCGGCAGCTTGAGCCGCACGGAAATTCACCACGACGCCATCGTCGCAAAGATGGTCGGCCGGGAGATCCAGCACGTGCGCGTCCCCTCTCAAGCCCAACAAACACCCGGCTACCTGAAGGTCCGGAATGCCCGCTCCAGCCGCTTTCCCGGCCACAGCGTTTCCTTCGATGCAGCCCGCGGCGAGATCCTCGGCTTCGCCGGCCTCGTCGGAGCCGGCCGTTCGGAAATCATGAAGGCCATCGTCGGCCTTGATCCCCATGGCACGGCAGAAGTCGCCCTCGGCACCGGGACCCTGACCATCCGTCACGCCCGCGACGCGATCTCGCACGGCATCTTCCTCGTTCCCGAAGACCGGCGCCAGGAAGGCCTCATTACCGGCATGACGGTGCGGGAAAACATCACGCTTCCCGATCTCGGCAACTATTCGAGCACCGGCCTCATTAGCAAGACCCGTGAGACCGCCGTCGCCGTCGGGCAAATCGATTCACTCAAGATCAAGACACCCGGCCCCGAAGCTCTCATCCGGAACCTCAGCGGCGGCAACCAGCAAAAGGTCGCCATCGGCAAGTGGCTCGCCATGAATCCGAAGGTGCTGATTCTCGACGAGCCCACCCGCGGCATCGACGTCGGCGCCAAGGCCGAGATCTACAAGCTGATGCGAACCCTCGCCGAAAATGGCGCCGTCATCCTCGTCATCAGCAGCGACATGGAGGAAGTCCTCCACGTTAGCGACCGCATCGCCGTCATGCACGAGGGCCGCATCACCGGCGTCCTCGATGCCGCCGACTGCAATGAGCAGAACGTCATGCAGCTCGCCGTCGGCCGCACCGTCCCCTGCGCCAAGCCCGCTTCCCTTCCATGAAAAAAGAACTCGGCATCTTCATCCTGCTGGTCGTCCTCTGCGCGGTCACCGCGACGATCAACCCGCGGTTCCTTTCCTCCGCCAACCTCACGAACATGGCCAATGTGATCGGCCTGTTCGGCGTCTTCAGCCTTGGCCTCGGGCTGGTGATCATCACCAGTGGCATCGATCTGTCGGTGGGCTCGATGTGCGCTCTAACCGGCATCGTCCTCTCGATGGCCCTCACCGAGTGGAAATGGGCGTGGCCGCTGGCCGTCATCGTCGTTGCCTTGATTCCCATGGTCCTCGGCTGGGCACACGGCGCGCTCATCACGCGGATGAAAATGCAGCCATTCATCGTCACCCTGTGCGGCCTGCTGCTCTACCGCGGCATCGCCCGTTTCATCGCGGGCGACAGCACCAAGGGCTTCGGCGATCCCACCAACTTCGCCACCCTGCGACAGCTCGCCAGCGGCAAGTTCCTCGGCCTCCCAATGCCCTTCGTCGCTCTCATCGTGGTCGGCACCATCCTGTGGGTGCTGCTGCACCGCTCGGTCTATGGCCGCTACTTGCTCGCAGTGGGACGAAACGAGGAAGCAGCCCGCTTCTCCGGCATCAATACCAACCTCGTCATCACCGCCGCCTACGTCATCGCCGGGCTGCTCACCGGCATCTCCGGCATCATGATCGCCTTCTACACGAACTCGGTCTCGCCCTCCAACCACGGCAACTTCTACGAACTCTACGGCATCGCCGCCGCAGTCCTCGGCGGCTGCAGCCTGCGCGGCGGCGAAGGATCGATCATCGGCATCATCATCGGCACCGCCCTGCTTCAGGTTCTTCAAAACCTCGTCAACCTCCTCGGCATCCCCAGCTCCCTCAACTTCGCCGTCATGGGTGCCGTAGTCCTCCTCGGCGTCCTCGCCGACCAACTCCTCCGGCAACGCGCCCGGACCGTATAGCACCTCTTTCTTCCGTCGCCACGGCGTAGCCCAAAGCCCCCCTGCCTTCCGTCCCAACGGGATGACTCATAAAAGCCCGGCACGAAGTGCCGGGTAAAGCCCCCACCAGCTTCGTCTCCCAACGGGAGACCTCATGCTGGGCACGGCCCTTTCCCCCTCACGTCGTCTGCCCAATCAACAACGTCGGCTTGTAAGCCACCGACGGCAACTTCGTCTCAGGGCCACTCTTGAACAACTCAAAGGCCATCTCCGCCGCCTTCTTCCCCATCGCGTAAGCCGGGATCTGCATCGTCGTCAGCCGCTGCCACGCACACAGCGACGCGTAGTCCCCATTGAAGCTCGCAATCGCCAGCTTGTCCGGAACCCGCACCCCACGATCATAAGCAGCCCGCCCCACGAGGTTCGCCAAATCATCATCGTACGCGACCACCGCATCAAACTGCGAAATCGCATCCCAATCCGACTGCGCCATCTCAACGTCAAAGCCGACAATCGCCTTGAGCGTGACCGTATGGCAACTCACCGGCAGCTTCGCCTTCTTCATCGCCTTGCGGTAACCATTCTCTCGATCCACCGCACTGTGATGCATCAGCTTCACCGGAGCCCCGCCTTCCACGAGCCGATGAAGGAAACCGATGCGCTTGTAACCCTTCTCGATGAGGTGTCCGGTCAGCTCACTCGCCGCCCATTCGTCGTCCACATACACCGAGTTCTCCTCATGCCGGTCATTGAGGAAAATCACCGGCAGCTGTGATGCCTGCGTCCGCTCGTAAATCTGTCTAGCCAGCTCGCTGTAGCTCTCGATCACCAGCACATCCAGGTTCCGCTCACTGAACACCCCCGGCATCGCCTTCGAAATATCGGCAATGTCAACCGGCAGCCGGATCAAGGTGATGCGAGACCCCTCGCCTTCCGCCACATCGTGCACACCCGCGAGGTAGCCCGCGGGCGAGTTGATGAAGAGGCCCGTCTTGGCCGCGAAGTAGCCGATCGTGTCGAAGCTGTTGGACCGGATCGAACGCGCCCCCGCATGCGGCTGATAGTTTAACTCCGCCGCCACCCGCTTGATCCGCTCGATCGTCTCCTGCTGGAGCTTGATATTCGACTTCGGATGCGGCCGGAGCGCCTGGGATACCGCCGCCGTGCTCAGGCCGGCGGCCTTGGCAATATCCTTGATGGTCGATCTGCGGGAAGGGGTCATGGGCCGGAAATCAACAGCGCGGGCCGTCACCCGTTCATGCGTTCCGGCGCTAGCCATTGCAAGCAACAAAACCCCCACATCTGTTGGATACCAAAGCCAAACCGCTCCTCGTGGCTCGCCGAAGCCGTCCCGCCAACCTCGAAACTCCCCATTCCGGTAGCCACTGGGAACGATCCCTGCCCTCGCCCAGTCCCACGGAACCACCGGAATGTGATCTGCTGGATGAAAGGCGAACAACCCCATCAAGACATGCCACGAGGAGACAAATCCAGCTATACCGACAAACAGAAGCGCCAGGCCGAGCATATCGAGGAAGGCTACGAGGCCCGTGGCGTTTCCAAGAAGGAAGCCGAGAGCCGCGCCTGGGCCACCGTCAACAAGATGGACCACGGTGGCAAAAAGTCCGGCTCCGGCCGCAGCAAAACCACCAACAAAGCCGCTCACCCCAAACACGCATGACCCCCAACCCACAAACCGTCGGCCAACACCGCATCGCTCGCGAGGACTGCGAAGTGGGCGATTGGGTGGATGCCCTCACCGCTCCCGAGTGGTCGGCCCAACGGGCATCGCACGTCTTCCGCCGTGCCGAAATCTCCATCTCCCCTGTGGATGGCGGCATCGGTGGAATCCTGCCCGATCAGTCCGAAGAATGGACGTTCATTCCCGGGCACCGCGAAACCGGACTCGTCTGGATCCGCGAGAGCTAAATACTTCGAACCCAAAAAAGAGGCCGGGCCGTGATTCACACGGCCCGGCGTTTGTTTGTGTGCTGTCCTGGGAAAGTCACACGCCTCACCTCGACCTCAAGCGCTCGAGGGCGGCCACGTGTTCGGAAAGCGGCGGAAGCAGCTGCTGGCGGATCACCGTCTTGATCTCATCCATGACATCCTTGTTGCGGAGCGCCTCCTCATACTCGTCGACGCCGTGTTCCTCGCCCTGTTGGAGGGCGGCAAGAGCAGGCGACTCGCCGAGCATCTTGGCGGTCCCTTCCACCGCCTTGGCAAAGGCTCCCCAAGCACCGGAATCGGTAGCCGGTTCGGCTCCCATGTCGACCAAGTGCTCGCGCAGGCGGGCCGCGCTATGCTGGTGATCATTCTGGATGGCGCGCAGCGTGGAGCGCTCCGTATCGTTCTCAAATTTCTCCAAGGCTTGGCCGTAGGTCTCGATGGCCGAGAGCTCGCCTCTCAGAAGGCTGTTGCAGACATCGATGCATTCGTGGGTCGCATTCATGATTTCGATTGAAGTGATGTCCGGCCTCAATGCCGGATCACTCCTTCCAGCAGGGACGATGCCCCGCTGAATCCATTGCGGCTTCGATCCAGTGGCCCACGCACCGGTGCAAGCTGCCCATCGGTGCACGCATTCTGCATAGGAATCCCGGCTGGTCCGGGATCTGCGAAAACCCTTGGAAGAACTCTTCCATGAAAATCCCACTCTCCATGCTCGTCCTTCTGCTGCCCGTTTCGGCGCAGGACACAAAGGACCCGGTGACCACCATCACCGGCAATGTATTCCGGCCACCCTTGGTTCCCGCCAGCGAGGAACGGATCGCCGCGTTGAAGGTAGCCGACGGTTTCACGGTCACCGTCTTCGCCAAGGACCTGGGCAAGCCTCGCATGATGGCCGTATCACCCGAGGGCCGCGTTTACGTCACCCGCCGCGGCGAAGACGGCGACGTGCTCATGCTTCAGGACAAGGACGGCGACGGCATCGCCGAGGAACCCACAAAGGTTCTCTCGCTTCCAAACGTTCACGGCATCGCGATCCGCGATGGGATCGCCTATCTCGCCGCCATCCGCGAAGTTTACACCGCACAGATTCGCGAGGACGGGAGCTTCGGCCCCTTGCAGAAGCTCTACAGTGATCTTCCCGACGCTGGCCAGCACCCGAACCGTACCTTGGCCTTCGGACCCAGTGGGACGCTCTACCTCTCCGTCGGCAGCACCTGCAACGCCGCACCCGAACCCAATCCCGAAAGCGCCACTCTCATCGAACTGGAAACCAATGGCAAAGGGCGGCGCATCCACGCCACCGGCCTGCGCAATACCATCGGCTTCGCTTGGCAACCTGAGACCCTCAAGCTCTACGGAATGGACCACGGCATCGACTGGCTCGGCGATGAAGCCCAACGCGAAGAACTCAACGAGATCAAATCCGGCAAAAACTACGGCTGGCCCTACGTCTTCGAAGACGGCAAGCCCAACCCCGCCCGCGATCCACAGGAAGATACCGGCAAGAGTTGGGAAGCCTACGCGAAGGAATGCGAACCGAGCTTGCTCACCCTGGATGCCCACAGCGCGCCCATGGCCATGCTCTTCCCCTCCACCAAGCAATTCCCGAAGGAGTTTCACGGCGACGCCTTGGTAACGCTACACGGCTCATGGAACCGCGCCAAGGCCAGCGGCTACAAGGTGGTGCGTCTACACTTCAAGAACGGCGAGCCCGAGGCTTTTGAAGACTTCATCACCGGCTTCTACTTGGAAGGCGACAAGAGCCACTTCGGCCGCCCCTGCGGACTCGCCGAATGGAAGGACGGCACCGTGCTCATGAGCGATGACAGCGGCGGCGTGATCTACCGCATCTGGTATTCAAAGAAGGCCCTTGAGAATCGCCCGAAGACAGCGCCTGAGAATGAATGACCCTCAAGCGGGCACCCTCTCCTCCTCAGCATGATCGGCATTGTCCACGATTCCCTCGGCACCCTGCTGCCGCGAGCAGTGGCCACAGCAGTAGATCGCACCGTCCACTTCCACTCCGTGTCCGATGATGCGGCAATCGCAGTGAGGGCAGGTTGGCGCGAGCATTTGAATGGCGCACTCGAAGCAATCGAAGGTATACGTCTCACCATCGATCGTGACGTCGATGCACTTGTCGTATTGGTTTCCGCAGCATTCGCAAGTTTTCATGACCGCACATAAGTCGCAGGGCACGTGCCGCTCGCCTCTACCTTAGCATCACGAAAAAGGAGCCATCCCGACTCTTCGATCTGCACGACTGAACCGCGCTTTGCACGATGCGAGAAATTGGCCTCCGTCATGCGATGGAAAATCACCCATGCAAGGAGGACTGGTTTTTACACACGACGGGATGCCGGGCTATCGGCGGCTTCGAGCAGGTAGCGGCTTCTCCTACCGCTTGCCAGATGGAGCACTTCTGCGGAACAAAACAGAACGCACCCGGATTTCCTCCTTGGCGGTCCCGCCCGCCTATGAAGCCGTCTGGATCTGCATGCGGGAGAATGGTCACTTGCAGGCGACCGGCCTCGATCAGCGCGGCCGCAAGCAGTACCGCTATCACCCGGAGTGGCACCGCTTGGCAGGCGATCGCAAGTTTCTCCATCTCTCGGAATTCGCCAAGGCCCTGCCTTCGATTCGTCGCAAGGTTCGCACGGCATTGAACGAGTATGGGCTTGAACGAAGCCGCATCATTGCGGGCATCGTGACCCTGTTAGATCAGACCGGCTACCGCATCGGCAACCATCGCTACGTCCAGCAGAATCACAGCTTCGGGCTCGCCTCACTACTGACGCGACACGCCCGCGAGACCGAGGACGGACTGCTGCTGCGCTTCAAGGGCAAGGCAGGCAAGGAGCACCGCACCACCATCAGCGACGCCCAAGTGATCGCCCTCGTCGATGAACTTCAGGATCTGCCAGGCCAATATCTTTTCTGCCATCGCGACGGCCGTCGCTGGAAGCCGGTCGAATCCGGCGACGTGAATGCCTGGCTGAAGGAGATCAGCGGCGGGGACATCACTGCGAAGCAATTCCGGACCTGGCGCGCCACCGTCATGTGCGCTCGCGAACTCGGCCGTGAACCGCCACCCGACACAAAAACCGCAATGAAACGGGCGGAGACCGTCGCAATTCGCACCACCGCCGAGCGCCTCCACCACACTCCCGCCACCTGCCGGAGCTACTACATCCATCCCGCCATCTTCCGCGCTTACCGCAGCGGCGACCTCCACCGCCGCATGAATTCCCCTGCTCCTCGGCTGCGAAAGTCCGATGGCAGCGCCTTCTTGCACGCCGATGAACGTCGCACGCTCGCGGTGATTGAGGCCAACCCTCCACCACGCAAACGATCCCCCGCCACCGCCCCGAGGAATCTGGAACGCGTCCTGCAAAAGAGCCTGGAGAAACAACCACGCCCACCCCGATGACTTCCATTGATCCAACCACGCCAATCCCATCTACCTCGCGCAGCCCGATGGCCCCGCCCTACGTCGACGAGGACGCCAACGAAGCCATGGTCGAACAAGGCCTCGAAGCCGCCGAAGACGAAATGCGCGACGCCGTCGCCGATACCTACGAAGAAGGCGCACGTGAATCCACCGATCCTCAGGAAATGATGGATGACATCGACTACGGCGAAGCGGAAGAAGATGAAGGCACGCCGGAAATCAAAGCCATCCACGGCGAACGACTCCCCGAAGAGGAGGACTAATGGGATTTGAGCAATACACGGTCGTCACCTCCGACGACCTCGGGAAGTTTGAGGATCGGATCAATGACCTCCTCAGCGAGGGCTGGGTGTTGCAGGGAGGCGTTGCGATGTGCCCGATGAAACAGGACTCCGCCTCCTGCGTCCGGATGCAGTGGAGCCAGGCAATGGCACTGCCATCCCGGCAGGTTCCGGTCGTGGACCTTGAGGAGGAGGCACTTCCGCTTCCGCGCTCCGCGGGAAAGAGCCGGAAGCTCGACCCGCCTCCAGCAGAACTGTAAACAGAAAAGTCCCGCTTGGACACCGCCGGTCGCGGTGTCTATAACATCGGCGGAACTCGCATGCAGTATCCCCGTGAAGTCATTGTCGCGATCTACTCCTGCGGACCCGCAGGAAAGATCCAGTCTTACAACGAGGCAGCTCGTCGCCTCTGGGGCGGAATTCCCGGCGACACACCTTGGAGCGGAGCCATGCGCTTCCTGCGAATGGATGGATCGCCCGTCCCGATCGATGACCTCCCTCCCTGCCGCGCGTGGCAAACTCAAGCCGTGGTCACCGGCGTCTTCATGATCGAGACCTCCAGCGGCACTCGCTTCCCGATGACCGTCCATGCTGAATTGCAGTGCGGTGCAGACGGACACCCGGCCGGAGTCACCGTGTTGATCACGGAATCCCGCACCATCCAGCCCGATCCTTCCTCTGCCACTCCGCTGCCCTTTGAAAATCCGTCTCCGGTGATCCGCGTGGTCGGGATCGATCGCATCGGCTTCGCCAATCCCGCGGCCGAAGCGCTACTTCAACAGTGGAACGTCAGTAGCGGAGCCCCCGCCCCGGCACTGATCCAGCGAATGGTCTCCGACGCCACTGCACACGGCGCGCCGCTTGATGTGGAAAAGACCATCGGCGACCGCACCTATTTCATCAAGGTGGTGCCAGTCGCGGACGGCGTGCACGCCAATCTCTACTTCACCGACATCACCGAGCTGAAGAAGCTCGAGCATCACCTGCGCTGCAGCCAGGAACGGTTCGATGCGCTGGCACTTCACTCCCCGGTCGCCACCTACATCAAGGATGCCGATGGACGCTACACCCAGGCGAACCCGGTCGCCTGCCGCTACCTTGGCGCAGTCGGTGACGTCGTTGGCCTCACGGATGAAGACCTGCTCCCACCGGAGATGGCCGCTCTTCTCCACGAGAATGACCAGGAAGTCATCCGGCTCGGCCAAACCATCGTCTCAGAAGAACAAGTAGGGCGTTGGCGCTTCCTCACCTCCAAGTTCCCCCTGCCGGACGAGAACGGCAATCTCACCCAGGTCGGCGGAGTCTCGGTGGAAATCACCGAGCGCGCCGAGATCGAGCGCAAGCTCCGCGAGAGCGAGGAACGCTTCCGTATTCTAACAGACAATGCCCCCGTCGGCATCTTCCTCTCCTCGGCCGATGGCCAGGCGCTCTTCGTGAACCGCGCCTGGTGCACCATGGCAGGCATGACGACGGAGAAAGCCCTCGGCACCGGTTGGACAGGGGCGCTCCACCCTGAGGACCGTGAACGGGTGACCCAAGGCTGGGACCATGCCGTCGACCAGCACATGGCATCCTACAGCGAATTCCGCTTCCTTCACGCGGATGGCTCCGTGGTGTGGGTGCATGGCTGCGCGCTTCAGCTCACGGGTCCGGACGGCGAACTCACCGGCTACATCGGCAGCTGCGTCGATGTCACCGAGCGAATGAGCGCCGACCTCCTCTTGCAGCGGCAATCCGCGCGCCTGCGCCTCCTTTGGGAAGCCGCGGGCGTCATCCTCAGCACCGAGCGCCCGGACGTGATGCTCCAGAAGCTCTTCGAAAAAATCAGCCCGCATCTGGAGCTCGATGCCTTCTTCAGCTTCATGGTCGATCCGTCCGGGGATGACCTCGCCCTCTTCTCCTGCTCCGGCATCACCGAAGAACAGAAGTCGCAGCTGGGCCGCCTCTCCTTCGGTCAGGCCATCTGCGGCACAGTCGCACTGCGCCGCGAGCCGATGGTCGTCAGCTGTATCCAGCAATCCGATGATGAGATGGCCTCCCTGGTCAGGGGCTACGGGGTCTCCGTCTATGCCTGCAATCCGCTGATGGCGGGCGGCGAGCTGTTAGGCACGCTCTCCTTTGCCAGCCGCACCCGCACCCACTTCGATGCCGACGAGATCGAGTTCTTGGAAACGATCACCCACTCGTTCACCGGTGCCTACGTGCGGTGGCGCTTGCTAGAAGACCTGCGCTCGGCGGACCGCAAGAAGGACGAATTCCTCGCCACCCTCGCCCACGAGCTTCGCAATCCTCTCGCGCCCATCCGCACCGGCCTTGAGGTGATGAAGATGGCCGGCGGCCTTTCCGCGCCGCTGGAGAAAGTCAGGGCCACCATGGAGCGCCAGATGGATCAGTTGGTCACGCTCGTGAACGATTTGATCGATGTCTCGCGCATCACCCGCGGCAAACTGCAGCTCCGGCTCACGCAATGCCGCTTCGCCGACATCGTGCGGAGCGCCACCGAGGCCTCGCTTCCCGGAATCATCGAGGCAGGCCACTACCTCGATGTCTCGGTGCCGGATGCCGAGATCCACCTCAACGCGGATCCTCATCGTTTGGCCCAGGTCATTTCCAACCTTCTGAACAACGCGGCGAAGTACACGCCACGCGGTGGCACCATCCGCCTCGCGGCAGAGGTCGGGCAGGGCACCCTTTCAGTGCGCGTTCAAGACACGGGCAAAGGCATCCCCTCGGGCATGCTCGACCGCATCTTTGAAATGTTCGCCCAGATCGAATCGCCGACGCAGGACCACGGTGGCTTGGGCATCGGCCTCACGCTGGTGAAGTCGCTGATCCAGATGCATGGCGGCAGCGTCCGCGCCGAAAGCGCCGGCCCGGGGAAAGGCAGCACCTTCCATCTCCAGCTCCCGGCCATCATCAGGGAGCCCGCACCCGCGCCATCACTCGCCGTGGCGGGCAATGGTCACCACGCCTCCGGAAAGCGCGTGCTGATTGTGGACGATAACACCGATGCCGCCCAGGTCCTGGCCATGGCCGTGACCCTCATGGGGCATGAAGTGGCCACTGCCGAAAATGGTCAGGTGGCGCTCGACCTCGTCCCCGGCTTTCGCCCCCACGTCGTCTTCATGGACCTCGGCATGCCGGTGATGGACGGTTGGGAGGCAGCCAAGCGATTGCGCGCCCAGCCCGGCAGCGAAACGATCCATCTCGTGGCCCTCACCGGTTGGGGCCAAGATGGCGACCGCGAACGAACACGGGCCGCCGGCTTTGACCAGCACCTCGTGAAGCCCGCCGATCCTGAGACCCTCCGCCGTGTCCTGCTGGAGTCGGCCCCGTGATCTCAGCAAGCGCCCTCTTCAAGCACCCTCTTGGAAGTCGCGGATCACCGTCCGCAAATCATCGGGCCGCACCGGCTTCGCCATGTGATGGTTGATTCCGGCCTCCGCACATGAGCGCTTGTCGTCGTCCTGATCGAGACCGCTCAGCGCGATGATAATGATCTCCTTCCCTTCGGCTTGGCGCCGGATCCTCCGCGAGGCCTCCAGGCCATCCATCTGCGGCATTCCGATGTCCATCACGATCAGCTGGGGGCGAAAGCGCTCCGCAAGCTCCACTGCCACGGAGCCATCATAGGCGACTTGGACCACATGGCCTTCCATCTCGAAAAACATCGCAAGGATGTCCGCGGCGTTCTTTCCGTCATCCACCACCAGGATCCGCAAGCTGCCTTGAGGTAGGGTGACTGGCTTTTGCTCCGCTTGGACGATCATCATGGCGTTCCGGTTCGTTCGAAAATCAACGTGAACTAAAACGTAATCTTGAGGCAGTTTTCAAGTTTTCCCTGCACCCTGTGCAAATTGCTCGCACTTTGAGGACATCACCGGGCGATTTGCCCTGTCAATCCGAAGCCCGGATCATCAAAATCTGATTCACCGGAATCCAGTTTTCCGCCGTGCCGTCCTTCAGCACGCACCAGCCTTCCGATAGCCGCACTAGCTGCCCCTTGACGGTGCCATCCGCCTCGAAGCCTGAAGCTTGGTTTTCCGTGACCGGCCGCTCCGAGCGGGAAGCTTGGGGATCCAGCGAAACAATGCACTTTTTCCCCAAGGGCGCATCCGCTTTGACGGGCACAGCGCCAGGGGTCACCGGAGTTTGTCCCTGCAAGCCCATTAGGGCGAATCCGCTGAGCGCGACGGCGGATGCAACAAATAGAGAAGTGGATTTCATGGAGTCTGTTGGAGTTGGTTCGTCGCCTCTCCAACAGAAACCACGCCATCGCCCGCTCACTCGCCACCGTTGGACTCCAGCACCATGTTGATCACGTGCACCACGCCGTTGGTCCCTTCCAAGTCGCCGACGAGCACTTCACCGCGGCCCACCCACACCGCTCCCGCCGCCTTTTTCAAGACGATTGGGCTGCCTTGCAGGGTCACAAACTCCGAAGTGCCGATCTCTGACGTCGGCATTTTCCCACGGATGATGTGATACTCCACCAGATCGGTGAGCGCACCCCGGTTCTCCGGCTTGGACAATTCGGTCATCGTGCCTTCCGGCAGCGCGCGGAATGCATCGTTGGTCGGAGCCATCACGGTCCACGACCCGCTCCTCCGCAGCGTGCTCTCCACGCCCGAGGCCTTGATCGCCTCGGCGAAGAGCGACAAGTCCGGCCGGGCCGCAATCACTTCCAGCACATCCTTTGGATGCTCCTTGGGGGCCACCGGACGAACCGGGGCGTCTTGCGCCAGCCCTGCACCGAAAATCAATGCGGCGGCGATCGATGAAATGGATTTTGCAATCGTTGTCATAGGCACCTCCTTTGAGATTACGGTCCATCCAGCAGATCCCGGGCACATCGGCGTGCGGTCCAACGATCGCTTGCGCACCCCGCTCCCGCGTCGATGGTGACCTCGGCCCGGATTGACGACATCTGCCCGGCGGCCCCATGATAGCGAAGATGAAAACGCTGCGCTTCCTGCTCCTCTTCGTCGTCTCACTCGTCACGGCACTCCCGTCATTCGCCGCCGACGCCCCTGCCGATGGCCCCGAAAAGGTCGCGGAAAAATTCTACGCCGGTTACGTCGCCCAGGTCGAAGCGAACAAGGACACCAAGGTCTGGGTCGCCGCCTCGAAGCTGGTCACTCCCAAGTTCAAGAAAGACTACGCCAAGGCCATGAGTGCTGAGGAAGTCGATGCTGATCCGGTGCTCAATGCCCAAGACGTCCCGACAAAACCCTTCAAGGCCGACAAGCCCGAGATCAAAGACGCCGCTGCCACCGTCGTGCTCACCACCTCCTTCGGCAGCGAAAAGCACAAGGTCACCGCCACGCTCCGGAAAGTGGACGGAGCGTGGCTGTTAGATGCCGTCAAGTGATCGACCCTCACATCTGGTCCGGAATCTCCGGCTCGACCAGCAGGGCGAGCAGCGTCAGCGATTCCTGCCAGCCCATGTAGCAGGCCTCGGCCGGGATCATCGCAGGAATACCTTCCTGCACGATGTTGATCTCCGTGCCGCAGAAGACCTCGCGCAGGTCCACCGTGGTGATCATCGTTCCGGGAAGCTTGGGATCCTCGAACTGGTCATCATAGCGCAGCCGCTCGTTCGGCTTGAGTTCCAGATACCGTCCACCGAAGGCGTGGCTGCTGCCCGTGTTGAAGTTGGTGAAGGACATCCGGTAGGTGCCGCCGACCTTCGCCTCCATGTGATGCACCTTGCCGGTGAAGCCATGCGGCGGCAGCCACTTCGCCATCGCATCGGGATCGATAAAGGCGCGGTAAACGCGCTCGGGCTTGGCACGGAGCACACGATGGAAACGGACGGTGTTGGTGGTGTCGGTGGACATGGCGGTTTCGTGGATAGGGTATTCATCTCTACGACGAACCGTCGCGGAGCTGCAGGACAATTTTCGTATCGATGCCGCCAATCGCTACCCAAATGATGGTCGCGAGCCGATTTCCTCGCTCCTCCCGAGAACCGCAACCAGCAGACGTTAGGCTTGGTCTATCCCCGGATACGCCCCAAAGATAAGGGGCATGCACCCATGGTACTACGCCCAGGCCGGACAACAGCATGGCCCGATCTCCAAGGAGGACCTCCAGTCCAAATTCGGCGCCGGCACCCTTGAGCCGGATGCCTTGGTCTGGTCGCAGGGCATGACCGAATGGAAACCCGCGAATTCGGTCGCGGGCCTGTGGGTCTCTGCCCCGCCACCGGCTCCCCCGTCCCAAGCGCCTTCCTCTTCTCCAGTTTCGTTATCACCCTATGCGCCTCCCGCCGCCGCACCGTTGAGCGAGGTGGACTGGAACGGCCACACGGCCTCGGGATACGTCCCCGAGGGATCTCAGATCCGGCCGTGGATCCGCTATTGGGCCAGAACGTTCGACAGCCTGGGATTCCTCGTGTTTTTCGGCACGGTGACCTCCTTGGTCGCCCCGGAACTCAGCGATATGGGCAACCTCCTCGACGCGATCGTTTTCTTCTTCGCCTATAGCGTCTATGAAACCGTCCTGCTGACGCTCTTCGGCACCACCCCATTCAAGAGTCTCCTGAGGGTCCGGTTAAGAAACCAGGACGGCACCAGATTGAGCTTCGGCCAGGCGCTACGCCGTACGCTGTCGGTGTTGCTTTTCGGACAAGGACTCGGGATTCCGCTCATTGCTCTTATCGCCACCATCTACTCCTATAACCGCCTGACCAATCAGGGAATCACTTCCTGGGATCAGGCCGGTAATCTCGCCGTCAGCCATCGGCCGGTCCAGTGGTGGAGGTGGCTGATCCTCACCGGATTCTTCGCCTTCATTGTCGGCCTGATCGTCCTCAATACCCTCTTGGAACAAGAGGCCGTCTGACAATCACGCTCCAGCAAGCGAAGGAAGCCCGCGTCCGGTCACTTGCAGCGCGAGTCTCCACCTGCTTGATTCGGCCATGCCTCTTCCCTACCCCACCATCATCCCCGGCCTCCGTGCCCCGTCCGAAACCGTCAGCGGCATCGTCTACTTCGGCCGCATGCTCGATAAGATCCGCCTCGCAGCGGCCGGCAACTTGCCTGAAGGCTGGGAAGCCGCTCGCGGCGCCGCGGTGAAGAAAAGCTTCGACGACCGCTGCTGCCAATTCCTCCACATCGACTACCTCGCCCTGGAGGCCGAAACGCTGAAGAGCGGCAAGTCCGACGAGGAGCTGTTAGAGTGGGCCTTCGCCAACGGTCACCGCCCCACCGAGGACGAGCTCGAAGTCTGGAACGCATTCATGCTGAAGCGCGGCTGGCGCGATTCCGGGACCGAGCGAGTGCACTCACGCCTCGCCGAGATCGGCCTGCCACCCGGCACGGTCGAGACCATGTTCGAATTCATCGATCTCGATGAAGGCCGCATCACCGCGCCGCAGTAAGCCGGTCACTCCTTCAGAAACTCATCCGAGAGCTTCTCCTCCACCGGAGGGGCCTCGGGATGATCAGTGTCCATCGTGAGGAAATACGTGCCGGTATTGCACCAGGCGCGAAAGCGAACCTTCGTGTCTGAAAGCCATTCGATTTTGAAAATCGAACACCGGAACAACTGGTGAACGTCGGGATCCGACTCCCGGAACTCCTTTTCCAATTTGCCGAAGGGCTCGATCACGCGGGTCTTCCATTCCCACACGTCGGGCGACTCATGAGTGACCAGCCACGTCCGCGGACCACCATTGTCCGGAGCGTCCGCAATGATGCACCGCGACGACCCAGGATTCCATCCCGCCTTCGTGTCACGCGGTGAACTCACCACCGAGAAAAGCGTATCCTGGTCATTCGCGTAGCGCAGGAAGATCGAGCGAATCTCGCCAAAGGGCGGCCCGAGTTGCTGATCGGCCCAGGCCACGAACATCTTCCCATCCGGCGAGCGCCGGATTTCCCGCGTCGGTGCGGCGACCGGCTGATAGCCGTCAAACTTCAGCACGATCGGCCGCTTGCGATCTCCCTCCACATCACGGCTCAGCGTCCCGTGGCAAATCACCGAGGACTTGAGGCCCGCCACTTCGGCAAGGTCCCACTTGCCAGCATCAATCCGCACCTCGCTGACATCCGTCTCGAGGATCTGGTCCGCGCTGCCCTCCTTGGGATTCACCGTCACCGGCTGCGGCAGACGCAGGATCCATGAAGCCTTCTTGTCTCCAGCGGGAGTCGCCTCCCCTTCCGGCTCTGATTTGACGATCACGCCGGTGAGTCGCACCCAAGTCGGAGCGTAGAAGAATTGTGTTTCGTCCGCCTTCAAGACGACCGAAAGAAGCAAGGCAAGGAACAAGGGTTTCATGGCGAGGTCCAACCGGCTCGATACGACGGCACGAATTGCCAAATTACCACCTTTTCAAAGGCCACGCGTTCGGGAGTTGCGATGACCGGACGGACCTCCGAGGGTAAGGGACATGAACCACTGGATCGGCACCTCGGGCTTCCAATACAAGGAATGGAAAGGCTCATTCTATCCCGAGAAGCTGTCCCTGCCGAAGATGCTCGCGTTCTATGCCGGAGTCTTCAACAGCACCGAGATCAACTACACCTTCCGCAGCCTTCCGAGCGACAAGACCATCGCCCGCTGGGATGACGAAACCCCGGCGGACTTCCGCTTCAGCCTGAAGGCCCCCCAGCGTGTGACCCACTTCGCGAAGCTGCGGAAGTGCGGCGACGCGATGAATGAGTTCCGGCAAGCAGTGAAGGGCCTCGGCAAGAAACTCGGCCCGGTGTTGTTCCAGCTTCCCGAGACCTTCAAGGCAGACGCCGTCCTCTTGAGCGAGTTCCTCGCCTCACTTCCCAAGGGCCTCCATGCCGCCTTCGAGTTTCGCCACGAGTCGTGGTTCACGGATGAAGTCTTCGAAGCGCTCGCAGCAAAGAACGCCGCCCTCTGCCTCGCCGAGTCCGAAGAACTGACCACACCCCGCATAGCCACCGCCGACTTCGGCTACCTTCGCCTCCGGCGCGACAACTACACCGAAAAGGAGATCCGCGATTGGGCCAGCTTCATCCAAGCCCAGTCAGAAAAGTGGAAGGAAACCTTCGCCTATCTCAAGCACGAGGACACAGCCGCCGGCACCGGCTTCGCCAGAAAGCTGATGGCGAAGCTCGAAGGCTGACCCAGCCGTCCTTCAGTGCCCATGCTGGGGATGCACCTCCTCCGCCACGATCCTTCCCCCGCTCATCTTCACCACCCGGCGCGCCTTGGCAGCCAGCGCCGGATCGTGAGTCACCAGCACCAACGCCGTGCCAGCCTCGCGATTGAGGCGGAACAGCATCTCCACGATCGGCCCCGCAGTATCGGCATCCAGATTCCCCGTCGGCTCATCAGCGAAGAGAATCTTCGGCCGATGGATGAAAGCACGAGCCAAGGCAACCCGCTGCTGTTCGCCACCCGAAAGCTGGAGCGGATAGTGATCGAGCCGGTCACCAAGACCGACCTCTCTGAGCAATTCCTCCGCCTCCTTCTCACGTCCCGTCTCCCCGCGAAGCTCAAGCGGCACCAGCACGTTCTCGATCGCTGTTAGAGTCGGGATCAGCTGGAAGCTCTGGAACACAAACCCGACCAAGCGATTGCGCAGCGCAGCCCGCGCATCCTGATTGAGATCCTCGAACGCCTGCCCCGCCAGCTTCACCGAACCACTCGTCGCGTTGTCGAGCCCGGCACAGAGCCCCAGCAGCGTCGTCTTGCCGCTGCCCGAAGGCCCGATGATCGCCAGCGAGTCTCCTTCCTCCAAAGTCAGCGAGACCTCGCGCAGCACCGTCAGCTCATGGCTGGCCGTGCGATGGACCTTGGTCAGTTCATGGATCTCAAGGAGGGGTCGTTTGACAGCATCTGCGACGGATCCTAGGCTGGTGGTCGATGACATTGCGGGGATTTCTCGGACTGATGCTGGCGTTGTTCGCAGGCGGCGCACTATGGGCACAGGATGCACCGGATGCAATTGGCGGGAAGAAACGCATCGTCGTGCTCGGCGACAGCATCACCGCCGGCTACGGCCTCGATCCTCAGGAGGCTTACCCTGCCCTGCTGCAAAAGAAGGTCGATGCCGCCAGCCTGCCCTACACCGTGACCAATGCCGGCGTCAGCGGTGATACCACCGCCGGCGGCCTCCGCCGTGTCGCCTGGGCACTCGCAAAGGGAGCCGACGTCCTCGTCGTGGCGCTCGGCGGCAACGACGGCCTCCGCGGAATCCCCCCGGAGCAGACGGAAAAGAACCTCTCCGGCATCATCGACAAGGCCCGCGAGAAAAACCCCGCAATCAAGATCGTCATCGCCGCCATGCAGATGCCGGACAACATGGGCGAGGAGTTCACCACCAAGTTCAAAGGCCTCTTCGCCAAGGTCGCCACCGAGAAAAAGGCGGCCCTCGTCCCCTTCCTGTTGGAAGGCGTCGGCGGCATCGAATCGCTCAACCAGCAGGACCGCATCCACCCCAACGTCGAGGGCCAAACAAAGGTCGCCGAGAACGTGTGGAAGGTCCTGAAGCCCGAGCTCTAGAGCAACTCCTTCTCTCACTTCATACCGGCTCAATTTGCCAGCGCCACCAGCGCGAACAAACTTGCTTCCCCAGCGCCAAAGGCGCGCCCCATACCAGCCTAGGCCGCAAGGCCTAGGACCTCCGGTTCCTCAAATATCCGAGGGCCAAAGGCCCGCTCCATTCGAGAGATTGCGGATGGATCAACCCTTTGATCCCCGTCAAATCCCCCGCCATCCAAACACAAAAAACGCCCGGAGTTCCCTCCGGGCGTCTTTTGAAATCGTTCGATCCGGATCGGATCAGCGCGAGTAAAGTTCGACGATCAGCTGCTCGTTGACGAGCGGGTCGATGTCGGAACGTTCCGGCGTGCGGGAGACGGTGCCTTCAAGGCCTTCCTTGTCGATCGTCAGCCAGTCAACCAGAGGGCTGGACTGGGTAAGATCGAGCGCGCGGAGAGCGAGCTGTTGCGAGGAAGGCTTGCCGCCGACCTTGATCTTGTCACCGGCCTTCACCTGATAGCTCGGGATGTCGACGCGCTTGCCATTCACGAGCACGTGGCCGTGGTTGACGAGCTGGCGTGCAGCTTGGCGGCTGTTGCCGAAGCCAAGGCGGTAGCACACATTGTCGAGGCGGAGCTCAAGGAGCTGGAGAAGAATCTCACCGGTCACACCACGACGGCGGGCAGCCTCTTCGTAGTAACCGCGGAATTGCTTCTCAAGCACACCGTATTGGAAACGGAGCTTCTGTTTTTCGCCGAGGGCGACCGAGTAGTCGCTCTTCTTCTTGCGGCCGGCGCGCAGGCCGTGCTGGCCCGGCGGGAAATTGCGGCGCTCGAGCGCTTTCGAGGAACCGAAGAGAGCCACGCCAAAGCGGCGGCTGATCTTGGTGCGGGGTCCGGTATAACGAGCCATGATCTGGTAGAATTCGAATTAGACGCGGCGCGCCTTCTTCGGACGGCAACCGTTGTGCGGGATCGGGGTGACGTCCTTGATCGAGATCAGCTCGATGCCGAGGGCTTGGACGGCGCGGACAGCGGACTCGCGGCCGGAACCCGGGCCCTTCACGCGGACTTCAGCTTCCTTCAGGCCGTGGCCCATCGCTTGGCGGCAGGCGTCTTGGGAGACGACCTGGGCGGCGTAGGCGGTGGACTTGCGGGAGCCCTTGAAGCCCATCTTGCCAGCGCTGGACCAGCCGAGCGTGTTGCCGTTCGAGTCGGTGACGCTGACGATGGTGTTGTTGAAGGTGGCGGTCACGTGGACGATGCCGCGCGAGATGTTCTTGGAACCCTTCGCCTTGTGGATCTTGATCTGGGTCTCTTCAGCACCAGCGATCTCGGCAAAGATGTCGCGCTTCTTGTCGTCCTTCTTCGGAGCGACAGCTTCTTCCGCGGCAGGAGCAGCTGCCGGCGCCGGAGTGGCAGCAGCGGCAGGAGCCGGGGCGGCTTCGGCAGCCGCGGGGATGGTTTCTTCGTCAGCCATTTGAGAAAAGCGTTCTAAATTTCAGGGCAATTACTTCTTCACGCCGACGGTGCGGCGCTTGCCCTTGCGAGTGCGGGCATTGGTGCGGGTGCGCTGGCCGCGAACAGGAAGACCACGCTTGTGGCGCAGACCGCGGTAGCAGTTGATCGAGGTGAGGCGCTTGAGCTGCGCCTGCTTTTCGCGGCGAAGGTCGCCTTCGATGATGATGCCCTGGCTCTGGATCACGGTCGCGATCTTCACGAGCTGGTCTTCGGTCAG
The DNA here is from genome assembly GCF_038066715.1 of Luteolibacter sp. Y139. Lineage (NCBI taxonomy): Bacteria > Pseudomonadati > Verrucomicrobiota > Verrucomicrobiia > Verrucomicrobiales > Verrucomicrobiaceae > Neoluteolibacter > Neoluteolibacter soli. The sequence continues at coordinate 143,234 of NZ_JBBUKT010000007.1, read as the reverse complement.
CTGACCGGTGCGGATGTCCGGGTCGATGCCCGCTTGCTCGAGGATGCGTGAAGCGGTGGTCGCGCCGACGCCATACATGTAGCGGAGCGACGCTTCGATGCGCTTCTCGTTGGGGATTTCGATACCGAAAATACGTGCCATTTGATGCTGTGGTGAGCGGGAATCCGGAACGGAGGCGGACGTGAATACAAGTCCGGCCCTCCGAAGCGGGCGGGCTGTTTAGCAGACGCGACCCCTCTGGCAAGTGGGAAATCGATTTTTTCCGGTGAAGAATTTCACGAGCCTTCAGGATTGCGGGGAGATCGGCAGACTGGCGCAAGGATCGGCAACGAAACGAGCGAAATTAACAAAAGAAAGGCAGCAGGAATGCCCCACTGCCTTTGATTTTTACTCGTTTCGCCAATTTCGTCGCTCCAGTTCTCAAAGTTCGCGAATCCGCAGATTCCGGAACCACACCTCGTCACCATGGTCCTGCAGCAGCAGGTGCCCGGCGGCCGGACCGGCGAAATCGGCCATCTTGGAGAACTTGCTGTCTTCCTTCAGCTTCTTCCACTCCTCGCTGGTCGTGTCGATTTTCACCGACAGCTTCCCGTTCAGCCAGTGTTCCAGCACGGTTCCCTTGGCCACGATCTTGGAAACATTCCACTCGCCCACCGGCTTCAGGTCCTTGTCTTTGGCCGCCGGAGCGATCTCATAGATCGAACTGGCCGTGGTGTCGGGAACCTTGCCGTTCGGGTGCCCCTTGTCATCCAGCACTTGATATTCAGGCCCCAGCCACCCGCCGGGCGACTTGTGGACGCGGTATTTCACGCCGCTGTTGCCCTTGGCCGAGATCTTCCATTCGAACTCGAATTCGAAGTCCTTGTATTCCTTGGCGCTGATCATGTCGCCGGCCTTTGCCGCCCGATGGATGGCACCATCCTCGACCTTCCAGCCGTCACTCGGCTTGCCGCCGTCGGCCGAGGTCCAACCGGCGAGGGATTTGCCGTCAAAAAGAGGCGTCCAGTCGGCGTCTTTCGCGGAAGCGGCACCGGCGATGAATGAGGCGAGCAGTAGGTTTCGTAGCATGATGTCTGACAACTTGAACCCCCTATACGCTAGAGCAAGCCGTATTCGTTTCATCACCCTCGACAAACTGTGGCACCTCTCTAGCTTTCCTGAAATTCCGCAAACCGCCCGTTTACATGGAAGACACCCTCTCCGTTCCGCCCGTCACCCCCACTTCCACCCGCTCGGACCACGAACTTCCCCCTGACGATGTGGCGGCCATCGACCAGCTCGGGAAAACCTACGCCGCCCTGAAGGCGGAGCTCGGAAAGGCCATCATCGGTCAGGACCGCGTCATCGAGCAGCTCGCCATCTGCCTCTTCGCAAAAGGCCACGCCCTCCTGATGGGCGTCCCCGGCTTGGCGAAAACGCTGCTGGTTTCCTCGGTCGCCAAGACTTTCGACCTCACTTTCAACCGCATCCAGTTCACGCCCGACCTGATGCCTGCCGACATCACCGGCACCGATATCATCCAGGAGTCCGGCGTCGGCGGCCGTCGCGAGTTCGAATTCGTCCGCGGCCCGGTCTTTGCCAATATCGTCCTGGCCGACGAAATCAACCGCGCCCCGGCCAAAACCCAGTCCGCCATGCTGGAGGCCATGCAGGAGCTCAAGGTCACCGTCCTCGGCCGCAGCTACGATCTCCAGCCGCCGTTCTTCGTCCTCGCGACCCAGAACCCCGTCGAGCAGGAAGGCACCTATCCCCTGCCCGAGGCCCAGCTCGACCGCTTCATGTTCCTCATCGAGGTCGACTACCCCAGCGCGGAAGAGGAAAAGCGCATCGCCCGCGAAACCACCGGCACCGCCCGCGCCACTCTCAATCACCTGCTCGATGGCCACTCGGTCCTGGCCTACCAGCAACTCGTCCGCCGCGTCCCGGTTCCGGAGCACCTTTACGACTACGCCGTCTCCATCGTCCGCAAAACCCGCCCCGGCACCCCCGAGGCACCCGCGTGGATCAAGGACTACGTCGCCTGGGGTGCCGGCCCGCGCGCCGTCCAATACCTCATCCTCGGCTCGAAGGCCCGTGCCGCCCTCCGCGGCAGCTACATGGCCAGCCTCGAAGACCTCGAAGCCGTCGCCGTCCCCGTCCTCGGCCACCGCGTCATCACCAACTTCGCCGCCGAGTCCCAAGGGATGACATCCAAGAAAGTCGTCGAGCGACTCATCGCAGAAATGCGCGAAGATTGATTGGATGAAGTACGACTTCCTCGACAGTGGTCTGCTTGCCCGGCTCGGCTCGATTCCGGTTGAGACGCGGGTGCCGATGCTCGGCAATGTGGCTGGCAAACACCGCTCGCCGCATCGCGGATCCTCGGTCGAGTTTGCCGAATATCGCAAGTATGTTCCCGGCGACGACACCCGCCGCCTCGACTGGAAGGCCTTCGCTCGCTCCGACCGGTTTTACATCAAGGAATTCGAAGCCGACACCAACCTCCGCGCCTACTTCGTCGTCGATGCCTCGGGCTCGATGAAGTTCCAAGGCCAAGGCGAGTCGAAGATCACCTACGCCAACCGCATCGCCGCCTCGCTCTCCTACCTGCTCGTCAACCAAGGCGACGCCGCGGGACTGTCCGTCTGCACGGACAAGCTCCACCTCGAAGTCCCGCCCAGCCGCCGCCCGGCGCACTTGCAGTATATCTTCGACACCATCGGCAAGCTGGAGCCATCCGGAGAAACCGGCCTCGTCCCAGCCCTCCACACCATCGCGGAGAAGATCGGCCAACGCGCATTCGTCGTCATCCTCTCGGACCTCTTCACCGATCCGCAGGCCTTCTCGGATGCCCTCCAGCACCTGCGCTATCGGAAGCACGATATCTGCGTCTTCCACCTGATGGACCCGCAGGAACTCGGCTTCGAGTTCGATCGACCCCATCGCTTCGTCGACATGGAGGACGGCACCTCGCTGGTCGTGGAACCCACCCTCATTGCCGACGAGTATCACCGCGCCCTCCGTGAGTTCCTCACCACGGTGAAAGCCAAGTGTCACGACGCCGCGGCCGATTACCAGCTCGTCCCGACCAATACGCCGTTGGAGCCGCTCTTGCGTGAGTTCCTCACCGCCCGCCTGCCGAAGAAAGGCCACTCATGAGCTTCCTCCAGCCACTGCTGCTCTGGGGCCTGCTCGCCGCGGCGATCCCGATCATCATCCACCTGCTCAATCGCAGGCGGCACAAGACCGTCATGTGGGCGGCCATGCAGTTCCTGCTCAAGGCCACCCGCGAATCGCGCGGCAAGAAGCGCCTGCGCCACATCCTTATCCTCACCTGCCGCGCACTCGGCGTTGCCGCCCTTGCCGCCGCCGCCGCGCGTCCCTTGCTCAGCAATGTGATTGGCTGGAGCAGCGGCAAGCCGGACCTGGTGGTGCTGCTGTTAGACCGCTCCGCGAGTATGGAGGCCACGCCGAAGAACGGCACCGTCCCCCGTCGCGAGCTCGCCTTGGAACGAGTGAAGAGCGCCCTCGCCGATCTTGAAGGCACGCGGCTCGTGCTGATCGATAGCGCCTCCTCCCAGCCGCAGGATGTCCCCAGCCCGGATGTCCTCACCTCGATCTCCTCGACCGCCGCCACCGATACCGCTGCCGACCTCTCCACCCTCGCCTCGCGCGCTGCGGAGTTCCTTTCAGAAACACCGGGCCGCGCCGAAGTCTGGATCGCCTCCGACATGCAGGCCACCAGTTGGCAACCGCAGAACGACCGCTGGGCAACGGTCCGCGCAGCTCTCTCCTCGCTTCCGGAGAAGCCGAAGCTTCGCGTCCTCTCCCTCGGCGGTGAAGCCTCGCCCAATCAATCGATCCGCCTTCTCTCCTCCCGCCGCGCCGGTGCACAGCTCGTGCTCGATATCGAGATCACCCGCAACGACGACGCCGCGACTCCCGTCAATCTGCCCCTGACCGCAACCCTCAACGGCGTTCGTAGTACTTCCAACGTCACCCTCGCCGGCCAAGTCTTCCGCTTCCGCAAGACCCTGCCGATCCCGGCCAATGAAGACTCCGGCTACGGCTGGCTCTCCATCCCCGGCGACGGCAATCTCCGCGACAATGTCGCCTTCTTCGCCTATGGCCCGGCACGCCCGGTGAAGAGCCTGCTGGTCGCGCCTCCGGGCGAAGCGGCCGACTACCTCGCCATCGCCGCCGCTCCCGGCGGCCACCATGGGCAGCTCGTCGAGCGTCTCGATCCCGCCCAGCTTGCCCGCCTCGATACCGAAGGCGTCGCCGCCATCTTCTGGGTTGCCCCGCTGCCCACCGGCCAGGTCGCCGAGTCGCTCGTCCGCTTCCTGACAGAAGGCGGCCAAGTCCTCTTCTTCGCCCCGCAGGCGGACAGCGATGCCACCTTCGCCGCGATGAAGTGGTCTCCCGTCACTCAGTCGGAGGACGGCAAATACTTCATCATCGACTCGTGGGATCACGACGATGGCCTGCTGCGTGACGGCCTCGATGGCACCCAAGTACCTGCCGATCATCTCAAGGCGGTGAAGCGCCGGCTGCCCGATGGCGAAGGCACCACGCTCGCCCGTTGGGATGATGGCCGCCCGTTCCTCTCGCGCCGGGTCTTCGACCGCGGCACCGCATGGTTCATCAGCTCCGTGCCGGACTACACCTGGTCGAATCTCGCCGATGCTGACGTCCTGCTGCCGGTCAGCCAACGCCTCGTCATCGAAGGCGCCCAGCGTTTCGACACCGGCTACCTCGCCACCATCGGCAGCCGCGCGGCTCAGCCACGTCCCGGCGAAGGCCGCCTGCGGCTCGACGACTACGGTGCGCCCGTCCCTTCAAACGAGGCCTATGAGGCGGGCATCCACCGCTTCGGCGAGCGCACCATGGCTCTCAATCGCCCCGCCGCGGAAGACGACTTGGAATTGCTGGAAAACGGCGAGGCCAAGAGCCTCTTCGAGGGCCTCGATACCACCTTCTTCGAGGACCATAGCACCACCACCCGCGCGAATGGCAGCCAGCCGCTGTGGCAGGCCTTCCTCGTCGCCATGCTGGTCCTGCTGCTCGCGGAGGCCATCCTCTGCCTCCCGAAGAAAAGCAGCAACGCATCCCCCCTCCCGGGTCGCCCGACCAACGCCTGATCTCCCTTGTCCTTCCACCTCTACAACCTGCACTTCTCCCCCACCCCGGCCACCCTGGCGATCGGACTGATCGTGCTCGTGGCGGTAGGTGTTCTGTGCGTGCTGTCGTGGAAACGCAGCCCGCATCCGAGGCGCACTGCCGCGCTGGAGTCACTGCGCTTCTTTTGTGCGCTGCTCGTCGTGCTTCTGCTGTGGAAGCCCGAGTGGCTGACCGTCCTTCATCCGGAGACCAAGCCTCGCATCGCCATCCTTTGGGACGCATCGCGCTCCATGCAGACGCTCGATGCCGAAATGCCGGACATCCTTTCCCCGCAGCGCGGTGTCGTCTCGCGCGCCGAGTGGACCAAGGCCGCACGCGATAGCCCGCTCTGGGATGCGCTCGAAGAAGGCGGGAAGAATGAGCTGGTGGACCGTTCCTTCGGCGAACCGCCCACCGATCCCGCCGCCGCGGCAATCTCCGGCACCGACCTCTCCACGCCGATCGAAGACCTGTTGGAGAACGAAACCAATCTCCGCGCGGCAGTTCTTCTCTCCGATGGCGACTACAATACCGGCCAGCCGCCGGTCGTCGCCGCGCAAAAGATGCTCCAGCGCGGCGTGCCGCTCTTCACCATCCCGGTCGGCAGCAAGAAGCGCCTTCCCGACCTCGATATGCTCGCGGTGACCGCACCCGCATACGGCATCGTCGGCGAGAACGTCCAGATCCCCTTCACCATCCGTTCCTCGCTGGATCGCGAGGTCCGCACCATCGTCCGCCTCCGCGACGATGCCGGCCGCGAGAAGACCAAGGAAATCGTCCTCCCTCCCGGCGAACCGACCTACGATGCCATCCTCTGGCGGATCGAGAAGGAAGGCTCGGCCACGCTCGAACTCTCCGTCCCGGTCGCCGATGGCGAGCGCATCGAAGCGAACAACTCGAAAAAGTTCACCCTCGCCGGCCGCCCCGAGTCGATCAAGGTGCTGGTCATCGATACCCTGCCGCGCTGGGAATACCGCTACCTGCGGAATGCCCTCTCGCGCGACCCCGGCGTCGAGCTTTCCTGCCTGCTCTTCCACCCGCAGCTCGGCAAGGGCGCCGGACCGGATTACATTCAGGATTTCCCCTCGAAGCCCGAGGAGCTTTCCAAATACGACGTCATCTTCATCGGCGACGTCGGCGTCGCTCCCGACCAGCTTACCAAGGAGCAATGCGAGCTGCTGCGCGGCCTGGTGGAAAACCAGGCCAGCGGCATCGTCTTCATGCCCGGCCCGCAGGGGAACCAGTTCAGCCTGTTAGACACGGCCCTCGGCGACCTCATCCCCGTCGTCTACGACGAGACGACCAAGGGCGGCTTGAATGACCCCGTCGCCTCGCCACTCGCACTGACCGGCGAAGGCCGCAGTTCGCTCCTCACCATGTTGGCCGATTCGGAGGAAGCGAATCCGGACGTCTGGCGCAGTCTTCCCGGCTTCCACTGGCATGCTCCCGTGCTGAAGTCGAAGGGCGGCACCGAAGTGCTCGCCGTGCATGCCAACCGCCGCGGTCGCTTCGGCCCCATCCCGCTCATCGTCACGAAGTCCGCCGGCAACGGCAAGGTGCTCTTCATGGGCATCGACTCCGCCTGGCGCTGGCGCCGCGGCGTCGAGGACAAGTATCACTACCGTTTCTGGGGCCAGGTCGCACGCTGGATGTCCTACCAACGGAACATGGCCGCCGGCCAACGCGTGCGCCTCTACTTCACCCCCGAGCGCCCGATCCCCGGCGACACGGTCACCTTCAATGCAAACGCCTTCGACAAGAACGGCGCGCCGCTTCAGGAGGGCAACGTCTACGTCGATGCCATTGCCCCCGACGGCACCAAGGAGCGCGTGGTGCTTGAAAAGAACGATACCGCCTGGGGAGCCTACTCCGGCCGCATGCGCATCAGCCTGCCCGGCGAATGGAACCTCAAGGCATCCATCGACGAAGCCGGTGCCGAAGCGGTGGAAACCAAGCTACTCGCCCAAGGCGTGGAACTCGAGCAAACCGGCCAACCCGCCCGGCCCGATGTCCTCCAGGAAATGGCCCGCATCGCCCGCGGCCGCATGATTTCCCCCGAGCAGCTTCCGGACCTCATCAAGGAGATCACCACCCTCCCCGAGCCACGTCCCATCGAAAACCGTATCTCCCTCTGGTCACACTGGGCCACCGTCGCGGTGCTGGTCCTGCTGCTCGCGATCTTCTGGACCGGCCGGAAGCTGAACGGCGCGTTCTAAGCGAACCGGTCATGTCCTCCGTTTGGCAGGTGGGAACAAATCACTCGCGACGAGCGGGGCTCACCTGCCTGCTCTTGGCACTGCTTCTTTTTGGAGTCTTCCAGTTTCGGACCGCGGGCAGCACGATTTCGCTCACCTTCACGCCTTTTACAGTGGCGTCATATTCACGAGATGGCAGCGCCAATAACGTGGAAGTCCGCCCGTTCAAAGGATACGAGATCTGGCAGGAGATGCTCAATCGCTTCTCCAAGCGTCGCCCGCGTCCCCTAGGCGAGTCCGTTGTCGCTTCATGCTTGGCCACCGGCACCCTCCTGGTGATCGCCAGCCCCTTTCTGTTAGGAGTATTTGGTCGTTCGCGCATCCTGTGGTGGCTCGTGTTTGCGATTTCCGTGCTGGTGGCCGCGGGAATCACCGGATCGGTGAGCTGGTGTCGCTTGTTCGACGAGGCCAGTCCCATTCCATGGAATAATCCAACGGGACTCACTCCACTCCTTCTGTTCCCTCTGTCGCATCTCTGCGGGATGCTCCTCATTCGGCCGGCGAAAGGCGCCCAACTCTCATAGCTACTCATCGTGGTAGCTGGCTGCCGCAATAGCTCCGCCTATCGTGGCGACTGCCATGAAACCCAGCCGGCTCCTTTCCCTGACGCTTGCCGTCGCTCCGCTCTCCCCCGCTCCGCTGACGGCGCAAGCCACGGCGGAGATCCTCACTCCCAAGCCGTCGGCCGAGCCTCGGATCAACGGCCCCAAGATCTTCGGCGTGCGACCCGGCTCGCCCTTCCTCTTCACCATCCCCGCCACCGGCGAGCGTCCGATGAGCTTCGCGGCGAAGGGCTTGCCCGCCGGCCTCCAGCTCGACCCTGCCACCGGCCGGATCACCGGCACCCTGAAGGAACGCGGCACCCACGATGTCATCCTTTCCGCGAAGAACTCACGCGGCACCGCCGAGAAGCCCTTCCGCATCGTCGTTGGCGACACCATCGCCCTGACCCCGCCGATGGGTTGGAACAGCTGGAACTGCTGGGGCGGCCAAATCGACCAGCAGAAGACGCTCGCCGCAGCCCAAGCCATCGTGCGCCACGGCCTCGACCAACACGGCTGGACCTACATCAACATCGACGACGCATGGCAAGGCAAGCGCGGCGGCCCGCACCAAGCCATCCAGCCGGATCCCAAGCGCTTCCCCGACATGAAGGAGCTGTGCGACGAGATCCACGGCATGGGCCTCAAGGTCGGCATCTACTCGACACCTTGGGTCACCACCTACGCCCGGCGCATTGGTGGCTCCTCCGAGAACGAGAACGGCGACTGGACCTCTCCCGGCAATGGCCCGAAGACCGTGAACAAAAAGATCCTCCCGTGGGCCATCGGTAGATACTCGTTCGCCAGGAACGATGCCAAGCAGTGGGCCGAGTGGGGCATCGATTACCTGAAATACGACTGGAACCCCATCGAAGTCCCCGAGACCGCTGAAATGGAAAAGGCCCTGCGTGAGTCAGGCCGTGACGTGGCGCTCAGTCTTTCTAACAGCACCCCGTTCCAGAGCATCGGCGACCTCAGCAAGCTCGCCAACTGCTGGCGCACCACCGGCGACATCAAGGACACCTGGGACAGCATGTCGAAGAAGGGCTTCACCCAGGACAAGTGGGTTTCCTTCCAGCAGCCCGGCCACTACAACGACCCGGACATGCTGGTGGTCGGCCACGTCGGTTGGGGCAAGCCACATCCGACCAATCTAACAGCCGACGAGCAATACACTCACATCAGCATCTGGGCTCTCCTTTCCGCGCCGCTGCTACTCGGCTGCGACTTGGAGAAGCTGGACGATTTCACCCTCGGCCTGCTCACCAATGACGAAGTGATCGCCGTGAATCAGGACATCCTCTGCAAGCAAGCAGTCAAGGTAGCCGGAAATGACAAGCGGGTCGTCTTCGCCAAGCCGCTTGAAGATGGCTCGCGCGCGGTCGGCTTGTTCAATCTCGGCGACCAGCAGGAATCCGTGGAGGTGAAGTGGAGTGACCTCGGCATCCACGGCACCCAGACCGTACGCGACCTCTGGCGGCAGAAGGATCTCGGAACGTTCGCGGATGGATTCTCCGCACCCATCGCTCCCCATGGCGTGGTGCTGGTGCGGGTGATGCCGTCGAAATGAATTCCGCACTCCCCTTGAATCATCTCTGCTGCTAGAACCAATCGATGCCCCGTTTCCCACGACTTGTCGTGTTAGCCATCGCGATGCTCTGCGCTACCGCGATGGCGCAGGACACCGGGGACCTCCGCTTCGCCACACGCTCGTGGGAGACCGACCAAGGCATGCCGCACAATGGAGTGAATGCCATTCACCAGCGGCCGGATGGCTTCCTCTGGGTCGCCACGCAAGGTGGCCTTGTCCGCTTCGATGGCATCGAATTCGTCCAGCGCCGTTCGCCGTTGCTCAAAAGCGCACGGACCTCCCGCGTGATGGAGCTCATCGACGAGAATCCGGAGACCCTTCTCATCGCCTGCGACCAAAGCGGGCTCGTCAGGCTCACGGACTCAGGCTTCTCCATTCATCCGCTGAGCGAACAGCTGGGAGACTCCCTCCGCATCATCGCGCTCTTTCAAGAGGCGTCCGATGTCTTCTGGGTGCTCTCGGAGAACCGTCAGGTCTGGCGGTGGGATCACGGCAAGGTGCTGCATTTCCCGCGCGAACCATCGACGCAAATCCAGACACCCGGTTCGCTCGCGATGGATCGCTCCGGAACGGTTTTCCTTGCCCGGGGAAACGGCTTGGAACGGTTCGATGGCAAGTCATTGCTGCCCGTGCCCGAGATCCCCGCGAAAGCGGTAACCATCGCCTCCTCCGGCACCGGCGGCCTCTGGATCGCCTCGGGTGATGCACTGTGGCGTTGGGACGGAGGCTCACTGGCACAGGTGGCCGCCACCACCCCATGGGCCACCGCTCCACCCGCCGCCTTGTTAGAAGATGGCGAAGGCGCGGTTTGGATCGCTACGAAGTCGAACGGCTTGTTCCGCTGCACGGGGACTTCGTTCCAGCCGATCCAGACGTCTCACCCGCGGATGGCATCGCTCTGCCGGGATGCCGAAGGCAACATCTGGGCCGGCACCACCGGCGGCGGCCTGAATCTCGTCCAGCCGGCCCGCTTCCAGCTGCTCGATGCCAGCGCCGGCTGGACCCCCGACATCGAAGGCGGTGTCTGCGAGAGCTCACCCGGCCGCATCTGGTTCGCCAATAGCGGCGTCGGACTGCGCCGTGTTAGCGAAGGAAAACTCCACCCGCCACCTGACTTGGCGGGCTGGCCGGCAAAGGCAGTCGCCGTTTTTCCAGATGCCACAGGACGGATCTGGTTCGGCTCACTCAACCGTGTCGGCCACGTGACCGGCGATTTGAGCCAGCCACCCGAGTTTATCGACCTGCCTCCATTGGGCAGGGTTCATGTCCTCCACGCTACCCGCGATGGCACCATCTGGGCCGGCGGCGAAGGCAAGCTGCTGGCCAGCGTGCAGGATGAAAAAGTCACTCTCTACAACGAGTCCCATGGCTACACCGGCACGCAGGCTCAGGCCATTTGTGAAGATTCCTCCGGAGCGCTGTGGGTGGGCACCGAGGCAGGCGCGCTATTCCGCGGCAAAGACGGACGCTTCACTCGCCAGACACTTCCCGCTGAACTCGAAGGCACGGGCATCCGCGCCCTGGTCGCCGATGCCGATGGTACCCTTTGGGTCGGCACCGGCGGTGGCGGCCTGCTCGTCGGACGCGGCGGGAAATTCACGACCATCGATCAGGAGCAGGGCCTGCCGGACGAGGTGATCTCGCAGCTATCATCAGACGACCATGGCGCGCTTTGGTTCGGCACCAGCAACTCCTTGTTCAAGGTGGACAAGAAAGAGCTGATCCAGTGCGCGGAGGGAAAGATCGCCACCGTGACTCCGGTGAAATTCGCCGGCGCAGATGGCTTGCCGGGCTTTTCCGCCGCAGCCAACTACCAACCGTCGTCGTGGAAGACTCACGATGGACGTTTGCTTTTCGTCTCGCGCAAGGGTCTCGTCATCGCCGATCCTTCACCCCAGGCCCAGACGCGACAGGGCCCTCACGTCCACATCGAGAAACTGCTGGCCGACAACAAGGCGACGGCACTCGACGCTGCGCGACTTCCCTCCTCCACGCGCAAGCTGGAGTTCCTCTTCACCGCGCCCACCTTCGTCTCGCCGGAGAAAGTCCGTTATCGCTATCGCCTCGCTCCATTTGAAAGCGAGTGGAACGACGCTGGGATCCAACGCAGCGCCACCTACTCGCAGCTCAAGCCCGGTCGCTATCGCTTTGAATTGATGGCAGCCAATAGCGACCTCGTCTGGAGCCCTCGCGCAGCGGTGATGCCGATCGAGGTTGTCCCCGCATGGTGGGAAACCTGGTGGGCCCGCACGCTCGGACTTCTCACCGGCGCCACGCTTCTCGCTCTTGCTGTGCGCTACTGGTCTCACCAGCGGCTGAAGGCACGCCTGTTAGAGTTGGAGGCCACCCGGAGAGTCGATCTCGAACGCTCCCGCATCGCCCGGGATCTTCACGATGGCCTCGGTGCCAGCCTCACCCAGATCGGCATGATGGCCGAGGAACTCGCGGAAGACGTCACCGAACCGGACGAGATGAAAGACTACTCCGTGCGCCTCGCCGGCCGTGTGCGCGAGATCGCCCGCGACCTCGATGCCGCCGTGTGGACGGTCAGCCCGCAGAATGACACCCTGGCCGCCCTCTCTTCCTACATCTGCCAATACGCCATCGAATACTTCCGCGATTCCCCCCTGCGTTGCCGCGTGAATGTCGAGCCGGAGATTCCCGAGCAATCGCTGTCACCGGACGCCCGTCACCACCTCTTCCTCACCGCCAAGGAGATCATGAACAATGCACTGAAGCACTCCGGCGCGAGCCACCTCGATCTCGATATCCGCGTCACGGATGGCAGCTTCCACCTCGGCTTCCGCGACGACGGCCATGGCTTCTCCGAAAGCGCGGAAACCAGCGGTCGTCACGGATTGCAGAACATCCGCGAACGTGTCATGGAATTGGGTGGCTCGGTCGAAATCCAAAGCTCCGCCCAAGGCACCTTTATCACCGTCCTCGTCCCGCTTTCCACGTAATCCCCATGCCCATCACCGTCGCTATCGTCGAAGACAACGTCGAGATCCGCGAGATGCTCACGCGGACCGTCGAGCGCGCGGCCAGTCTCACCTTCCTCCAGAGCTACCCCAGCGGTGAGGAAGCCCTGGAGCACTTGCCGACGCTCAAGCCAGACGTCGTCATCATGGACATCCAGCTGCCCGGCATCACCGGAGTGGAGTGCACCGCGCGCCTGAAGTCCATCGCACCCTCCATCCAAGTGCTCGTCTTCACCGTCTTCGGCGACGCCGATCTCGTCTTCCAGGCGCTGGAAGCCGGAGCCAGCGGCTACATGCTGAAGCGCACGCCAAGGCAGGAAATCGTCGATGCCGTGAAGGACGTCTGGTTCGGCGGAGCACCCATGAGCGGCGAGATCGCGCGGAAGGTCGTCGAATCCTTCCGCAAGCCGGTCAAGGTGAAGGATCCCGAACTCGAGCAACTCACCAACCGCGAGGAAGAAGTGCTGGCCCTCCTCGCCAAGGGCTACATCACCAAGGAAATCGCCGACCAGATGAACATCAGCTTCGATACCGTGCGCTTCCACCTGAAGCACATCTACCAGAAGCTCCACGTCCGCTCCCGCAGCGAGGCCCTGATCAAATACCTCAAGTGACCGCCCATAAGGGGTGTCGACATCCTGTCGACGCGACGTGGACGGCAGGTCCACTCTCCGCACAAAAAAAGGCCCCGGAGACTCACATCCCCGGGGCCAATCGTAAACTTGCCGAAGTCCGGCTTAGTTCGCCGCGTACTTCACACCGCAGCCGTAGGGCTGGGTCTTCGCCTTCGCCACGGCCTTCCCCGCGAGCACCGCATCCAGCGCATCCGAGATGTAGCTGTCCGCCGTCTCAAGGTCCTTCACATCCGTGGTCGCCTTGGAATCGATCGCGCCGTTGTAGGCGACCTTGCCTTCCTTATCGATCACGAACAGGTGCGGCGTGGTCTTGGCACCGTAGGCCTTGCCGACCTTACCGTCGCCATCGAGGACGACTTGGCTGGCCTTGTTGCCATCCTTCTTGGCGCGCTCGCCGAGTTCGGTCGCAGCGAGGCTGCCCTCCGCTCCACTGGCCGAGGAATTGATGGTGATCCACACCACATCCTTGCCGGTGTATTTCTCCTGCAGCTTCGGGATGTTCCCGCTGCTGTAGTGCTTCTTCACAAACGGGCAGTCGAAATTGACCCATTCAAGCACCACCACCTTGCCCTTCTGGGCGGCGAGAGTGACTTCTTCGCCCTTCGTGTTTTTCACGGTGAAGGCGGGAGCGGCATCGCCCGGCTCAACGGCCCAAGCGGTGGCGGAGCAAATCATGGCACCGAGCACGGCGCCGAGGAACGTGTGTTGTTTCATGGTTTCGATGGGGTAGGGTTCGAGTTTGAGACGGTGTCGAGGAGTGGCGGGCTGTCCAATGGAAATCCCGTCACTTCTTCTCTCGCCATGACACGATCAGCGGGCGCTCAAGCTTCCCACCAGCCAGGACGATATCGAGTAGAGTCGCCGGGCCCTCGGCATATTCACTCTTTTTTGCGAAGGTGAACCACGACTCTTCTCCCAAGCCAATCGTTTCCTTAATATCCACCGGATTTTTGAAGTCGATCCGGCTGAAAGTAAGTTCGTCAGCCGCATCGACCACGTTCTTGCTCGCTGGAAAAACCTTCACTCCGGTGAGATCGAGATCGGGATTCGAGGTATTGCTCAGGGCCAAAAACAAGCGCCCACCCTCCCTCTCCAGGACAAACAAGCTCGGCGATTTGTCGGAAACTTGAGGGATCTTCTTCTCTGCCTCCACCAGCACCGCCGCGTCCTTGCCAGCAGCGCCATCTCCGACCGTAAGCTTCACCGAAAGCTCCACATCACCGGGCACGCAGGCGCTTTCGTTGCACGTCAGCCACGAAAGCTTCACCTTCAGCTCGGCCTCACCCTTCGCACTCGCGGGCGGAGTCAAATCCACGCGATAAATCGCCTCGCCCTCATAACCAAATCCGGGCAGGTCGCCGGTCTTGAAGCGCTTCGGCACTGGGGCCTTGAGCTCCCCTGCCTTCCAGCCCGCGGGTAGCGTCCACTTGGCCGACATCGGCATCCCGCCCTCACCGGGATTCACCCAGTAGCTGTGCCAGCCGGGCTCGATCTTCAGCTTGATCCCGACCGGCACCGTCTTGCCGGGCTGATACGAGGCCACACCGGCGATCAACTCGGCGTCGGCATGGCCGGATTTCTCGGCAGCAAGCGCGGTCATCGCGAACGGCAAGCTGGCAGCAATGAGGGCTGAAATTTTCATCCCTGCCATCCAAGCGCGGATTTCCCCGCCCTGCCACCCGTTTGTTTCGTCACTCCACCGCGACCTTCTCGAAACCCTTCTCGCCGCCGACCCAGCGATTCAGCTCCAGCTTCCCCGTCTGCTTCCCGTCCTTGGTCCCATTAACAGCCAGATAAAACAACCCATCCCCCAAGGACACGATCCCCACATCCGCCTTTTGGAACCATCCCCTCACCCTGCTGGCATCATCACGCAATCCCTCCGGAGCCAGCGGCAACAGCAGCCCGCTCTCCCCGCTACCGGCGAGCTTCTCAGAAACCGGCTTCGCCCCAGCTTCCACCGCGAACATCGTGTAGTTCGGAAACGACGGCTTCTTCCCCGCATACACACCCATTAGCCAGCGCTTGCCCGCCTCGTCATACTCTAGGTTCTGCACCCCGTAGGTCGTGTTCCCGGTGTAGAGGAAATACTTCCCATCCACCTTCTCCGGCCCGCTGCGATGCGGCGCAGCCTCCACCAACGGACGCGCATACCGCGCCACCCAATCACTCGCATCGTACTGAAGCAGCACCTGATGATCGTTATCCGCCCGCTTGGTATTCCCATAAATCCCATAAGCCACCGTCAGCAATGACGTCCCTCCAGTCTCACCAAAGCGTGGCCCGAAGCTCACGCCATCGATCCCACTGCACCCATAGCGATGATCCGCCGTGTCGCCCGTATTCCCATCAAACACGCCGTCACCATTCATGTCGGCCGTGTAGTCGTTCACAACCTCGGCGAGATGTACCGTCTGGAAGATGTCCGAGCCCTGCGCCTGCATCTCCGTCCGGTCGATTTTCTCTCCATCGATGACCGCGATATAGAACGCCTTCTGCTCCTTGTACTCCAGCGAACCATATACCCGCCCATCCGCCTCGTTGAAATCCAGATCACCGAGATGGCCGGTGAATCCACCGAGAGTCCCGAGCACCTCTCCCTTCAAGTTCGTCTTCACCAGCAACGTGGTGAACGAGAAATAAACATACCCCCGCTGCCGATCCACCGCGACGCCCTGGACATGCGACGTCTTCCAGGCACCGCCATCCACCGACAATGGATAACGCGCCGACGACCTGTTAGACGGCTCCGCATGGGCCGGCATCCCGCCCATGACCAGCGCCGCGGAAAGCGCGGCGAGCAGCTTCGATTTCTCAGCGTGGCAGCGTCTTCCCCGCGCCTCTCTTCTCGCGGCGATACGCCGTAGGCGCTTGGCCCATGTGCTTGCGGAATTGGCGGGAGAAATCACTGTGGTCATAGAAGCCGGCCTCGAGTGCGACCTCGGTGATCGGCAGGTTGGTGGTGGCGAGCAGTTCACAGGCTTTGATCACCCGCATCCGCATCAGGTAACTACGCGGCGTGGTCTGGAACGTCTTGCGGAACTTGCGTTCGAACTGCCTCACCGAGAGACCCGCGATCTGTGCCAGTTCTGACACCTCCAGCCGTTCGCGGAAGTTCGTCTTCAGGTGCTCCGCCACCTCGGCGAGTTCCAGGTAGGGCTGGATCGCCGCGCGCTGTTCTTCATAGCTTCGCACCGTGCCGCACAGGCCGCACACCTCACCCGTCTTGTCGAACAGCGGCAGCTTGTCGGTGATGAACCACTCCGGCTTCCCCTGCGAATTCGGGAACAGCTCGATCAAGCCAAGCAGCGGCTGCTTGGTCTGGATCACCTTCTCATCGTCGCGGTGGTACTTCTCCGAAAGCCGCGGTGGAAAGATCTGTTTGTCCGTCAGCCCCACGATCTGGTCCTCACGCAGGAAACCGCATCGTTTCACGAAAGCGGGGTTTCCTGCCATCAGGCGCCCCGCCCGGTCCTTGGCGAAAAACAGGGTGCCGGGAAGGTGGTCGAAGAGGTGCCGGAATTGCCCCGGGGGGAGATCCTCCAGCCATTTGCGGCGGTCGTTGGGTGTGTCCACTGGCAAAAACATACAAGTCCTTCCCGCAATCCTACAAGCTATCTTAGCGTTTCTGCACCAGCTTGAAATTCCACCCGGTTGCGTCACGTTGCCTGCCGCGATCGAACCCATTGCCACCAAGTTCATGCAAGCCATCCGCCTGACGCTCCTACTGCCACTCGCCGCCCTCGGGGCGGTTTTGGCCAAGCCGCTAGTCGCTCCGAAACCGGAAGCGCGGCGCCTTGAAGTCCTGTTCTTCGGTGCCCCGACCTCAAACGGCGCGCACCACGATCCCATCACCCGCTACCGCGTCATCAAGCGCACGCTCGGCGTCGAGGGCATCGACTTCACCTACACCCAGGACCCCGCCGAGGCACTCAATGCCGAGACGCTTTCCCACTACGATGCCCTGATGATGTACGGCAACTGGGAGCAAAACAATCCCATGCCCGCCGACCAGCTCAAGGCGCTGAAGGACTACGTCGAGGGCGGCGGTGCCTTCCTCCCCATCCACTGCGCCTCCGCCTGCTACGGCGGCTCGCCGGATTTCATCAAGCTCGTCGGCGGCCACTTCAAGAGCCACGAGACCGACACCTTCAAGGTCACCAACGTCAACAAGACCCACCCGATCATGGGGGGCTACAATGGCTTCTCCGCGTGGGATGAAACCTACGTCCACGACCAGCTGTCCGATGACCGCGTGATCCTCGAGAAGCGCGACCAGGAGCCATGGACCTGGGTCCGCGAGCAGGGCAAGGGCCGCATCTTCTACACCGCCGCCGGCCACGACCATCGCGTCTGGGACCTGCCGGAATACCAGGACCTCCTCAAGCGCGCCATCTACTGGAGCGTCGGACCGGAGAAATACAAGAAGCTGCAGGCGCTCAAGCTGCCCAAGCTGGAGCAGGAAAAGGTCGAGCTTCCCGGCTACGTGAAGCACCAGCTCATCACCGAGGCGCAGAAGCCGCTTTCCCCCGAGGAGTCGATGAAGCTCGCACAGGTCCCCGCGGGATTTGAGCTTTCGCTGTTCGCCGCCGAGCCGGACATCGTGAACCCGATCTTCGTGAATTGGGATCAGAAGGGCCGCGCCTTCGTCATCCAGACCGTCGACTACCCGAACAACCTGCACGCGGGTAACATCGGCAACGACAAGATCATCATCTGCGAGGACACCGACAAGGATGGCCGCGCCGACAAGTTCACCACCTTCGCCGACAAGCTCTCCATCCCGACCTCGCTGGTCTTCGCCAATGGCGGCGTGATCTGCACCAATGGCAGCGAAATGCTCTTCCTCCAGGACACCAACGGCGACGACAAGGCCGACGTCCGCAAGGTGCTCTTCACCGGCTTCAACATGGGCGACACCCACGCCGGTGTCTCGAATCTCCGCTACTGCCCGGATGGCTGGATCTACGCCACCATCGGCTACTCCGGTTTCAGGGGGAACGTCGGAGGCAAGGATTTCAATTTCAACCAGGGCGTCTTCCGCTTCAAACCGGATGCCTCCCAACTCGAATACCTCCAGCCGACCACCAATAACACCTGGGGCTTCGGCATCACCTCGGACTTCGACAAGATGGGCTCCACGGCGAACGCCAACCCGTCTTTCTACCTGACCTTCCCCGACGCTGCCTACCAGTCCGCCGGCATGAAGGCCCCGCGCACCCCGCGTGCGGATGACAATCCGATCTTCAACCCCAGCTCGGCGGACATCCGCCAGGTGGACCAGTTTGAAAGATACACCGCAGGTGCAGGCCACGCCTTCTACACCTCGGAGCGCTTCCCGGCAGAGTGGCGCGAGCGCACCGCCTTCGTCAGCGAAGGCACCGGCAAGCTCGTCGGCACCTTCGAAGTCACCCGGCAGGGCGCTGGCTACAAGTCCGTCCAGCGCTTCAATAACCTCTACAACAGCGCCGATGCCTGGTCCGGCCCGGTCTGCGCCGAAGTCGGCCCCGATGGCGCCATGTGGGTCTGCGATTGGTACAACCTGATCATCCAGCACAACCCGACGCCGAACAAGGCGGGCTCCGGCCTCGACGCCAAGACCGGCAAGGGCAACGCCTACGAAACCCCGCTGCGCGATACCCAGTACGGCCGCGTTTACCGCATCTACCCGACCGGCTCCAAGGACGACACCAACCCGAACCTGGATCCGGCCAAGCCGGACAGCCTGATTGCCGGACTCGATTCCACGAACCTGTTCTGGCGCATGCACGCCCAGCGCCTGATCGTGGAAGGTGGCATGAAGAACCTCGCGCCGAAGCTGACCTCGCTCGCCGCCGCCGGCACCAAGGGCTCAGCCCACGCCGTCTATGCCCTCGCCCAGCTCGGCGTTTTGGATGAGTCCACCGCAGTCAACGCGCTCAAGTCGAATGTCCGCGCCGTCCAACGCGCCGGGATCACCGTGGCGACTCCGCAGCAGGTCAAGGAAGCCTACATCAGCGGCGGCAAGATCGACGTGAAGGGTGACCGCGAACTCGCCGATGCGCTCGTTTCCCTGTCCCGTCTCGAAAACGACGCCGACCTTGGCAAGGCGCTCTTCACCCTGATCACCACGGACGAACAGCGCATCACCGCTGACCAGACCCTGAAAGATGCCTGGCAGATCGCTGCGAACCGGAACGCCGCCAGTGTCACCGCCGCCGCCAAGGCCGCCGGTTACACCGCCGATACCGAGCAGAAGCAATCGCCGAACCTGCTGCCGAACCCCGACTTCTCGGAAGTCTCCAATGGCCAGCCCGCAGGCTGGACCGACCTCCGCACTTACGGTGGCAGGGGCACGCCAAAGCTGACCAGCTCGCCTCAGGGCCGCAATGGCTCGCTGGGCCTGTCCATCTCCTCCAGCGATCCGATTGATGCGGGTGCGGCAGTCACCGTGCCCGTCAAGAAGGGCACCCACTATCGCCTCTCCGCTTGGGTCAAGACCATCGACCACAAGCCCGTCGGCGACGGCCCCGGCGCCCTCCTCAATGTCCACGGCGGCGAGCGCACCAACAGCGTGAAAGGCACCAAGGACTGGACCGAGGTCTCCACCGAGATCGATTCCGGTGACCGCACCGAGTTCCTCATCCACTGCCTCTTCGGCGGCTACGGCGGCGCCACCGGCACCGTCATCTATGACGATGTCTCGCTCACGGAAGTCGCTGGCGGCAGCGGAGCCAAGGGCCTCATCGCCGCACTCGCCTCGAAGGCCGCTGGTGCCCCGGATCCGAATGTCGTCGTGAAGAAGTTCAAGCCCGACGCCGAAGTCCACAAGCGCGGTGCCGATGTCTACGGCATGACCTGCATCGCCTGCCACCAGCCCACCGGTGCCGGCCTCGAAGGAGCCTTCCCTCCACTCGACAAGTCCGAGTGGCTCACCGGCGACCCGACCGTGCCGATCCGCATCGTCATCAATGGCCTCGAAGGACCCGTCAAGGTCGCCGGCCACGACTATGCCAACGTCATGGCCGCCCTCGGCCCGGCCCTGAATGACCAGCAGATCTCCGACGTCCTCACTTACGTCCGCCAGAGCTGGGCAAACGACGCCGAAGCCGTCACCCCCGCCCAAGTGAAGGAAATCCGCGACAAGTACAAGGGCCGCACCACCTCCTGGACCGCCAAGGAGCTCGGCCACTGAAGCCAGCGGAGATCACACGTCTCAATTCCCAAGAGCCGGTCGCAAGACCGGCTCTTTTTCTTTCTAGTATCCTCGCCTGCCGTCTCTTCGACCGCGTAGCGGTCACGGACAAGATTCCGGACAGATGCCTGTCGCATCGCGACAAAGGAACCCGCGCCCTTGCCGCCCTAACAAAACCTCTCGCCTACCCTATCGCCCCCACCTGCAACCAATCCCCAGACGAAACCCGTTTAGCCTCCTCCACCGGCCCCTTCCATTCATAAGCCCAGGCAAGCATCACCTCTCCATCCCCCGTCGTCACCTCCGCCTTCACCCGCCGATACTCGGCACCCTCAATCTCATTCGCCGAGATCCCCTCAAACTCATCCAACGCCGCAAGCTGCCCTGCGCCAACCCGGAAAACATCCCCCTTCACCGTCTCCAATCCCCGCTCTAACACCAGCCCGGGATACCACGAAATCACATACAGCCTCCCCTCAACCTGCCCCGCCGCCACGAACTCCGCGCCATTCATGCGGAACGAATTCGAGCCACCACGGCGCAACGTCCCATAAACAAACACCAACTCCCCCACTTCCTCTGACATGCGGGCATTGTAGCAAGATCGAAGCCACGGTCCACGCCCGACCGCGATTCGAAAAAACCCGGGCCTCGCGTCTACAGCCTACCTTCGGATCGTCTGCACCAGCCACGCCAGCAGCCCGAAGATCGCCAGAACACTCTCCGCCATCGCCACAACGAAAAAGCATCCGAGCAGCCCGTCCCTCTCTCCACGACGCCTCGCCAGCCACAGCGAAAACACCGCCGCAAACGGCGACAGCGCGGCACCAACGACCAACGCGTCCCGCACCAGCCCGGCCATTGGAGTCTTGTAATAGCCCGTGATCGGCGCCGCCAACATCCACAGCGGCGAGGAACTCACACAGATCATGCCGATCAAGGTGAACCAAGGATATCGCCGCAGCCGCTCGGAGAAATCGGGTCGATACTCCTTCATCCAATCACCGGATTGGATCCACCGCGCCGGGTCCACGGGACCGAGCCAGACCCAAGTCCAAGCCTCCAACGCATACCCGTCGTCCAAAAGGGAATGCACCATCACACGTCTCCTCCGCCGATCGCTGCGCTCCCTCTCTTCCGCATCCAGCCCGTCGAGTTCGTCCAGCCGTTGCAACTTGTCGGCACTCATTTGATAGAGTTCGCCCCTCACACTGGGAGAACCCATCTCTCCATCGACCAAACCGGGACCTTCCGGCAAATGATAAAGCGCTCCTGCCACCCTCCCTTCGGCAACGAACTCTGCACTCTTCATGCAATAGGCCTCCGATCCGCCGCGCCTCAGCGGGCCATAGACGAAAACGAGTTCAGAAGAACTTCCAGACACCCCGCTAGCCTAGCAATCCAAAGCAGGTGGTCCACGGCGGACATCAAAGCTACCCGCAAATAGAATCCGCCACCACAAGCCCCTCCACCATCCACGGCCGAGGTCCACCGATCTACCAATTTCTCCCAGGTGAGAGAAGCATGCCAAACCCCAGCCATACCGCCGCAAGCGCCCACAATATGTTAACAACCGTAACAAGCCGCCGCCACCCTTCCCATCGTTCCTTGCGACGGTTCCCTTCCCGGACAAAAAGAGCGCCGATAGTCGGCGCCAACATGATGGAAGCCATCATTAAAAACGAGAAGAACTGACTAACCTCCGAAGGCCGTGAATGATCGGCCAGGAAAATACCCAGGCTGAGACCAAAGCAGCAAATCGGGGCGACCGCAAAAACCAACGCAAAAGCAGTCGCCTGCGGCGTCGCGCCCTCCGGCTCGGGCTCACCCTCCGGCTCAGACTTTGTATCCCACTTCGTCATCGAGGTAGAGCTTCAGCGCATCCAGCCCCTCCTCCAGCTCCGCCGAAATCGGAATCACCTTCACCTTCGGAAAGCGCTTCTCCAACAGGTCTAGATTCTCCGCCGCCCCATCCATGTCCATCTTGTTGGCGATGATCATCCACGGGAACCGGCCGAGCTCTTCATCATACTCGCTGATCTCCTTGCGCAGGATCTGGATGTCGGAAATCGGATCGCGTCCTTCACTGCCCGCGATGTCTACCACGAACAACAGCACCCGGCAGCGCGTGATGTGACGCAGGAACTCATGGCCCAGACCACGATTCTCATGCGCGCCCTCGATCAGCCCCGGAATGTCCGCCACCGTGCAACGGCGGAAGCCACCGAACTCGACGACGCCCACCGACGGCTGCAGCGTCGTGAACGGATACGCCGCCACCTTTGGGTGCGCGTGCGAAAGCTTTCCTAACAGCGTCGACTTCCCCGCGTTCGGGAAACCGACCAACCCGGCATCCGCAATGCGCCGGAGCTCCAGGTAATAAACACCGGACTCACCCTCTTCACCGGGCGTCGACTCGGTCGGCGTGCGGTGCGTCGGCGTCGCGAAGTTCGAGTTGCCCAGACCACCCTTGCCGCCCTTGCAGAGCACGAATTTCTGCCCGTACTCGGTCAGGTCGGCCACCGGTTCCAGATCGATGCCCTCGTCGCCCCGCTCGAACTCCACGGCCTCCTGCACGGTGGCCGCATTGCTCTTATAAACGACAGTGCCCGGCGGGACCTTCGCGATGATCGTGTCACCGCCCTTGCCCGTCTTCCGCACCCCGCCGCCATTCACGCCCTTTTTGGCGATCAGCTTCGGGTCGTAGTGGAATTGGCGCAGGTTATCGGTCGAAGGGTCCACGATCAGGACCACATCCCCACCCTTCCCGCCATCGCCACCATCCGGCCCGCCTCGAGGCACGAACTTCTCCCGGCGGAACGAAACGGCTCCGTTCCCGCCGTCGCCGGCCTTGGCGTAGATGCGGATATGGTCAATGAACATGGCAGGATAGAATCGCGGGGACGGGTCAATGCGCCAGCTTACACCCTCGCGTCCAGCCATTTCCCACGAAAATGGACCCAGGCGAAGACCAGCGCCTGGGTCGTCAGATCCAGCGAGAAGATTACCCACACCGCCCGCAGGTCGAACCACGGCTGCGTGTGGAGCAGCGACAGCATGCCCAGACGATAGAAAATCATGCTGCCAAAGGACCACCGCATCACCGTCGTCGTCGCCCCGGCCCCCCGCATCGAGGTCTTCAGCACGATGCACGTCGCGAAGAACGGCTGCGCCGCCGCGCAAATCAGCACCAGCGGCGAGGCCAGGTGCTTGTGAAGCTCACTTTTCGGAGCCATCAGCTCGATCAGGGCGTCGCGCCCGAAGATGAAAAAGATCCCCACGGTTCCCATCAGGACCACGGCAATCCCCCAACAGAGCCGCACCGCCCGGACCGCCATCTCCTTCGAGCCCGCCCCCAGATACTGCCCCGCCAGCGCCGCGCCGGCCGTGCCGATCGCCCAGCCCGGCAGGAAACTCATCGACTCCACGCCGATCGCCAGGATGTGCGCCCCCAGATTTCCCGTCCCCGGTAGCTTGGCGATCGTATGGATCCCGTAGGCGTGGATTCCCCACATGCAGCCGATCTCCAGCGACTGCGGCGCCCCGATCCGGAGAATGCGGAGCAGCGTCTCGCGATGCGGCCTCAGCCCCGCGAGGCTCCAGCAGAGCATGCCATTCCTCCGCAGCAGCACCACCGAGACCACCGCCAGACCACAGCACCAGCCGGTGACCGTGCCCCCGGCAATCCCCGCCACCCCACGGCCATGGACCATCGCGAGATACCAGCTCACCCCCATGTTCACGATGTTCACCACCAGCATCGCGATGAAGGGCGTCCTCGTGTCCCCCGCTCCGCGCAGCGCCGCATTGATCGCAAACATCGCGCCGCTCACCGGCCCCGACCAGGCGAGCACCCGCAGGAAAGCCTCCGCATGCACCGCCGCCTCCGGCGTCAGCCCCACCACCTCGATCAGCGACGGGATCCCGAATTGCAGCGCCAGCAGCGAAAGCACCCCGGCCGCAATCCCCAGCCACAGCCCCTGGCCCAGGCCACGCATCGCCAGATTCCGGTCACCCGCGCCGATCGACCGTGAAACCAGCGCCATCACCCCAGTCGCCACCGCGCCCTGGAGGATATTGAAAAACCATCCCACATAGCCGCCGAGCCCCATCGCATCGAGAATCGCCACCTGCTCGGGCCCCGTCGCGAGGCGCCCCGAGATCAGCCGGTCGGTGAAACCCACGCAAAACGCGAGGACGTTCTCAAGCAGCGGCCAGATCGCCAGAACCGCCACCTGCCACGGCAGCGACATGCCACCGAGCTTTCCCGCCAGCCTGATTTCCGGCACCGCGCGTTCAGCGGCATCGATACTCGCACCGGGTTTCGACATGACAGCCGGGAAGGCCTAGCGATGGCACTCCCGGCTGGCAACTGGCATCCATGGCCTTGGCCGCAATCGACACTCCGGCCGCTACTTTCGGTCATCCCCGCCAATGAACTTGTAAATCACCGCACCGAGCACCCCGCCTAGGATCGGAGCCACCCAGAACAGCCACAACTGCGTGAGCGCCCAGCCACCGCAAAAAACCGCCACCGCCGTGCTCCGCGCCGGATTCACCGAGGTATTCGTGACCGGAATGCTGATCAGGTGAATGAGCGTCAGCCCTAGGCCGATCGCGATCGGCGCCATCCCGGCGGGCGCACGCTTGTCCGTGGACCCCAGGATGATCAGCAGGAACATCATCGTCATCACCACCTCCGTCACGAATGCCGCCGCAAGCGAATAGCCTCCGGGAGAATGGATTCCGTAGCCGTTCGAGGCGAAGCCCTTCGTCACGTCAAACCCCGCCTTCCCCGAAGCAATGATGTAAAGAATCAGCGCCCCGGCGACACCACCCGCCACCTGCGCCCCGATGTACGGCATCACCTTCGACGCCGGAAACCGTCCTCCCATCCACAGCCCGACCGAAACCGCGGGATTCAGGTGGCACCCGGAAATGTGCCCGATGGAATACGCCATCGTCAGCACCGTGAGGCCAAAAGCGAACGACACCCCCAGCAGCCCGATCCCCACGTCCGGGAACGCCGCCGCCAGTACCGCACTGCCGCACCCGCCAAGAACCAGCCAAAAGGTGCCGAAGAACTCTGCTACATACGATTTCATGTCTCTCAAGTTGTGGTTAGGGATGAGTGAACCAGCAGCAGCAAAGGGCGGGAGGCCGTTAGAAAAACCTTTCGCCACCATCCGCCGTATAGCCAGACGCACCCTCTCCAACAAGGAGAATCATGGTTACAAAATCGGCCCTCCCACCCGCGAATCATTGACGCTGAATTGCCACCCCAAAAAGCCGACGGAAAGCTGCACGCATTCCCGCCTTCAGGCGGACGAAGCAACTCACAACGACCGCCTCACCGGCAGACCACCCGTAAAGTTCCCAAAAGCTCGACCACCCACAACTCCTTCCCAGCCCCTCCAATGCTTTCTCCACCCCCTTCTCGACAGCTCCCCCATTCGCAGCGACACTCTCCCCATGCACCGGCAGCCGCCGAGGCCCCGCTCGCCACTATGTGAAAGCCACGCCGAGGAAATGGCGAGCATGGCCACGCACGCGCTTGGCACCGCCCTCGCCATCGCCGCACTGGTGGTCATGGTGATGCTCGCGAAGGACGATATTTTCCAGACCATCTCTGCCACCGTCTTCGGCGTCACTCTGGTGCTGCTCTACGGATCATCCACCATCTACCACGCGACCTCGTGCCCGCGGAGAAAGCCGTGGCTTCAGGCGCTCGATCACGCCTGCATCTACCTCTTGATCGCCGGCTCCTACACTCCGCTGACCTTGGTCGCGTTGCGGGGACCATGGGGATGGACCTTGTTCGGCATCGTCTGGTTCATGGCGGTGGCCGGAGTGCTCTTGAAGACGATCGGGCGCGGCAAGCGTGATACCTGGTGGTCCACTGCGCTCTACATCGTCATGGGCTGGCTGGCCGTCTTCGCCCTCGGTCCCATGCTGCGCGTGCTGTCACCCGCGGGCGTCGCTTGGATGGTGGCAGGCGGACTCTGCTACACGCTCGGAGTGATCTTCTTCGCGTGGAAGCGCCTGCGCTTCAACCACGCCATCTGGCACCTCTTCGTTCTCGCCGGCAGCGCCTGCCACGTCGCGGCCACCGCGCTGTATATCCTGCGCTGATTTACTTCGGCCCGCGGAATTTCAGCGCCGCCTCGGTCCGCGAGCGCACATGCAGCTTCACGTAAATGTGCTTCAGGTGCCAGCGCACCGCCTCGGTAGAGACACCAAGCCGATCACCGATTTCCTTGTTGATGAATCCTTGGGCCACCAGCTCGAGCACCTCCCGCTCCCGCGTGGTGAGTTTCTCCACTTCCTCCGCCGTGGTCGATTGCTCGCGGAAATGGTGGATCACCTTCCGGGCGATTTCCCCGCTCATCGGCGCGCCGCCTTGCAGCACGTCGCGGATCGCCGTGATCACCTGGTCCGGTGCCGAGCGCTTGAGCAAGTAACCGGACGCACCATTGCGCAGCGCGCTGAAGATGCGGTCCGGATCTTCATACACGGTCACCATGATGATCAGCACGTCCGGCAGCAGCTTCTTGAGCCGCCCCGCGCATTCGATGCCGGACATCCCCGGAAGCTGGATGTCCATCAGCACCACCTCCGGCGCATGCTTGGGAAGCTGGACCAGCGCCTTCTCCGCCGTGTCGCAGACGCACACGCAGGTGTAGCCCGGTGACAAGTCGATGATGGTGGCCAGCCCGTCGCGGGTGGTCTTGCTGTCTTCCACGATGCCAATCTTGATCATGCAATACTCCTTTCCAACGGTAGCCTGAACTCGACGGTGGTCTCTCCGGGGCTACTTGCAACCCGGCATTCCCCTCCAAGCTTTTCCATTCTTCCCTTCATTCCTGCAAGCCCGTCGCTGCCAGGCACCGGGTTCCCCGGCTCCAGGCCGCGGCCATTGTCCGCCAGTTCGACGGTCAAGGTCCGGTCTGCCACGCCGATCGCCAGCTTGACCTCGCTCGCTCCCGAGTGCCGCACGATGTTGTTCAGGGCCTCCTTGAAAGCGAGAAATAGATGGTGTCGGACGTGGGAAGCCAGCGGATGTTCCGGCACCGCATCCGCGATCTGCAGCCGGCATTGGATACCCGCGAGATCCAGGAAACGCTGCGCGAAAAGCGAGAAGTATCCGGCCAGGTCACCCACCGAATCGTAGCGTGGATTCACCGCCCACACGATCTCATCGAGCCCGGTCACCAGCCCCCGGCAAACTTCCGCAAGCTGTTCGAGATAGCCGTCTTTCTTCTCCGCGGGCACGGCGGGATTCTTCACCAGCGATGTGAGAATGCCTGCCTCGGTGAGACCCGCGCCCAGCTCGTCGTGGAGATCATGCGCCACCCGCGTGCGCTCTTCCTGGACTTCCCGGTTGCGCTCGGCCACTTGCCGCTCCTCCATCTCCAGCGCGAGTTCGCGGGTGCGCTGGACCACCGTCCGGCGCAGCAGGAAATTCGAGACCATCACCAGCAGGAGCACGCCGGACAGGATCGAGATCAGGATGATCGTGTGCTTCAGCGTCCACCACGGGCCGCGTTCCAAGATCTGAATATCCTCGGGATGATTGAGCAGCAGCTCGAAGGGCTCGGCATTCGTCCCGGCGCGAGCGACGGCAGCACTCGCATAGATTCCGGTCAGGCGCAGCAAGCTTCCCCGTTCGATCGGCTTCACGTCGCCGGTGACCGCCAGCCTCGCGACAAAGCGCTGCTTTCCCGATCTCATCTCAAGCACTCGCTCGCTTTGGCGCAGGCTATCACTGAGCAGGCTCCCTTCCACCGTCACCCGCATCGAATCGAGCCGCGCATTCGGCAGATTCGCCGAATCCACGGACACCGCGTCCGGCAGCGAACCCGTCCCCGTCTTGCGAACGAAGGTTTCCATCAAGACCGGCGAAGGTCCCCCGAGGCGGGGAAAGCCGGAAGCCTCGACCTGATCCCCGGGACTCAGCACCGGAGCCTCGCGACTCAGGATCCGGAACCCGCGCGCGCCATCGGAAAGAAAGAGCTCGGGTGGATGGGCGTGCAGCACGGTCCCGGTGACCTTCACCCGCTTGAAGACCCCGGGGTGCGAGGTGAAACGCAGCAGGTCCGTGGCTTGCATCGGCTCCGCCGAAAACGGATCGGCCGGCATCAGCTGATCGACCGAAAGGCTCGCGTTGCCCATTTGGCAAAGTCCCGCATTCACCCGGCCTTCACCATCCCAGTTCGCGGTGAAGACGCCACGAAGGCGCACCACACTCCCGGGAAGGGCTGCGATTTCCTTCTCGCTCATCGAGACGGTGGGCAGCGGATAGGAGAGGTCATTGCGGATCTGCACCTTCCCATCGCGGGTGAGGATCACGAGCATCGTGGTGGAAGCCGACGCCACCACGCCTTCGATCTCGACCCACTCGGCATCCATGCTTCCGCTTGCGATCTGTTCCCAGGTCGGCCGTGCGGCATTCGGCATCGAGGCACTTCCCAGATACCGGGATCGATCCCCATCCAGCATCGGTGAGAAATCGCCGGGATTCGTCTTGCCTTCGATCTGCCAGAATTCTCCGGGCCTCGGCTGGGCATCTCCCTTCGGCGCGGAATAGCGGACGAAGACACCTCCGCTCGAATCTTGGATCACAAGCACCGTCTGTGATGCCATCGTCACCACTCCCCGGATCTGCGCGCGGTAGGGCTTGCGCGCCTCGTCCGGTTGCAACCGTCGCACCTGCCCCGCACGGGTCAGCAGCCCGGAAGGCACCGCATCATCCCCCACCACCTGCAAATCCCGGCGGTGGATCACCACGAGTCCTTCCGCCCCGCCAACGCCGCGGACCTTAATGTAGCGCCCCAGCAGCGCAGGCCGCTCCGTGGGATCCTGATCCAGGATCGAGACATGAAAGGAACCATCCTGGCCGCTCACATCCAGACCCAGCACGCCGCTCTTGCGATCCACGAAGCTCACGCTTCCTTCCGCGGTCATCCATCGCTCATCATCCGGCGCCATGGCTGGCGTCCACGGTGCCGTTTCCGGCACCACGGTCTCTCCGGATAAAACGGAAATGGTCGAGAGCGGCTTGCCGAGATACACCCGGGCTCCATCGTCCGACCCGAGGAAGAAGGTATAGTTCCCGGTCTCCGGGATCTTCATCAGGCCCGAGAAAATGATCCCCACCTGATTCGGCCGCGACCGCACCCCGATGTCGAGATCGGGTGTCACGCCCTCCTTGACCGGTGAATTCCCGGCGAAGTCCGAGAGGTCCCCCCACCAGTCCTTGACGTAAACCTGATAGCGAAGCCCCGGGTGCAGCCCTTGGTCACCCGCATCATGCATGAAGCAGTCCGCAGGCACCTTGCGATGACTGATGCCCGGCCCCTCGTACTCCAACTTCAGCTCCGCCAGGTTGAGACCGTTGAACCATTCCAGCCGCAGCGGCTGCAGCCCTTGCTCCAGATAGACAGGCCGGCTGCGGGTAATGATGCCATGGTGATCATCCACCTCGATCAATGGGCCGGTATCGACCTCGATCGCATGCCGGCTGCGTCGCAGCGTGCTGCCTTTCGCCTCCAGCGCGATCCGGCTTCCAGCCGAAACCTCAGGCGGCACCGACGCACACTCTAACAGCACCGTGGCGCTCCCATCCTGAAGTGCCAGCAAGCGCCGGTTCTCCGAAAGACCGCAAACCCGGCCCTCCACCCGGAAGCGCGCATCCCCGCGCCCGCCTTCCGACACCGAATCGCGCAGCTGTGCCAAGGTCATCTCCGGCTCGCCCACGGCCTGCGCCGGGATCACACCCGCGACCAACACCGCGCACATGAGGGCACGATGCAGCAGAGACCGGTGATACGGACGAGCCATGGGTTTGGTGCGGGACGGCACGGCCTTACGGACGGCCGCCCCCCGGCGTTCCAACATACGCGGCCCCGCGATGAAAAGAAAATCGGCGATCCATCCGCGGGGAGGGCGATTTCTACCGCCTCAGGTAGTAGCCGGAAATTCGGGGAGTCCCTACCTTCGCCGCCCTATCCCGGGAAATCACGACCCTGATTCCCCGGGGGAACCCGACCCACGCCAAGGCCCTTTCGCCTTCGCAAAACCGACCCCTAGGCCCGTACCGACCATGAATCGAACCCGACCCAAGAATAATTCCCCGAGGCGACTGACCATCGCCATTTCCCATGTCCTCGCGCTTTCCGGAGGACTCGCTGGCGCCACTGATTTCCCGATCGGCGTCAGTTTCGCGGAAAATGCCGCCTACCTTCTCGGCGCCGCCGAAAGCGCCGGTGCCCCCGGCTACGAACAAGTCAACTGGAACAACCGTGGCCGCTGGGGAAACCCGGTCGCCCTCAACGACAACACCGGAGCCACCACGGCCGTGACCCTCAAGTGGGACGCCACCGGCATCTGGGCGAACAACGCCAACGAAACCCTCGGCGGTAACAACAAGCTGATGAAAGGCTACCTCGACTCGAACGGGGCGGCCATCACCAACGCTTTCAATGGTGTCTTCGGCACCGACGATGACAAGCCGACCATCCTCGTGACGGGACTCGATGCTTGGATGACCGCCAAGGGACTCACCTCCTTCAGCGTGGTGATCTATGCGGATGGCGATTCCGCAGCAGGTGATCGCGCGACAAAGGTGTGGCTCGCAAACGCCGATACCGCCAACCCCGTGAACGGAGACCCTGGCCTCGGATCCGATCTCACCAGCCGGATCGACATCGTCGACAACTCCAACTGGGGCACCAATCCCACCTTCACCCGCGTCACGGGTGCCAGTGGCGCTGGCAACTACACCATCTTCAGCGGACTGACCGCCGGCTCCTTCTACATCCGTCTGGACGAAGCGGGAACCAATCCCTTTCGCTGCCCGATCAATGGCTTCCAGATCATCGGCACCAACGCGCCATTGATTGCTGACAGCGATGGCGACGGCATGCCCGACTCTTGGGAGATCAACCACGGCCTCAACCCGAACGACAATGGCAGCATCGTCTTCAACAACGGCGCCAGCGGTGATCCCGATGGCGACGGCCGGACCAACGTCCAGGAATACAACGGCGGCATCAACAGCACCGACCCGCAGGACGCCGATAGCGACGACGACAAGCTCAACGACGGCGGCGAAGCCGCCGCGGGAACCAACCCGCTGGACCCGGACTCTGACGACGACTCGCTGCCGGATGGCTGGGAAGTGACCTACTCGCTCAATCCCTTGGACGACGGCACCGTGAATGCCAACAACGGTCCGAACGGCGACCCGGACGGCGAAGGCCTGCTCAACTATGACGAATTCATCCGCGGCACCAATCCGCGCGATGCGAATACCGATCACGACGGCTATGACGACTTCGTCGAAGACAAGGCGGGCACGTGGGGTGGCATCACCGCCACCGGCACCGACCCCACCAAGGCGGACACCGACAACGACGGCATCATCGACGGCAACGAGAACCCCGACGTAGCCTACGTCGCGGGTGTCACTTCCGGCACCGACCCCAACCTGGCAGACACCGATGGCGACGGCACCACCGACCGCTGGGAGTTCCTGCTTGGAACGAATCCCAAGCTCGACAGCTCGAACCTGCCGACCGTGGCCGTGAACAATCCGAGCTTCGAAGTTCCTGAAGCGCCCGGCACCTTCTTCAACGGGGTCGCCACCGGTTGGACCTTCGTCAATGGACCGGCTGCCAATGACACCTTCGTGGAAAGCCTCACTTCCATCGGAGTGACCGGGGGCCAGGGCGCCCAGTATGCCGGCATCCAGGAAATCGGGGCCTACCTCTATCAGGATACCGGCGTGGCCTTCGCGCCAAACACCACCTACTTGATCGACCTCGCCGGCGGCTATCGCAATGGCTACCCGACCGGAGTCGTCGAGTTCGGCTTCTTCTCGAGCAATGCCATCGGCACCGCGATCCCCGGCTACACCGGCCGGATCGATGAGAACGGCGCACTGACCGCATCCGGAAATCCCGATGCCGACAATGTGATCAACAAGTTGCGGGATGCCAGCTGCCTGGCCACGATCGGCACCGGCTCCTTGGCCCGTCCCGCTTCGCTGGTCACCGGCAGCACGCCTCCTCCCGGCAATCTCGTCGTCTTCATCCGTCACGCCAGTGGGGATCGCGTGATGTTCGACAATGTCCGCATCCTTGCCGTGCCGAACTCGCTTGATAGCGATGGCGACTCATTGCCCGATGCATGGGAAGTGGCCAATCGCCTCGACCCGCGTAGCAGCACCGGCGTGAATGGCAGTGCAGGCGACCCGGATGGTGACGGCTTCAGCAATGCCGCCGAACTTGCCGCCGGAAGCAATCCGAAGGACGCGACCAGCACTCCGGTAGTCGCGGCTCCGGTCGTGATCTCATCTGGTTTCAATGGCGCAGCCTTTGAACTCACCGTGACGAACCTCACCCTCTCGAAGAGCTACGTCCTTGCCCGCGGGACGAATCTCACCGGTTTCTCGCCAGTCGGCAGTCCGGTCACGGGAGCCACCATCCATACCTTCAGCGATCCGACACCTCCCGCCGTGAAGGCGTTCTATCGGATCGAAGAAGCTCCTTAAAAGCACCTTCCAGGGCACAATGTATGAGCGGCCATCCCATTGGGGGGATGGCCGCTTTTTTCGTTCGAAGATCCAGCTTACAGGAACATCCCGCCTGAGGCTTCGAGCCGTTGGGCATTCACCCAGCGTCCTTCTTCGGAGCACAGGAAGGCGACCACGCCGCCGATGTCATCCGGCACGCCGACACGTCCAAGCGCCGTCTGCGCGGAGATCATCTCACGCACCCCGGCATGTCCCAGGTGACCCGCGGTGAAATCGGTCTCGATCGCACCCGGTGCCACCACATTCACGCCGATCCGCCGCGGCCCGAGCTCCTTGGCCAGATAGCGCGACATCACTTCGACAGCGCCCTTCATCGCTGCATAGGCCGAGTAGCCCGGGATGGAGAACCGCGCGAGTCCGGTGGAAGTGCAAACGATGCGCCCGCCATCAGCGATCAGTGGCAGCAGCCGCTGCGTGAGGAAATAAACTCCCTTCAGGTGGACGTTGTAGAGGCGGTCGAAGTTCTCCTCCGTCATCTCGGCAAAGGGAGCCGACGAATCAATGCCCGCGTTGTTCACGAGGAAATCGAAACTCTCGCGCTGCCACTTCTCTGCCAATGTCGCACGGACGCCGTAGGCGAAAACGGGAAAGCCATTCGTCGAAGAAACATCCAGCGGTAGCGCCACCGCCTTGCGACCAAGCGCCTCGATCTCGGCGGCCACGGCTTCGCCCTCCGCCTTCTTTTCACGATACGTGAGGATGATATCCGCACCGCGTGCAGCGAGCGCGAGGGCGATGTTGCGACCGAGGCCACGGCTGCCACCGGTGACGATGGCGATCCTGTTAGAGAGATTCATGGGATTTGTGAGGTTGAGTTCGGAGAGAGGAAACTTCAGTTCGGGCTCGCCGTCGGACGAACGATGATTTCGTTCACGTCCACGTCGTCAGGTTGATCGATTGCGAAGCCGATTGCCTTGGCGATCGCCTCGGCCGGGATCGCCACTTCGCGGAACTTGTCGATGAAGCCTGCGGTCTCATCGTGCGTGATCGTGTGTGCCAGTTCCGAAGTGGTCACCCCCGGCGAGATCACCGTCACGCGGATGTCCGTGTTCTCTTGGCGCAGGCCATCGGAAATCGCGATCACCGCATACTTGGTCGCACTGTAAACGGCACACGTTGGCCAGACCGCGTGACCCGCGATCGACGAAACGTTGATCACCTGACCGCTACCCTGCTTCTTCATCACCGGCAGCACCGCAGCGATGCCATGCAGCACGCCGCGGATGTTCACGTCGATCATCTGGTTCCACTCGTCGATCTTGAGCGCTTCCAGCGGCGACAGCGGCATCACGCCGGCGTTGTTGATGATCACATCGATGCGTCCGTGCTTTTCGAGCGCGAGCCCGGCAAAGGCGCGCACATCTTCGAGGTCGGTCACATCGAGCGAGGCGAATTCAACCGAGCCACCCGCGGCATTGAGTTCAGCGGCCAGCTTCTCCAGCCGGTCGGTGCGGCGCGCGCCGATCACCAAGTGGTGGCCCTTGGCGGCGAGGTGGCGAGCCGTCGCTTCGCCGATGCCGCTGCTTGCTCCGGTGACGAGGATAACCTTGCGATTCGTATTCATGGTCGTGTTCCTGTTGGGGTTGGGATGGAGGGAGAGCGTTCACCGCTTCCACATGCCCACACCGTAGCGACCAGCCGGATTCCCCGATATACCTGATGGCCCGGAATAATTGCCCGATTCTCTGACCCCGAAGATCCCACTTGCACAATCACCGCCCCTGATTGCCTATTTCTCCATCATGAGCGCGAAACCACGAGCCATCGAGGACACTATCGAAGCCCCCCGCACCGGCCGGCTGGCAGAGATGCTCGGCGGGCTCGCGCACGGTGAAGGCTATTCCGCATCCCGTCTTCCCGGCGTGAAATTCATGCGCTCCTCCTGCGCCATGGTGAAGGGCCCGGTGTCGTATGACCCCAGCATCGTCATCATCGCCCAAGGCCGGAAACGAGGCTACCTCGGCGACGAAGTCTTCACCTACGACGCCAACCACTTCCTCGTCCTCTCCGTACCCCTCCCCTTCGAGTGCGAAACCCTCGCCTCCCCCGATGGCCCCATGCTCGGCATCTCCGTCGCCGTGAAACCCGCCACCGTCGCCGAGCTGATGATGGCCATGGAACGCCCCGCCCCCATCCCGATGGGTCGCCCCCTCGCGATCCGCTCGAACCCGCTCGATGACTCTCTCTACAATGCCACCGTCCGCCTCGTGGAAGCGCTCCAATCCACCGACGATGCCCGCATCCTCGGCCCCCAGATTGTTAGAGAAATAACCTACCGCGTTCTTTGCAGCGATGAAGGCGGCCCGCTCCGTGCCCTCGCAGCACCCCACAGCCACTTCGGCCAGATCAGCCGAGCCCTCCAGCGCATCCACGGCGACTACGCAGCCCCGGTGGACATGAATACCCTCGCCTCCGAAGCAGGCATGAGCGTCTCCACCTTCCACGCCCACTTCAAGGCGGTGACAGGTTCGCCACCTCTCCAGTATCTGAAAACCATCCGCCTCCACAAATCGCGCCTCCTCATGGTCCAGGAAGGCGAGACCGCCGCCAGCGCCGCCCGCTTGGTTGGCTACGAAAGCGCCTCGCAATTCAGCCGCGAATTCAAGCGCTTCTTCGGCGCAACCCCAGCCGCCGAAACCGAGAAGCTCAAGGCAAGCTTGATGCAGTTCGCCTGAACCTCCAGCGTCATGGCCATGATCGACTCAGCCCTCCGTTTCGTCCTCGAGTGCGAAAAGCTCAAGGGCATCGAACGTCGCTCCCGCCCCATCGGCCTTCCCCGTCGAGAAAACTCCGCGGAACATTCCTGGAGTCTGGCGCTGCTGGCGATGACCCTGATCCCCGCCATCGATCCATCGCTCGATACCCTCCACATCCTGAAGATGGTGATCCTTCACGACATCGTCGAGATCGATGCCGGAGACACCTTCTGCTACGGCGACCAGGGCAATAAGGCCGAGAAAGAACAAGCGGCCGCGAAGCGGATCTTCGGCATGCTCCACGAAAGCCTCGCCTCCGAATTCATCTCGCTCTGGGAAGAGTTCGAACAAGGCGCCACGCCCGAAGCGAAATTCGCCAACGCGATCGATCGCCTGCTACCCATCATGCAAAACCACGCGAATGGCGGCGGTGCCTGGCCCGAGCACGGGATTTCCATCGACCAGGTCCTGACCCGCAATCGGAACATCGAAGCCGTCTCTCCGGAACTCTGGCAACACGTCACCGCCCTTGCCAACGAAGCCGTGGCCGCAGGCTGGCTGAAGCCCGCGAAAACCGTTCCTAACTTGTAATCGCCGCAGCGCCCCCGCCTTCACATGATCACCTCGCCATGAGTTTTTTCGACTTCTTCTTTCCCGAGGTGGCCCAAGCGAGCCACCTCCGCCGGATCGCCGACCAGCAGCAATCCCAGGCACATCAGGAAGGCATGCAGCGCTTTCACGACGAACGGGAGCGCCGTTGGGAAACCTCCCGCAACCAGGTCTTGGAACATCGCGTGGAGGCACTGGAAAGGGATCTCGGACAGGCCGGCTTGGTGATCGAGGCTCTCTTGCAAATGCTTGAGTCCACCGGAACCGTGAAGCGCGAGGAAATCGCAGCACGGGCCATCGCCATCGACGCCGCCGATGGCGTCACCGACGGTCGCGTCACCCCGAATTCCGCCCAGCCTTTCCTTCCCCGGCGCACATGGGAAGATGCAGCAAAACCCGGCTGAACCTCTCCCCCATGAAACCCATCCTGCTCCTCCTTCTCTCCCTCTCCGGCATCGTCGCCGCCGCGGAGCCAACTCTGAAACTCGACCTCGGCGGAGGCACCACGATGGACCTCGTCCTCGTCCCCGCAGGCCAATTCACCCAAGGTTCTCCCGCCAGCGAAAACAGCCGCGCCGGTGATGAAACCCAGCGGAACGTCCGGATTAGCCACGACTACTACATCGGCCGTACTTCCGTGACCCGCGGCCAATGGGAGCGCTTCATCGCCGAAACCCATTATCGTACCGAAGCCGAGAACGGCACCAGCGGCGGCTATGGCTGGGACGGCAATACCCTCAGCCAAAGAAAGGACTTCACGTGGAAAAGCCCCGGATTCCCCCAAACTGCGGATCACCCCGTTTGCCTCCTCACCTTTCCCGACGCACAAGCCTTCTGCACCTGGCTTGAACGAAAGTCCGGCCGCAAGATCACCCTCCCCACCGAAGCCCAGTGGGAATACGCCTGTCGCGCCGGCACCACCACCGCATGGCACGGCCCCGACGCCGACATCGCCTGGCACAAGGGCAACGCTGGCAACACCACCCATCCCGTCGACTCCAAGCCCGCCAATCCCTGGGGCATCTTCATCGCCGGCAACGTCTCCGAATGGTGCCTCGATTGGTATGCCCCCTATCCCGCCGGCGACGCAATGGATCCACGCCAGGACAATCAAAACCTCAGCGATAAGCCCCGCCGGGTCCTTCGCGGTGGCTCCTGGAACCGCGGCGCCAGCAATACCCGCAGCGCCGCCCGCTACCGCGCCGACCCGCGCAGCCGGAATGCCGACACCGGCTTCCGCATCCTCTGTAGCACCGAAGTCGCCGCAGCAACTCCTCCACCATCACCACCCAAGCCTCCCGCAGCCACGGAGCTCCCACCAGTGGAAGCCGAAGCACCAGCAGAGCCCACCACTCCCGACGCCACACCCACCTACGACGAGCTACGGCATCGCTCGACGCCCTCTTCCCCACCGCTGATTGCCGTTCTCTTCAAGGGCCTGTTTTGCCTGCTCATCCCCGTCGCCGTGGTGATCTCGCTCTTCAAGTTGATCACCCGCGGTCGGAACCCGGCACCGCCGATGCCCAGCACCGGCTACCGACCTCAACCACAACCTGCCTATCAGCCACCCATCCGCAGGACCAACGACGGCTTCTGGATCAATGGCGACTACCCGGAAGGCACCTTGTTGAAAATCCGCTACATGGTCGCCGGTGCCGCGATGGTTCAGGAGCTCATCTATCGCCCGGGAGACGACGGCCAATTCGTCTTCACCGGCAGCGAACCGAATTCCGTCAGCGTCATCGCGGGCGATGATCCACAGAACGACATCTCCCCCGCCATCTTCAGCACTCCACCCGCATTTCCCCACCGTCGCCAGGACGACGATGATGACGATCGCCGCCGTCCTCCCATCTTCCCTTCGGCCTACTGACGAGCGATGTCCCATTCGCGCTCCCTTTCCGATCCCGAGCCCGCCAAGCAAGCGAGCATCGCGGGCTTTGCCCTCGTCTTTGGCACCGACCCGCGCCGGCCATGGCTGAAAGCCCGCAGCCGCCGCAGCCTGGAAGCAGCAGGCTTCGCACTCTCGCAAGAGATTGCAGGCCCTGGACTTCTGCTCCGCGCCGGCTGCGTGCTGCGATCACCCGACTCATTCAAAATCCCTCCTCTGTTAGAAGGCCGCCCATTGGTAGCCATCGGCCTCCCC
Source organism: Luteolibacter sp. Y139 (assembly GCF_038066715.1). Taxonomy (NCBI): domain Bacteria; kingdom Pseudomonadati; phylum Verrucomicrobiota; class Verrucomicrobiia; order Verrucomicrobiales; family Verrucomicrobiaceae; genus Neoluteolibacter; species Neoluteolibacter soli. The sequence goes on along the minus strand of NZ_JBBUKT010000007.1, from coordinate 104,871 downwards.
CCTAGCGGCGAGTGGTCGGACTTCCACCGGAAACACGGCGGTGACTACTCGGGCGAACTCCCGCCGCCGCTTTGCGAATGGCACTCGTCTCCCGAGACCTTGCAGGCGCGTTTGAAGGGAGAAGCTCTGCCCTCCTCAGCGCGTATCGTCCACTGGTCCGCCCTCGACTTGGCCCCAACCGACGATCGCCTCGCCATCTATCAGATCGTCACCAGTCTCCAGCACGGCGGTGCGGAGAAAATCGCACGGGATCTCGCGGAAGAGCTCCCTCGCCACGACGTCGCAGCGCGGCTCGTCGTACTGGGTAAGCCTCATCGCACATCCCTCGATATCCCACCGGGCACACTCGACCTCTCCCATCTCCGGCGCGGCGAACGTGCAGGCATGCTCGCCAAGCACGCCATCGCCCAAGGTGCGGACATCCTTCACGTCCACCTCACCGATGCCGAGGAAACCCGCACCCTCTCAAAGTCCGGCATCCCCGTCATCACCACCGTCCACAACAGCCGCGAAGGCTGGCCGCGCGACTGGGAAACGCTTCAGCCAAACGACGTCACAATCTTGCTCGCCTGCTCTCAAGCAGCGGAATCGGAACTGCGCAGTGCATTGCCGAACCTACCTGTGCGCACGGTATGGAATGGCATCCGCCCGAACGAATTTCCCGAGACCCCACTACCTCCGAATGACTCGGGCTTCATCCTGGCTTGCGTCGCAAATCCGCGCCCGCAAAAACGCCTCGAATTGCTTCCCGCCATCACCGCCGCAATCCGCGATGAACTCGCAGCACGCGGAATCAACAAGCCGGTAGAGCTGCTGATCGCCGGAGAAACATCCCCAAACCTCGCCGATGCCACGGCTTCCCGCGAACTCGTCGATCGCGAAGCAGCAAAGCACGGCATCGACCTAACATGGACCGAAGGAAAAGTCCCCGTCCGTGAAGTGCTCGCAAAAGCCCACGCACTCGTCTCCTGCAGCGCCCACGAAGGCCTCAGCCTCGCTCACCTAGAAGCACTCTCATCCGGTCGTCCGGTAATCGCATGCGACACCGGCGGCACCCGTGAACTGGCATGGAGCAATCCCTCGATGAGCTTGTTAGGGGCCAAGGCTACGCCACAACAGTTCGCCAAAGCCATCGCCGACGCATTTCTCGCCCCCCCACCCTCAGCCCACAAGCTCGTATGGCGCGACTTCACCACCCCTCGCATGGCCGAGCGTGTCGCTCGCTTCGCCCGTCAAGCAGCCTGCCGCGTCGAGAAAGGCGCCACCCTCTGGTTCGTCACCAACAACCTCTCCATGGGCGGCGCGCAATCTTCCCTCCGCCGACTCGCAAAATCATTTCACGCGAAAGGTCACAAGGTCTGCGTCGCCCTGCTCCAGGAATATCCCGAGCACCCCACCGCAGGACGCACGGATTTGTTAGACCACGGCATCGAAGTCTTCGTCCCACCACCAGCCGGCATCATCGGGCCACAGGAAGCGGTGGATCTGATCCTCACCGAAATGACCGCCGATCCACCCGCCGCGGTCGTCTTCTGGAACGCCATCACCACCCACAAGCTGCTGCTCGCCGACTCCCTCCCATTCACCCCCGTCCACGATATCTCCCCCGGCGAGATGTGGTTCTCCTCCTTCGAGCGCACGATGGAGAATCCCCCACCCGGCCTCCCATGCCGCGAGCCGCGGGACTACGGACGCCTGTTGAAGAGCTTCGTCGTGAAATACGGAAGAGAGGCCGAACGAGCCGAAGCCATTGGCGCTTCCGTAAAGGTGATCCCGAATGGCGTGACTCTTCCCGATCAACCTCGCAGACGCACGCAGATAGAAGGAGCACTGGTCTTCGGCACTGCGGCACGCATCAGCCCGCAGAAGCGCTTGGACGAACTCATCGAAGCCTTCCGACTCGCGCTCCCTGACCTCCCAGCCTGCGTGCTGAAAATCGCCGGTGGAGTCGAAACCGGAGCCGAGGAATGCGCGAAGGAACTGCAAGAGCTCTCCAACGGCCTGCCCGTCGAGTGGCTCGGCGAAACCCATGACATCGGAAGCTTCCATGCCACCTGCGACGTCTTCGTGATGATCTCCGATCCCGCCGGTTGCCCGAATGCTTCGCTCGAAGCCCTAGCCTCCGGATTGCCAGTCATCGCCAGCGATGTCGGCGGCGCTTCCGAGCAAGTCATCGATGAACTCAATGGACGCCTCGTGCCCGCCCGTGACGTACCCGCCTTCGCCAAGGCAATGGTCGATCTGGCTCACGACACATCAAAGCGCGACGCCATGAGCACCGCCGCCCGCGAGCACATCCGCCAGCATTTCACATTGGAGCGAATGACGAACGACTACCTGCGACTCTTCCTCCCGGATGCCATCTAACAAATCAACCGTTCTGGTGACCGGAGCCTCCGGATTCATCGGCCACCATGTTGCCCGCCATCTCGCAGAATCGGGGCATGGTGTGATCGCATTGGACAATCGGGAGCCAAGTCCGCCGCATCCGGATGAGATTCAGACCATCCTCTGCGATATCCGCAACGGAGATCTTCCGGGCAAAAACTGCGACGCCATCGTCCACCTCGCCGCCTTGGGCGGAGTCCGGCCATCGATGGAGCGGCCTTCAGATTACATTGAGACCAATGTCGGAGGTACCGTTCGCCTCTTGGAATGGGCCAAACAGCACGGCGTGAAGCGCTTCATCTTCGCCTCCTCATCCAGCGTGTATGGAGCAACCAACGGAACGCCGAGCGCTGAAGACAATCCACTCTCCCCCTGCAGCCCCTACGCCCTGACAAAGGTTCAAGGAGAGCAATGGGGCAAGCTCTACTCAGAAAGTCACGGCATCGACTTCATCGCCCTACGACTGTTCGCCGTCTGGGGCGATGGCCAGCGCCCGGATCTAGCCCTGGAATCATTCCGCAGAAAAATCCTCGCCGCCGAAACCATCACCATCCACGGCGACGGCAGCCAGCGGCGTGACCTCACGCATGTCTCCGATGTCGCCCGTGCGGTCGAGCAAGCGCTCGCATGGAAAGGCCGCGGCTTCGAGACCTTCAATATCGGCACCGGCCGAAACCACTCCGTAAACGACATGCTCCGCGCCGCCGAGGCATGGACTGGCATGACCACCGAGGTGAAATACGGCCCACCGCATCCGGCCGATGTTCTCGGCACGCTGGCAGATGTCAGGAAAGCTCGCGAGATCCTCGGCTGGGAAGCACGAGTGGCTTTTCCCTAGAGCGCCTCCGCCACCCGCATCCCATCGAGCGCCGCACTTACGATCCCCCCGGCATACCCCGCCCCTTCCCCACACGGATACAGGCCATGCACTTCCGGATGCTCCAGCGTATCGTCCCGCCGAGGAATACGAACCGGCGAACTCGTGCGCGTCTCAAAGCCTAACAACAACGCCTCCTTCCCCGCATACCCCCGGATCTTCCGGTCAAACAACTTCAGTCCCGTCTGCATCCGCCTGACGATTCCCTTCGGCAAAATCTCATGCAGCGGCGAGGACTTGCCTCCAGGAAAGTAGCTCGTCTTCGGCAGATCGGCCGAAACCTTGCCGACAAGGAAATCAGCCACCCGCTGCCCCGGCGCCACCTGTCCCCCGCCACCCGCCTGCTTCGCCGCAACCTCCAGCGCCTTCTGATAGGCAATCCCGGAAAGCACGCCGTGCTCCTTCGCAAACGAGTCCGTATCCTCCGGCTCCACCGTCACCACCAGCCCCGAGTTCGCAAACGGCGAATCGCGGCGAGCGAGGCTCATCCCATTCACCACCACCTCATCATTCTCGGTCGATGCCGGCACGATGAAACCACCAGGGCACATGCAGAACGAATGCACCCCGCGGTCATCGATCTTCGTCGCCACCGCATAACGCGCAGCAGGCAACAGATCCGGCCGCGCCTCATCTTTCTTCAGGTGATACTGCTCGGCATCAATGAACGGCTGCGGGTGCTCAATCCGCACCCCCACCGCAAACGGCTTCCGCTCTAACAAGATCTTCTTCTCCGCAAGCAGCCGGTAAATATCCCGCGCGCTGTGCCCGGTCGCCAGAATCACCGCATCCCCCGTGATCTCCTCACCATCCGCAGTGACCACGCCACGCAGCCGGTCACCATCGAGGATGAAATCCACCACCTTGGCCTGAAAGCGGACTTCCCCACCCGCTTCGAGAATGGAAGCCCGCATCGCCTTCACCACATTCGGCAGCAGGTTCGAGCCGATGTGCGGATGCGCATCTGTTAGAATCCGCTGCGGCGCACCATGCGCGACCAGGATCTCGTAAACACGAGCGACAGGGCCACGCTTCGTCGCACGCGTGTAGAGCTTGCCATCGGAGAAAGTCCCCGCCCCCCCCTCACCGAAACAATAGTTAGAATCCTCGATCACCACCCCCTGCCGCAAGATCGGAGCTAAGTCGAATCGCCGCGCGGACGCATCCTTCCCCCGCTCCAGCACGATCGGCTTGATCCCCCGCTCCAGGCACCGCAGCGCCGCAAACATCCCCGCCGGTCCGCACCCCACAATCACCGCCGTCTTCGCATCCCGCGGCAGCGCCGGAGCCGACCAGGCCGGATTCACCTCCTCCGGCAGCGGCTCATCCACCGCCACCTCCAGCCGGAGCTGCACCTTCACCGCACGCTGCCGGGCATCCAGCGAGTGCTTCAGCAGCCGCACTCCGGTCACCCGCGAGGCGGGCACGCCGAGCTTCTTCGCCGCAGCAGCTTTCCACGCGGCTTCGTCCTCGGAGGCTTCGAGGGGCAAAATGAGGTCGAGCGTCTCGATCATCGGCCCGCCGTGATGGCAGGCCCAGGAGCCGCGGGCAAGCCCGGCGCACGCTTAACGGATCGGTCGCTTCCGCCCGCTGTCGTCCACGCTCACGTAAGTGATGCCGGTCGAAAAGATCGGCGGCGCGATCGAGTTCCGCCGGTCGAAGACCTCCACCCGGTAGCTCACCGAGGTATTGCCCTCGTGCTCCTTGATGCAGCGGATATTGAGAATAGTCCCCTGCCGCACCGAAAACCGGAACTCCACCTTGTCCATCCCGATGGTCACGAACTGGCAGTGCGGGAAATCCAGCGACGCCGCGATCCAGCACGCCTCATCCACCCACGCCAGCAAGCGCCCGCCAAAAAGGAATCCGAAATGATTCAGATCCTCCGGCAGGACGAGGCGGTGCGTTTCCATGGCTTGGCTCTAGCTCAGCTCACTTCTTCCAGCGACGGCGGCGCTTGTCCGTATCAAATCCGGCATCAATCGACCACTGGCCGGCCCCGGTGATGATGAAGACGAAGCAGGGAATCAGATAAAGCACCGCCATCTCCTTGGAAGGCCCGCTGCCGGTCGAGAAAAACGGCGCTTGGGCGTTCACTTGGAACGCGGCAATCGTCATCGCAAATCCGAGCACGAATGACGCCGGCCGGGTCATGAAGCCTAGCATCAGCAAGGCCGACGCACCCACCTCCGCGCCGATCGTCGCCATCAGGCTGACCGGGCTGCTCATCAAGTTCAGCGGAAAGATACCGGCAACCGGCCACCCTGCCTTCATCTGCTCGAAGTTCTGGATCTTCATGATCCCGTGCCCGTAGAGCATCATCCAGCCGTACGCCAGCCGCAGCAGCACCAGCCCGGTCGAAGCCAGCGGGTCACGCGTCCCGCAGTCGAAAAAGAACTTCTTCATTCCGCGCTCGGGGTTCCCTCGCTGCCACGCGGACGAATGATGATGCGCTTGAGCCGCTCCTCGCCGCCGGGCGAAACGCTCTCCACCGTCTCGTCATCGACCAGCACATTGTGGACGAGCCGGCGGTAGTAGGCATTCAGCGGCCGCATCTTGAAGGCCTTGCCGCTGGTTTTCACCCCCTCGGCCGCAGCGCGGACCTCGGCGGACAGCTTGTCTTCCTGGATCGCGCGGTAGTGCTCGCAGTCGATCCGCACGCGCGGGGCCTTCGGGAAATGCTTCCGCAGCACCCGGTTCACCAGGTACTGCAAATCATCCAGTCGCTCTCCGTCCTTGCCGATCAGCAACTCGCTGCGTGGCGTGTGAATCTGCAGGCACGGCTCCTCCTCGCTTTCGATGATCTCGATCTCCACATGGAAGCCGAGATGGCCCAGCATGGTATCGAGGATCTTCTTCGCTGCCCCAACGGGTGTCATGGCCGTCATCTAACGATCCTTGCGCCCGCCGGTCAATGGCGCGGTCAGCTTCCAGCCCATGTCTTTCCGATCTCCGTAGCAATTCCGGACAGTCGCGCCTTCTCATCTTCCGTGAAATCATGCGGCTCCTGCATGCCAACTCCCAAGGTACCCAGCACCGTCGCACCATCGGGCGAGAGCACCGGCACCGCCAGCGAGCCGGAGACCTTCGTCTCCCGCGCATCCGGCCGGGCCACCCCGCCCAGATCCTGCTGGAGATTGCACAGCTCCACCGGCTCCCGCCGCTCCGCCGCCACCCCGGCGATCCCCTTGCCAAAGGGAATCCGGGCGATCTTCGGCAGCAGGAATTCCGGCACCCCGACCTGCGCCACCAGGTCCAGCCACTCGCCATCCGCCTTGTGCAGGGTCCCTGTCTGGCAGGCGAAACTCTCGAGCACTCCGGCCAGCCACGTCCCCACACTTTCCTGATTCGCGAAATCCACGTTCATGCGGTTTGTTCTTCCGCGCACATGACGGCCCGGCAACAAGGAAATCTTGCCGGTACCCTCCTGAGCATGAGATGCATCGGAAAACCCAGCATCTGAGGACAGGATTTCGGATTTACACCCTGAATCCATGATTTGAAGTTTCGACTACGTTTGACCTACTAACCCATGAAAACAGCCACCTTGATGACGCTGATGGCAACCGCTTGCCTTGCCGCCGGAAAAGATTCCGCCTCCGCTACCTCGAAAATTCCTGTGGAAACCTTTGGAAAGCTCCCTGACGGCCGTGAAGCCAAGATCTTCACCCTGACCAACAAGAACGGCCTCCGCGCCAAGATCACCGACCTCGGAGCGACCATCGTCTCCATGGAAGTCCCGGACAAGGCCGGCAAGAACGCCGATGTCACCTACGGCTTCGATTCCGCGGAAGGCTACCTTTCCAAGGGCAATCCCTACTTCGGCGCCACCGTCGGCCGCTTCGGCAACCGCATCAAGGACGGCAAGTTCTCCCTGAACGGCAAGGACTACACGCTCGCCACCAACAACGAGCCCGGCGGCATCCCCTGCCACCTCCACGGCGGCAATGTCGGCTTCAACAAGGTCCTCTGGACCGCCAAGGCCGATGACGCCTCCAACTCCCTCGACCTCACCTACGTCTCGAAGGACGGCGAGGAAGGCTACCCGGGCACCCTGACCACCAAGGTCAAGTACACCCTGACCGAGGCCAACGAGCTGAAGTGGGAAGTCACCGCCACCACCGACGCCCCGACAGTTCTCAATATCGTCCAGCACGCCTACTGGAACCTCAGCGGCGTGCCGAATGAGACCATCAACGATCACATCCTCACCCTGGATGCCGACAAGTATCTGCCGACCGACAAGGGCCTGATCCCGACCGGCAAGCTGGATTCCGTCACCGGCACCCCGATGGATTTCACCAAGCCGACCCCGATCGGCGAGCGCGTCGGCGCGGAATTCGAGGCCCTCAAGCTCGGCGGTGGCTACGACCACGCCTGGATCCTGACCAAGAAGGAAGGCATCCGCCACGCCGCCACCCTGAAGGACCCGAAGAGCGGTCGCCGGCTCGACATCTCGACCGATAAGCCCGCCATCCAGTTCTACGGCGGCAATTTCCTCGACGGCACCGTGGCCGGCAAGGGCGGCGTGAAGTACGCCTACCGCACCGCCTGCGCCCTCGAGACCGAAAACTTCCCGGACGCGCCGAACCAGCCGTCCTTCCCGACCGCGGTCCTCAAGCCCGGCGAGACCTACAAGCACACCATGGTGCTGAAGTTCTCGGCCGAATAATCCGCAGGCCTGCCTCCCTTCCGTGCGCCCCCACAATCGTGGGGGCGCACGCACTGACCACTTGCTAGACGGGCAGCCCGTCGCTTCAAATCGCGCTCCTGCTTCCCGAATCCTTGTTTTCCTGAACCCAATGTTCCTCGACCTCGTCCCGATCCTCGCGTCCGCCGGTGGCGGCGCCGTTTCCTCCGGCGTCAATGCGCCGAAAATCGACCTCCATTTCGTCGATTACACCATCCTCGCGGCCTACATCGCGGTCGTCATCGGCATCGGCTTCATGCTGAAGCGGCAGGTGAAGAGTGCGAACGACTTCTTCCTCTCCGGCAAGTCGATCCCGGCATGGATCACCGGCCTCGCCTTCCTTTCCGCCAACCTCGGCGCGCAGGAAGTCATCGGCATGGCCGCCTCCGGTGCCAAATACGGCATCATGACCTCGCACTTCTATTGGGTGGGTGCGATTCCGGCCATGATCTTCCTGGCGATCTTCATGATGCCGTTCTACTACGGCTCGAAGGCACGGTCGGTGCCGGAATACCTCAAGCTGCGCTTCGATGAAAAGACCCGCGGTCTGAACTCCATCGCCTTCGCGGCCATGACGGTCGCCTCGTCCGGCGCCTCCCTGCACGCGCTGGCCGCCCTGCTCAAGCTCCTGCTCGGCTGGGACTACAATATCTCGCTGCTGGTTTCATCCGTCGTCGTTCTGGCCTACGTGCTCAAGGGCGGTCTGACCTCCGCCATCTACACGGAAGTCCTCCAGTTCTTCCTCATCGTCCTCGGCTTCGCGCCGCTGGTCATTCTCGGCCTTGAGAACATGGGCGGCTGGGAAAACATGAAGAAGGGTCTCGATGACACCTTCGTCCACTCCTGGAAATACATGGGCACCACCGACAACCCGATGGGTGTGGAGTGGTTCGCCATGGTCTTCGGCCTCGGCTTCGTGCTCTCCTTCGGTTACTGGTGCACGGACTTCCTCGTCGTCCAGCGCGCCATGGCCGCCAAGTCCATGAACGACGCCCGCCGCACGCCCATCATCGGCGCCGTGCCAAAGATGCTCTTCCCCGTGATCGTGATCCTTCCCGGCATCATCGCCCTGGCGCTGATGAAGTCCGGCACCGGCTACTCGATCCCCGGCATGGAAACCGGCAATCCGGACTACAACCTGGTGATCCCCTCGCTGATCGCCCACTACCTGCCGACCGGCCTCCTCGGCCTCGCCCTCACCGCGCTGATGGCCTCCTTCATGTCCGGCATGGCGGGCAACGTGACCGCCTTCAACACCGTCTGGACCTACGACATCTACCAGTCCTACATCGCGCCGAACAAGTCCGACTCCCACTACATGTGGATGGGTAAGGTCGCCACCGTCGCCGGCATCCTGATCTCCATCGCCTTCGCCTATGTCGCGAAGAACGTGGACAACATCATGGACTTCCTCCAGCTGGTGTTCGGCTTCGTGAACGCTCCGGTCTTCGCAACCTTCCTTCTCGGCATGTTCTGGAAGCGGGCCACCGGCCACGGTGCCTTCTTCGGCCTGCTCGGTGGCACCCTCGCCGCCGCCGCCTTCCACGGCCTCAGCACCCCGAAGATCATGGCAGCCGGCGAAGCCGCCCTGCCTTGGATCAAGGGCGGCTACCTCGGCGCCCACTACCAGTTCACCTCCAGCATGGCCCAGAACTTCTGGCTCGCCATCGTCGCCTGGAGCTCCTGCTTCATCCTCACCATCGTCATCTCGCTGGCGACGGCCCGGACCAAGGAGGACAAGGAACTCGTTGGCCTCGTCTACTCCCTCACGCCCAAGCAGAACGACGAAGCCGAGCCGCTCTGGAAGCGCCCGGCCGTGGTCGGCACCGCGGTGCTGGTCTTCGCTCTGATCCTCAACATCATCTTCTGGTAAACCCCAGCCGACATCCTACCTATGAACTTCGACCTGCGGCTGCCTATCGGTGTCCTCTTCACGCTCTTCGGAGCCATCCTCGTCGGCTACGGCGCGGTGACCAAGGGCAGCGAAATCTACCAGAAATCGCTCGGCCATAACATCAACCTGAGCTGGGGCGCCGTCCTGCTCGTGTTCGGCCTGGTGATGCTGGCGCTCGCCAAATTCAACAAGACCTCCGGGGACTAAGGCCTCGCGCCCGTTCCCGGTCCCGCTTCACCTCCGGGGCCAATTCCGCCAACTGGCTGGATTGGCCCCGTTTTCTTGCCCGTTCGCCTCAACCACGGCCTCGGGTGTTTTTCCGCTTTTCCGCTTTCCTATACATATCGGAAAGGAGGAATTCACCAATCGAACCCGTTTCGCGGGATGACTTGGTTCAATCCTCGCCATTCGATCGTTTCACCCAAACAGGTTTTCTGCGGACAGCTTTCACCTTTGCCAAATCCGCGGATTTCTTCACCCTTCGGCCGGCACCGGCCGCTTCCACGGGGTGCCACCGCCCGATCGCCGCTGAGAGCCCCGGCAGCGATCCTCTCCTCGTCCATGTCCCTCGACCTCGCCACGACCCTGACTGATCTCGCCGCCGACGCTGCCGCCGGCCTCAAGGAACAATTCGGCTGCGACGCCACCGTCACCGCCGCCGCTCCCGGCCGCGTCAATCTGATCGGTGAACACATCGACTACTGCGATGGCTTCGTGCTGCCCTTCGCGATCGACCGCTACATCGTGATGGCTGCCGCGCTGAATGGCACCAATGAAGCCCGCGTCGCCACCGCCCTCGGCGGCGAACCGGCGATCCTGCCGCTCAACACCAAGCAGGAGATCACCGCGCCGAAGTGGGCGAACTACCTCCGCGGCGTATTCCAGGGCTTCCAGGACCGCGGTCATCACCTTCCCGGCTTCGACGCCTACATCCTCTCTTCCGTGCCCGGCGGTGCCGGCCTCTCCTCCTCCGCCGCCCTCGAGTGCTGCGTCGCCACCCTGCTGGAAGGCCTGCTCGATACCGTCCTCGATACCAAGGAAAAGGCCCTCCTCTGCCAAAAGGCCGAGCACGATTTCGCCGGCGTCCCCTGCGGCATCATGGACCAGTTCGCCTCCGCCTTCGGCAAGGCGAACCGCCTCATCCTCATCGACTGCCAGACCGGCGAGCCCGAGCTGGTGCCTTTCGAAAACCCGGACCTCACCGTGCTCATCGCCAACACGATGGTGCACCACGAACTCTCCGACGGTGGCTACGCCGCCCGCCGCAAGAACACCGAAGATGGCCTCGCCGTCATCGGCAAGAAGTCCTGGCGCGACGCCACCCTCGCCGACGTGGAGTCCAATTGGGACGCAATGGGCGACCCGGTCAATCGCCGCGCCCGCCACGTGGTCGGCGAAATCGCCCGCACCGTCGCCGCCGCGGAAGCCCTCGCCAAAAACGATTTCGAAGCCCTCGGCCCACTCATGGCCGCCAGCCACGACTCCCTCCGTGACGACTTCGAGGTCAGCTGCAAGGAACTCGACCTCATGGTCGACATCGCCCGCGCCATCGGCCGCAACGGCGGCATCATCGGTGCCCGCATGACCGGCGGCGGCTTCGGCGGCTCCACCGTCACCCTCTGCGAATCCCGCAAGGCCTCCGAAATCGCCGCGACCCTCGCCGCAAAGTACCACGAAGCCACCGGCATCACCGCCCAGATCTTCGCCTCCCGCCCATCCCAAGGAGCCCACGTCCTCTGAGGATCTTTTCCGCAATCCTCTTCAGCCCCAACGGGGCGCAATCCCTCAGCCCCGGCCATCGGCCGGGGTTTTTGGCGCCAGAACCATGGCGGCCTGAAGGGCCGCGAGATGGGTCAAGCCGGTCTTCACCGTGCCTCCTCATCGACCGACCGTTTCCCAAAAAGAGAGCCCTGCAAATCCTGCCGGGCTCTCTGTTTAAGGGATTTTCCCAATGACCAATGACTGGTGACCGCTGACTAGTTCACAGCTGCTTGATCCGCACCGACCGGAACTCGACCTTGTCCCCGTGGTCCTGGAACACGATGTGGCCCTTCTTCGCCTTGTTGAAGAACTCCCAGCCCTTGAACTTGGACTTGTCCAGCATCGCCTTGAAGTCGTCGCTCTCCGTGTCCACATCGGCGGTCACGTTGCCATTCAGATAGAGCGTCACCTTCGTGCCCTTGATCACCAGCCTCGCCTCGTTCCACTCGCCAACCGGCTTTGACCACTCCGGCTTGGCCGGGATGATGTCGTAGAACCCGCCGGCCACATTGGCCTTCTTGGTCTCATGGGCATACTTGTGGCCCGGCTTGTCGAAGGAATCGAGGATCTGGTACTCCGGGCCGCTCATCCACGGGTACTGATGATCCTCGGTGGAGCGCCAGATGATGCCGGAGTTCCCCTGGTCCGCGATCTTCCACTCGCAGCGGAAATCGAAGTCCGCATATTCGTCATCCGTGATCAAATCGCCACCACCACCGGCGGTCAGTACGATCGCCCCGTCCTGAACCTTCCACTGCTCCTTCGCCTCCTTCTCCTTGTAAGTGCGCCAGCCCTTCAGCGTCTTGCCGTCGAAGAGCAGCTTGAAGCCGTCTTTCTTCTCTTCAGGCGAGAGTTCATTCGGGGCGGAAAATGCAGGTATGGCCATGGCGAGCAGCAGCAGGATGGATTTCATCAGTCCAACTAACGGCGGCAGCACTCTCCGGGTTTAGGGTGAATTCGTCATCTCACCCAATGAGAGCCGGTTGAGATCACATCCGTTGGACGCCAGCGAAGTATCGCTTGAAGCGAGATGGAAAACATTCGCTCAAAAAGAACTCCCTGCGAGAACAAACCTTTGATCCAAACAATTGAAGATCAGCAATTTGTTTGTGAATAAATCTGATCAATTTCCTGCTAATTTCTGAATTCCAAACTGAAAATCATGTTCATAACTTGTGAATAATTTTTCAAAACGTCCGCTTAAACCAAAAGCTGGTTCGCCGTTTGAATCTCTGGCAACGATTTCGCGATGAGTTCTTACCGCCTCCATTCTCCCCCGGATGGCTCCGACTTGGCCGCTCTGGTTCGCAAAGGCATTCGCGAAGCCGACCCCGCCGACGTAGGCCCACGAGATTGGTTACCCATAAATCTGGCTTTGGAGGCCGACGACGGCACCACCATCGGCGGCCTCTACGGAGCGACCATGTGGCGATGGCTCATGATCGACGGCCTTTGGGTCTCACCCGAGCACCGCAGCAAAGGCCTCGGCCGACAACTGCTAGAGGCCGCGGAAGAGCAGGCCGTCGAGCGAGGCTGCACCGGCTCCTGGCACGGCACCTTCGATTTCCAAGCGCGCGACTTCTACGAAGCACACGGCTACCAGGTCTTCGCCGAGCTGCCCGGGTTTCCGCCGGGGCGGACCCACTACCACTTGCGAAAGCACTTCTCGCCGACAGAAACTCATCCCGGATGATCACCTCCGGATCCATCTCTCGCGAAGTCGCGGCCGACCGTTTTGATTTCCTCGCCGAGAAGGTCCGGGGCCGCCGCGCCGCGCTCAACGACTTTACCCACACCGATCCCGACTTCGTCTTCTGGATCTACCCGGATGGCCGCCTCTTCGATGCCAAGGATGCGCACATCCGCAACTACCCGAAAGGCCACGCCCACATCCTCAAGGACAAGCCCGAGTATGGCGGCTTTCTCCGCGGCCGCGTCGCCACCCGGCTCGGGCACCAGTTGATCGTCGTCTATTGCCGGGAAGATGCGCTCTTCAGCGATGCCAGCCGAATGACCCAGTTCCTGAAGGGAATCACTCACCTCCCTGTGCCTCTGGACCCGGCCGCCCTCGTCGTCAGCGACAATGCCGATCTCTACGGCACGCTCGACGATATTGAAGAGCGCCTGGCTTCCTTGTTAGGCTGACCCAAGCCCGTCACTTCACTGTGATCAGCTTGTCCTCCTTCGGATCGGCTTCCACGTAGATCTCCTTGTATTCCGAAGCGCCGCCGCCGTGGCGGAACATGCCGATGGGGCCGGCGATGATCCGCGTCTCCGGATCCTTGCGTTCGGCCGGGGTCGGGTGCTGGTAGCGGACGATCTCCACGCCATCCACCGCAGCGCGCAGGGTGCCTTTCTCCAGATTGCAGAGCATCTCGGTGACGTGCCACTTCTCGGAATCGCGCGGGCCTTTCGCGAGATCCTGATGCAGGAGATTGCAGTGCTGCGGCGGATGGTAGTTCCACATCCCACCGAAGGGCGGCATGAACTGGAGCCAGCCTGCATTGTCGATCTTCGGCTTGGCCGGGTCCTCTGGTCGATCACCCCAGAAAAGGATGCCGGGGTGATCGTTGTTCACCGGATCCATCCGCGAGGTGAAGATCAGACGGAAGCTGCCGTAGTCGGCCTTGGTGTAAGCAAGTCGCGAGGTACCTCCCACGCCACGCATCGCGCCATCGACGATGCTCCAGGTGGATGGTTCCGCGACCCAGCCGTCGAAGTCCTTGCCATTGAAGATCCTCGTACAGCCGGGATAGGGATTGGCGGGATCGGCACTGAGTGATGGGGTGGCGACGAACGAGACCAAGGCGACGAGCGGCATCAAAGAGGCGGGCTTCATGACCCTACCATGACGGATCGAACTGGATCGGAAAGTACCCGAATGAGTAGGGCCGCCCATGGATCCCAATTGTCCCGAGTGACTGCTTGTCTCCTTTTTTGCTGCTTCGCTACACCATTTGGCTGAATCAGAAGCCTTGTCTCCCCTCACCTGAAATGGGGCCTCTCAGTTTTCCACTCCTTGGATGCGGAAGAATTTTCGTCCGCCGACCAAAGGTGCGACCGCCTGCTTACGGGTGTAATCCTGTGGAACCCCGCTCTGATCGCCATTGATGACAGGCAGCGCGCTCGTGGGCCAGGGATTGGACAAGTCGCTGCTCTCCTGGAGCTGATAGCTAGCCCCGGAGCTTCGCTGCAGCCAACGGAGGAGAAGGCCTTCCGCAGTCACCTCGCTGCTGCAGAGGGATCCATTCGCGAGGATCGGCGAGGTTCCGAAGAGATACTCCATCAGGTTGCTGAAGCCATCGCCATCTGGATCCGCCGTGCGGCTACGCTGGGCGGGATCCTGGATGCTGAGGCTCCAGGCCTCGTAGGGATCCGTGGGGATCACGCTGAGTTGAATCAGGGAGCCCGTGACCACGAAGGAGTAGTTGTAGCCGGGAAGCGTGGTTCCGAGGATGAAGGAGTTCGCAGTGAGATTCGACAGGGTCGCACCGCTGGCATCGATGAGCGTGTAGGTTCCCCCGGAGAAGCCACCGGCATTCAAGAGGTTCACCGTGATCTTGCCGGAAGCCGGGCCGGTGAGGGCTCCGGCGGAAACGCGGACGAGATCCGTGGCGGGTGAGCCAAGCTGCAAGTCCAGAACCGAGCCGCCATTCAGCGTGAGGCCATTTGTGAACTTCAAGGTCCCGGTCGGGTTGCCCGGCGCGAGATGCGCACCGCCTTGGAGCGTGGTGGCTCCGCCAATGCTGCCATAGCCGCCGAGCGTGGCACCGCTGCTCACGGAGACCGCGCCGCTGCCCAGCGCGGAGCCGCTGCTGTTAGACGCCAGCAGCTTGCCGCTGGAGATCGTGGTGCCGCCGCTGTAGACGTTGGCTCCCGAAAGCGTGAGCGTGCCGCTGCCGGTCTTCTCCAGCGAGCCGGTGCCATCGGTGATGCCCGAGAAGACATCGTCCAGCCCCAGCGCACCGAGCGTCACCTTGGAGCTGCCCGTCTGCAAAGTGCCACTCCCGTTGAGCGAGCCGATGGACAGCGGAGCGAAGGCACGGACATCGCCTCCCGCTTGGCTGATCACCTTCGCGCCGCTGGCGGTGGGACCGGCCGTGGCGAAGGAATCGAAGTCTCCGCCCGCAAGCAGGGTGATGGTGGCGCTGCCGGCATTGGCACTGGCTTGCAAGCCCAGGCTCGAGCCATTGCCGACCGTGAAGTTTGCCGAGCCGGCGGTGGATGAATTCTCGAAGCTCGTGCCGGTGAGTGGCCCCAGGCTATAGTTGGCTGCTCCGGCGGAGGCGTTGTCGTAGAAATAGATGTAGCTGAAATTATCCAGGAAGAGGTTCTGGGGAGTCCCGGTGCCGTTGCTCATCACGCTGTTGCCACGGAGATGCAGGTGGGAAGCATCGGCCAAGCTGTTGCCGTGGAGGTAGTAGGTGGGGCTGTGGGGATAACTCACTTCCAAGGTGCCGTGGTTGATCCGGGTCGCACCCTTGTAGGTGTTTTGGGCGGGGAGGTTCAGTGTTCCCCAGCCGTCCTTCACGACTTCCACCACATCATCACCGGAGGTGACGGTGGCCGTGACGTTGAGGGTGGCGAGAGTGTTCACATCGAAGGCAGCTCCATTCTGAAGCTCCAGCCTTCCCGCGATCGTCGAGGTCTTGGCGCCGCCACTTGCCCCGATCGTCCTTCTGGAAATGAAGCGGGAAGCTGCGGTGGGGCTGGTGGTCCCGCCGTTCGAGCTGAGGGTGCCACCGGCAAGCGTCGTATAGTACGGGAGCATGATGGCGCTGCCACTGGTGTTGGTCATGGTGGCACCATAGAGCGAAACGTTATCGGTCCCGATGCTCTGCCCGAGTGCACCGGCATCGGAGAGTTCGATGACGCTGCCTTGGTTAGCCACGAGATTGCCGCGGATCGCTCCAGTCCCACCCGAGGAGGTGGCCAAGAGAAGCTTGCCATCCTGAACCGTGGTGGTGCCGGTGTAGGTCTGGATCGAGTTGATCTTGAGCACCCCGGCCCCGGTCTTCTGGAGTGAGCCGGTGCCGGAGATGATGCTATTCAGCGTGAGCGTGCCGGAGGAAGGAGTGAGCGTGCCCGTGCCAGTGATGCTGAGGGGGCGCGTGAGTGTCAGGTCTGCGGTGGTCGCAAGGCCGCCGCCAGCCAGGGTGAGAGGGATATTGTCCGCGCCGAGATTCGCGTTCGACGCGATCGAGATCCAGCCGCTCTCGATCGTGGTGCCGCCGGTGTAGGTGTTCGTTCCCGTTAACACCACCGTGTCACCGCCGGTCTTCTTGACCGTGCCGGGGCCGGAGATCGCGCCGGGACTAGTGCCCCCGGATTGGAAGATGAGCTGGGTATTGTTCACCGTGCTGCCGGAAATGCTGGAGCCGCCCGCCACTACGACACCTTCCGTAATAGTTAGAGTGCCGGTGAAGGTGTTCGCGGCGTTGAATGTGAGCGTGCCCGGGCCGAACTTCCTGATCCCGCCGCTGTTGGTGACCGCGGCATCCACGATCAGGTTGCCATTCGCTCCCACCGTGATGTCGGTGTTGGGATTCAGCAGGTCGCGCAAGTCCATGCGCCCGCTGATGTGCGGCGCGGCACCGGCCGGGACGGTGAAGGTGGTATAATTGCCGCAGGCGAACTTGCCCGGGGCATTCGGATCGGCCACACCATTGTTGGTGCGGATCTCTCCGCCATTCAGCGTGTAAGCCACGCCCCAACCCTGGTCACCCGCCGCCGTGGAGTTGATCAGTCCTGCATTCAAAGTAACGCTATCCACCTTCTCGCCGGGGAGGTATCCCATCGCGTTCACCGCGTTCAGGTCCATGCGCCCGGCATTGATCACGAGCGGCGAGCGGATGCCGCCGGTGCCTCCCGGGCCGGACTTGTTCACGGTGATGACCCCTTGGTTCAGCGTAGTCACTCCAGTGTGCGTATTGGTCCCATACAGATTCAGGGTCCCTGCGCCGGTCTTGGTGAGGCCCGCGGTTCCGGTGAGGCACGCATAGCAATCCAGCCATGCGGGGGTGTTGTTGCTGGCGAAGAGCCCTATATTGAAGGTGGCCGCAGTATTGCCATTGTCCGAGCGCAGGTCGATCCGGCCATAGGCCCTCGCGACCGATCCCGCAGTGCCGCCGCTCACCGTCAGGCTGCTATTACCGCCGGCAGGTCCACCGAAGGAGAAGCGGGACGGAGCGGTGGGAACATTGGCGTTGGGGTCGTTGTGGCCGTTGTTCGAGCTGATCATGCTGTTGCCCTCCATCGTGTAGGTGACTCCCCAGCCTTGGTCGCCGCTGGCGGTGTTGATCACGGTCCCGTTGACCAGATCGATCCTGTCGACCTTCTGCCCGGTGATCCAACCGAGCGCATTCGGGGCTCCCGTCTGGAGAATCCCGGCGGAAGCATTCACGAGCACATTGCCACGGATCGTGCCGATGCCGCCGTTGCTGGGGTTGTCGAGGGAGAGGATTCCATAGATGACTCTCGTGCCTCCGGTGAAGGTATTCTGCGCGGTGAGATGCAGGGTGCCCGCCTGCGACTTGAGAATACCGCCACTGCCGTAGATCACCCCGCTCTGGGTGGCCTCAGCGCCAGCGCCAGGTGCGTCCAGCGTGAGGGTGGTGCCGGTGGTATCGTAGGAGTTCGTGTTGTTCTGGTTCGCGCTGTAGACGATCGCATGCAGCGGAGCGGCGGGGCTGGCCAAGGCAGCAAGGGCCAGCAGGTGGGTGCGGGTGACAGTCATGGTTGGAGAGGGAGTGAGGAGCTAAAGAGGCCCTATCATTCAATAACTCCGAAGCCTCGCGACAACCCGGCAAACCCCGTACTACTACGGGGTCCGTTCCACGGAGGCTTGCCTCACCCGGGCCGCTCTAACGAAATGCCGCCGTGCCCTTCCCGCGCTCACTCGACTGGCAACCTTCGGCCGCCCTGCTGGCGCTTGCAGCGACCTTGTTAGGCTGGCTCTTGCTCGGCTTCTCGGGACACCCCAAGGGCATGCTGCCGCTGGCCGGCTCTCCACAAGCGGAGGTGGTAGTGCTGGAAGACACAGTGGCCGCTGCAAACCCAGACCCAGCCGCGATCGCTGCTCTACCAGACAGCGCATGGAAACCGTGGAAAAAGCCCGGCTTCATCCGCGAGCGGGGTCCTAGCAGCGCTTGGGTGAGAATCATCCTGCACAATCCCGATCCATCACCGCAGGCC
Organism: Luteolibacter sp. Y139; assembly: GCF_038066715.1. Taxonomy (NCBI): domain Bacteria; kingdom Pseudomonadati; phylum Verrucomicrobiota; class Verrucomicrobiia; order Verrucomicrobiales; family Verrucomicrobiaceae; genus Neoluteolibacter; species Neoluteolibacter soli. The sequence goes on along the minus strand of NZ_JBBUKT010000007.1, from coordinate 86,067 downwards.
GGAGTGCTCGCGGACCTCGTTCGCTACGCCGACCGCGTCGACCTCTTCTCGCCCGCGGACAAGGAGCGCGATCCTAAAGCGGGCACACCCGGTGGATGGCTGCACCAGGTCTCCGGTGAATGGACATCGCCCGCAAGCAAGGCAATCCAAGGACGCGAAACCGCCTTTCCCCTCACCTTGCCACCGCAGGGATCACGGGTGATCTACCTGCACTATCAGGATTCCGTTGCCCTCTGGTTGGAACCCGGCTGGTGGCCGGACGCGATAGACTTCCACACGGCGATGCAGCGCGATCTCATCGCGGAAAGCTTCTACTTCGGCACGCTGTTAGCCTTGCTGCTCTACCACTCCATCGTGTGGCTGCGGCTGCGTTTTCCCACCACGGGCTACTACCTTCTCTACCTCGCCTTTTACATCCTCTACATCTTCGGAGTCCGCAGCGGGGTATCGGTGCTCGGGCTTCCTCTGGGTTCACCGTGGATGGAGACCATCGGCGCCATGGCCTTGCCTCTGAGCGGCGCATTCCTTGCGACTTTCGCGCGCCATCTTCTCGAACTACCGGAGCAAGCACCACGCGCGGATCGCACCGTGCGCGGTGCTGCCACCTTGCTTGGCGTGCTTCCCGTGGCAGCACTGCTGGCCGTGACCACCGGCCATGCCGATTGGCTACAGGCCATCGTGGCGATCGGGGCGCTTGCCCATATCGCGCTCCTGGGAGCCGCCGTCGTCGTGTGGCGCTCGGTCGGCTGGCAGTCACGGAACTTCGTGCTGCTCTCCGGCTTGCTCCTCGCGGGTCTGGTGCCGCTGGTCGTGCTGCTGAGGAATGCACCGATCGAAACCATCTGCCGCGCGGTGATGCTGGGCTCCGCCCTGGAAATCATGCTGCTCTCGATGGCCCTCGGCGAACGCTTCGCACGCCTCCAGCGCGACAAGCTCGCAGCTCAGGCCCTCGCGATGGAAGAAGCCGAGCGCCGCCACCAGATCCAGGAAGCCTATGCCGATGAACTGGAGCATGAAGTCCGCTCGCGCACTCACGAACTGGTGGCCGCCGATGCCGACAAGAACCGCATGATCACCGTGTTGGGACACGACCTGCGCAGTCCCCTGACAGCACTGACCCTCTCCGCGGAACAAGCCGCAGGAAATGGTGCCGCCACACGGCCCGACTTCGCGACAGAGGTGGCACAGACCGGAAAAGCGATCCTGCTCCTGCTGGAAGACGTGCTGCTCTGGACCCGCCTCCGCGCCGGAACCGTGAGGCTCGCGGAGCATGCCGCCGGAAGCGTGGTGCGGCCGATGGTGGACCTTCACCGCGGCAACGCTTCGGGACGCAGCGTGGAACTCTTGTTAGATGAAGACGGGCATGCACCACGCGTCCATACCGATCTAGTGCTGGCCCAGACCTTGGTGCGAAATCTGGTCTCGAACGCCGTGAAATCGGCACGCAGCAGGATCACTGTCAGCGTCTCCGCGTCGGACCTGGTCCGCATCAGCGTGAGAGACGATGGTCCCGGCCTGCCCGAATCCGTGATCGCCAGCCTAAGGGATCCGGCCGTGCCACTGCCCCTCGGGAATTCCCGCAGCGGGCTGGGCCTGCGGCTATGCCTGGAGATTGCCCAGGCGCTCGGCACCAGATTGGAAGCCGAAGACCCGGCTGGCGGCGGCACCGGGATTTCGTTTACTTTGCCACGCGCGGAAAACTAGGGTCCGGGCCGTGAACCCTCCCCGAACGCGCACTCTTTTGGTCGAAGACCAAGGGATCTTCCGCGCATTCATGGAGACTTGGCTGGCACCATATCCCCGCTTCCAACTCGTCGGATCCGTGGCCTCAGCGGAGGACGCCTTGCCGCTGCTCGACACCACTCGCCCCGAGTTAATGATCGTGGATCTGCAACTGCCGGGCATGGATGGGCTGGAGTTCGCGCGCGTCGCGCGTCAGGCCCGCCCCCAAGCGCGGGTGCTCATTCTTTCCTCGCTGATGGATCCCCTCACCCTGACTCGCGTGCGTGAAAGCGGCGTGGAAGGCTATTTGGAAAAAGACACCCAGCCCGAGTTGTTGGAGAAGGCGATGACCACAGTGGCCGATGGCCGTCCCTTCTTCTCGGCGCGCTTTGCCGAGGTGATCAGCCGTGAAGGAGCCAAGGCGGAAGCGCTGGGAAAGATCCTCTCACGCCGCGAACAGGAAGTGCTCAGCCAGATCATCACCGGCAAGACCAGCCGCGAGATCGCCGACTTCTACGGCATCGGCCTGCGCACCGTGGAATTCCACCGCGCGAATGTGATGGCGAAGTTCGGTGCGTCCAATACCGCCGAACTGCTATCACTTGCCCGGGCACGCGGCGTCGCTTGAACCTCCGCTCGAAAAAAGGGGCGCGGCGCATGGAATGCACCGGCCCCTCGATAAGTCTCAAAATCTGCGGGAATCCTCAGCCGAGCACATCCTCCATCGCATCGATCAGCTCCTGCATGGTGGCTTCGGTTTCGTTGCCCATGTTGGAGATGCGGAAGGTGGTCCCCTTGATTTTGCCGTAGCCGCCGTTGATCAGGAAGTTGTGCTTCGTTTTCAGCGCCTTGATGAAGCCGGAAAGGTCGAAGCCCTCGGGCGTCTTGAAGCAAGTCAGAGCGGTGGAGCGGAAGCCTTCCGGCGCGAAGTGCTCGAAGCCGCGCTTGGCACCCCACGCGTGGATCATCGCGTTGGTCTTCGCGTGGCGGGCGATGCGGTTGGCAAAGCCTTCCTTCTCGATCTCGCCGAGGATGTACTGAAGCCCGTAAAGGATCGAGATCGCTGGCGTGGACGGCGTGTTGTTCGCGGCGGCGTTCTTGGCGAACTCCACGAAGTCGAAGTAGTAGCCGCGGTTCGGCGTGCCCTTGACGCGCTCCATGCCAGCTTCGGACACGGCGAAAACGCAAAGGCCGGGCGGCAGGGCGAGCGCCTTCTGGACGCCGGCGAGCATCACGTCGATGCCGTTCGCATCCATGTCCACCGGCACGGTGGAGAGCGACGAAACGGTGTCCACGATCAGCATCGTGTCCGGGAAGGACTTCACCACCTTCGAGATCGCGGCTAGGTCATTGAGCACGCCGGTCGAGGTCTCGCTGTGAATGAAGGTGACGGTGTCGAAGCCGCCTTCGGAAAGCTTGGCGCGGACGACCTCGGGGTCGATCTGCTGGCCCCACTCGACCTGCACGGAATCGGCCTCGTAGCCGCACTTCTTGGCGACATCGAGCCACTTGTCCGAGAAGGCACCGCAGCAGAGGCTGAGGACCTTCTTGCGAGCCAGGTTGCGCAGGGCACCTTCCATCACGCCCCAGGCGGAGGAGGTGGAGAGGAAAACCGGGCGGGAGGTGCCGAAGATGGCCTGGAGGCCGGGCTGGAGCGAGGCGTAGAGGGCTTCGAACTCGGAGCCGCGGTGACCGATCATGGTCTGGGACATCGCCGCGAAGGTCGCAGGCGAAACGTCGATCGGGCCGGGGCTGAACAATTTAGGCGAAGGCATGGCGGCGGGGAAAGTAGGCACGGACAGCCGCTCGCCAAGGGCGAAGCGTGTTCCTTTCAGCCTCTCCCGCGTTTGCTTGAAGCGCCTTTGTTGAAATTTTTGAGTTTTTAACGATCAAATGGCATCCCAGCTGCGATGAAATCGCCAAGCCCAAGGTAAGAATTGCCACGAAAATGAGTAAAATCACACATTTAATGACCTGCTGGGCTGCTATTGCGGGAATGACCGCTTACGCCGACCCCAGTGCCCCTGAAGCGCCCGTGAACGGCAGCACCTCTACCGCCGCTACGGCGGCAATGGAAGGTCCCGCATCGTCGGCAGAGCCAAGCGATCCGTTCGCCGTGGCGCTGGCGATTCTGAACGGAGAAGCAGCACCCGCCGAAGCGGGTCGGGAAATCCTGCCCCCGTTGGCGGATTGCTTGCATCCCGAGGAGCAAAGCTCCGTCTCTTCGGCGCAGTTGGCGGAAGGCAAAGTGTCCTCCTTCCGCATCGGCGCGGAAGGCGTCGACCAAGTCACCGTGAGCGAGGACGGCGGCCTTCAGGTGGGCCTCACCGCGGTGGATACCCACGTCATCGAGATCGCCGGGAATGGCGGGATCAAAGCAGGCACCTATACACTGATCGACTACAAGGGCGCGATCGGAGGCGCTGGCTTCAGTGGACTGGTGCTCCACAGCACTCCGGATTTGCACGCGGAATTGGTGAACAACACCGCCGAAACCAAGATCGAACTCGTGGTCTCCGAAGCCGGAGCGCCGCAGCCTTCCGAGGCAGCCAGCGGTATCGGCAACCTCCTCGGTGGCTCCAGCCTCTGGTCACTCTTTGACGAGACGGGCACGTATCTCCTCGACGATGAGACCGTCAGCGAGAACCCCGGGATCCTGGGACTCCTGGGGTCCGCAGCCAAAGTTTCAGATCAAGACGCACTCCAGTGATCAGCCAAACGTAGGCTCGGGGCTGCCCACCTTCAGGAACCACCTACTCCTTCGCCAACATGCTCAGCGCGATCACCGCATAGCTGGTCGCCAGCACTGGATCCTGCTCCATCCAGCGGCCATTCTCGTTCGCCCACGAGCCATCCGCGCGCTGCAGCGAAATCAGCTTCGCCGCGAGTTCGGTGCGCCAATCCACCTCCTTCTCGCCCGCCTTCAGCTTGTCGATCTTCGCGGTGGTCAGCGTCTTCGCCATCACGAAGTAGTAGTAATAAAGCCCCTGCTTCCCCTGCCCCGGGTTCTCCTCGACGCTGTAGCGCCGGGAAAGCCAGTCGATCGCCGCCTTCACCCGCTTGTCATCCGCACCGACCTTCGCGTGGATCAGGCTCAGCAGCCCCGAATAGGTCATCGTTCCATAGCTGTGGGAGCCATTCTCGCCGCTGCCATCCGGCGTATAGGTGAAGCCTCCCTTCTCCGCCGGCTCGTCACTCGCCCACGTGGCGGAATTCGTTTCGGTCAGGTTCTGGCAACGGCTCACGAAATCAATCGCGGCCTGCCAGTCGAGGTCCTCCTTGCCGATCGGCTCCTCGCCCTTGTGCTTGTCGCGGTAAAGCGCCAGCGACTCTACGGCGAAAACCGTATTGTCCAAGTCCGGCCGGCTCCGGCGCCCCTCCGGCTCGTAGCCGAACCCACCGTCATTGGCCTTCTTGTCCTTGTCGGGCTCGTGCTTCTGGGCACCCACGAGAAACTTCCGCGCCGCCTCGATCCGGGCAAGGTCCGCATCGTCATCCGCATGCAGCAGCGTCGAAAGCGCGATCGACGTATTGTAGTTCGCCATCCCCTTGTCGTAGATGCCACCATCCGGCTTGGCGCTGGCCCGGAGAAAGCCGAGCCCCTTCTTCACCGTCTCCGGATGATCCTTGGCCGCCTCCGGCGCGAGCAGGAAGCCCTGCAATGCCAGCGCGGTCATCCCCGGAAACTCCGCCGTGGACCAGCAGCCATTCTCCTTCTGCTCCTTCCCGAGATACTCCAGCCCTCGATCAATCGCAGCCACCGCCTTGGCATCCGGCGCAGCGATGGCAGGACTCCCCATGAAAACAACCACCGCGGCAGCCAACGGCCGCCCCACCCAAGAAAGACGACGGGACTTCATCATCCGGTGAAAACGCACCGGCGCGCGGAATTCTTGGAAAATTCCGCGCGCTCCAGCCCATTCACCGGCTCGTCGCGCGCGTCCGGAAGAAGACCTTGCCCGAAGTAGCGCGAATCTCCGACTCCGTCAGGGAATCCGGCCCCGCGGTGAGTTTCTCACCCGCCGCATCCCGCCAACCGCGATCGTCGTGCCGCCATTCGAGGACAGGTTCCCATCGGCTGAGATCGGTCGAGACCTCGAACCACAGGTCCAGGTTCGCGGGAATCTTGTCGTCGGCCACGATACGAAAGACCGGACCGCTTGCTCCCCTTTGTTCCAGTGTCGCACGGGCTGGCAGGCTGGTATCCCCACGATGGAAGATCAGCATGTCGATCTCGTTGACCACGCCGTCGCCGTTCGCATCCGGCGATACCGGCTCCGTGACCGCCGGAGCCCGGCCAGCGGCCGCCACCGATGGCGCAGCGGGCTTCTCAGGCATCTCCAGCATCTTGGGCGCATAGTCAGCCCAGTAGAGAGCGTCACCGTAGGCAGCCAGATTGGAGCGGGAAAAGTAGGGAAACGGCAAGGTGAGTCCACCGGGATCGACAATCCCGCGGCTGGCAATCGGTCGCGGATTGTCCGCGAGGAAAAAGCGCATGGCCTGTTCGGAACCGATGATCCAGTCACCGTGAGCTTTGACGATCGAGTAAGCGAATGGGTCACCGGGCATGGAATAATAGCCGAGGAAGCCCAGGCTCGCCGATGAGTGAACTTGCAAGGCAGCCGAGAGGCTCACCGGATCGTGGACACCGCCGATCACCAGCACCGAATCGCTCGCATCGAGATACGCACCGAAGCTTTCCAGCGCCTTCGGCTGCCGCGCCATGATCGTGCCAAGTTGCTTGCCCTTCGGCAGCGAATAGGCGCGGATCAAACCGACGCTGTACATCTTCTGGTATTTCGCACCCGGCGCGGAAACGAACAGCCGGTCATGACTCAACCCGATCGCGTAGCCGAAGCCTTCACCCTTGGTCGACTTCGTGAAGACCGGCTTCAACGAGACCGCATCAAAGACCATCACGATCCCCGTCGACTTCTGGCTGGAGCCTGCGAATGAACCCGAAGCCGTGACGGCAATCCACTTGTCGTTCGCCTTGATCTCACCACCGAACTCCGCGGCTTTGCCCCTGAGGATCAGTTCGCTGATCAGCGTCCCGGTGGTGCCATCGTAAGCAAAGGTCCGGCCCACGCCCTTCTCGCTGGGAGCTCCCACGATCACCTTGTTACCCGAAACCCCGAGCGCGTGGCCGAAGCGTTTCCCTTCCGCACCTGCGGGAGCCCCGATGGTTCTGAGAAACGTCCCACCTTCGCGGTCGTAAATATCCACCAGTCCGGCGCGAATCCCGTCCGGCATCAATTCAAGGGGATAGCCGACAGCGAGCAGGCCCTCACCCGCCGCCACCGCACGCGCGCGGGTGATCCGGAGCGGCCCGCCGGTGGTGAAGGCGCTCGAGGGGATCGTGATGACGTGGGAATTCACGACCACGCCGCGCGCACCGGAGAACAAGGTTTCGCGCCCCGGAGCCGCCGCGCGCAGGAATGTGGTCTCGGATCCCTTCGCCGAACGCGTGGCGGCTACCGTGAAGTCAACGCCATCGGCATCCACGTTCAAGTCGACCGGCACCAGACCGAGCAAGCGATCCTTCACCGGGCGGTCCTCGGTGATCTCTGCATATTCGGAAATTCGCACCGGATACGTGCCTGCAAATCCTTCGCGCGGCACGACGCGCAGGGTCGTGACCTCGTTGTCGGCGATTGCCGGGGCGACGATCTTCACATTCGGCCGGTCCGGTGTCTTCACCACGCGGAAGCTCCTGTTGCGCGAAACAAGCACCCAACCGCCGTCATAGGCCAGGGCGTTCGCACCGATCCATTGTCCCTCCGGGCTGAGGTCCAGTGGCCCGAATCTCTCGATGTCGCAGCCGGTTTCCAGGTCCACGAAATAGGTCGTCTGCGAGGATTCCACGGTGCCCGTGAACAGATTCGTCAGAGCCACCGCATTGCCACTGATCACGCATCCGAAGTCATCGAGACCACTGGTGGCCGTGTAGCGGGACCACACGGGCTTGCCCGTGGTGCGATTCACGACGGACAGGCCGTGAGGCACGCTGAGAAAGACCTTGTCCTCCCACACGTTGAGGATCTTGGCATAGTCGCCACCGTCCTGATCGGAGGAGCGCCAGACGGCGCGCTCGGTTGCGGCCAGCGTGTTGCGATCAAACTCGATGATGCGGTTGTATTTCACGCGCTCCAGGATTCCACCGCCATAAGCGTAGGCATGGATCGATGACGGCGACCCATCGCGTGCATCCTGCGAGACCGCCACCGTGGCATCGCTCGGCAGCGACGCGGACGCGAGCAAGGCCCCGTCGGAGATCCGGCGGAGTTCAATGCCATTCGAAAAGCTCGCCCTGACCAGCACCTTGGTCGTGTCCACCATGCCGATGAAGCTGTTGGACGATAGATACCACGACCCTACGGAGGCGCCGGTGTCGGTGCGGTAGGCCACCAGACCACTATCGGCCACCACCACGACGAGATTCTCCCGGAAGGCGATCTTATAGAAGTTGGGCGGCCACGAGCTGCCACTGGGATTGGCGATGATGTTCCCCGTCTCCATGTCCACGATCGCCATCCCCGGCGACACGCCGGTGGTGAGGGGCTCCGGCTGGATCATGCCAACGAGAACACGGCCATTTGAACCTAGGACTCCCGTCCACTTCGCCTTGCCGCCTGCGATCTTCTGCGGATTGGCCTCGAGGTTGTAGCCATTGCCGGCGATCACCAGTGGCGCGCTGTCATTCTGGGCAAGGGCACCGCTGACCTGTTGGATGGAGACTTCGAAAAATTCGTTCGGCTCCAGTACCGTATCGGCGAGAACCGGCACGTCGACCAAGGCGGAAGTCTCGCCTGCGGGAATCGTGACCGTCTGCATCCACGGTGCGAAATCCGAGCCTTCCATCGCAGAGCCGCTGCGGGCCTTGAGCGTCACCTGCACCGGCCAGCTCACCGGATCGCTGATCGTCAGGCGGGCTTGGGCGGACCCTCCCTCGTGACCTTCTTGCGATGCTTCCAAATCGAGCAGCGGTTGATAGCTGGTATTCGCCACATTGCGATTCCACACCCACAGCGTTTCCGCATCGTCGATCATGCCGAGGTAGTCCTCCGCCGCCACCCAGCGCACGCTCTTGGTCCAATAGGGCAGCATCACTCCGGGAGGCGTGACACGCTCGCGCAGGCGCACCGCCGGCAGGTTCGAGAGATCGTAGTGGAGGAAGACGGAGCCCTCCTGGGTCTGAAGCTCCTGATGGACCCACAAGCCGTTTTCGACCAGGCGGAAGTCGACCGCTCCATACTGGGTCGGCGATAGCACCGGCACCCCGGAAATCGGAGTCAGGTCGGGAAGCCGGAACAGGGACACGACCAATCCTGACTTCCAGGCGAGCAGGTTGCCCCGCATCGCCACCGCCGTTCCGCCGCGAACGTAGTTTCCCATCACCTGCAAGGTTGCACGATTGAGAATCACCACCCTGTAGTTCGAGGGGGCGCGGTAGGAGATCGCCAGCCAGTTCTCGCAGCCCGTGACGTCGATCTCGCCGGCGCTCACCCCGAGCGATGCAAGCGTCGCCTGCCGCGGATTCGGCCCCATCGAATCGGTCACATACAGGATCTGGCCATTGATCGAGGCCATGCCGTGGGCATCGAAATAGCCGGGATACACGTTCGTCGGCAGCGTCAACTCTCCGAGCTTCTCCCCGCTGGTCCAGTCGCGGACGAAGTAGGGTCCGGTCGTGGGTGTCCCGGACGGGCGCGTCCAGAAGACCCCACTGTCTGCATCACAGGCGATCGACTCCTGGGCCTGTGGAAATGCCGGCCGCGACGCGAGATCGGAAACACCCGTCTTGCGATTCAATGCCAACCACTGGGTTCTGCCGACGCGGATCACATCGCCGTGCTTGAGGATGCTCTGCAGGTTGGAGTTCAGATTCTCATCCACCGGCTCGTACCCGGCCCACTTGCCGCCACGTGTTTCAAGCGGGAAACGCACCCCCAGGTCGTCGGCACGCAGGGACAAGAACGAAAGACAAAGGATCGCAGCGACGCGAAGGAACATGCGGCAGCGATTCATGGATCCAGAAGTTCTGTCAATGATGGCGCGGGAGATAACGACGCCTTGGCCGGAAATCCCGCCGCTCCGGCATTTCCACGGCCTCTCCGGCATGCCATCCTGTGCTGCCGATGCTCCACTCGTTGTTTCAGGAACAAAATCTCCCCATCACTCCCGCCGAGGCGTGGGAGTTCTTCTCTACATCCCACAATCTCGACGCCATCACCCCGCCGGATCTCGGCTTCCGCATCATCCACTGCCCGTCGGAAAAAATCCACGAAGGGCAAATCATCGAATACCGCATCAAGATCGTCCCCGGCGTGTGGCTACCGTGGGTGACCGAGATCAAGGGCGTCGACGAAGGCCGCTGCTTTATCGATGAGCAGCGCTTCGGCCCCTACAAGTTCTGGCACCACCGGCACATCTTCGAGCCCGTGGAAAACGGGGTGAAGATCATCGATCAGGTCCACTACGCCCTGCCTTTCGGGCCGCTGGGCCGCATCGTTCATGCGCTCTTCGTCCGGCGGAAGATGGAATGGATCTTCCGCTTCCGCCGGGAGGAACTTGAGAGGCGCTTCGGCCGTCGGGCCTGATCAGAATGGGGTGACGATGCCGCCGCCGAACTCCTGGAAACTGAGCTGAGAGTCGTCATTGTGATCCTTCCGGCCGAAGTCACGCAGCACCTTCCGCCACGGCTTGCTCTGGGCGAGCGTGCGGGCGAATTCCTCCGGATCGAGGAAGCCGTCCTCATCCGCGTCGGCCAGGGCGAACTTCTGCGACCTGCTCGGCTTCCCACCTTCCTTGCCGCCATTTGATGCGCGGAACTCGGTCAGCGAGAGGCCGCCGTTGTGATCGATGTCAGCCAGATTGAAGCGGTAGATCGCCTCCACCCACGACTTGCTCCGCGGCTCGAGCGCGAGAAACTCTGTCGAATCCACCTCTCCGTTGTCATTGATATCGGCCTTGTCGAAGCGGCGATCGAGCGCGCCGTTTCCAGCGGCAGGAGCGGTTGGAACAAAGGCGAGGGTCGCGAAAACGGCAAACGGCAGGAGTTTCGGCACGTGCATGGGGTCGTGTGGGGTGATTTAGTTTAGGTCTGTTAAATAAGCACAGCCCGCTTCCCCGTCAAGGCACCGGGTCTAACGGGATTTACGGAGCAATCGCCCGCAAGATTTGATTTGGCAACCGCGTTTGAGTCCGACTCCCTCTCCGGGAAACCCCGCCAACCCATGATTCTCCGCTCTGCTCTCGCCGCCGTCCTCCTCGCCGCTCCCGCCGCCGATGCCCGCGATGTCCTGATCCAGGGCAGGGGCAAGCTCGCCCTCTGGAGCGATGGCAAAATCGCTTGGGAAATGCCGTGGGGCGCCATCCACGACATCCACCGCGGCGATGACGGCAAGATCTACGTCCAGAAGGACATGCACGAGGTCTGCGCGATCGACCCGGAGAAAAAGGAGGTCGTCTGGAGCTACGATTCCACCAAATCCAACGGCAACGAAGGCAAGCGCCTCGAAGTCCACGCCTTCCAGCCCCTCAAGGACGGAAACATGATGATCGCCGAGAGCGGCGTCGGCCGCATCATCGAGGTCGATCACGATGGCAAACTGCTGAAGGAAGTCCCCCTGAAACGCGACCATCCCGAGCCGCACCGCGACACTCGCCTCGCCCGCAAGCTGGATAACGGCCACTACCTCGTCTGCCAGGAAGGCGACGGCACCGTCCGCGAGTACGATGCCGACGGCAAAGTCTTCTGGGAGTATGCGGTGCCCATGTTTGGCAAGCAAGCCAAGGACGGCCACGGCCCCGAGGCATTCGGCAACTGCACCTTCAGCTCGCTGCGACTCAAGAACGGCAACACACTGCTCACCACCGGCAATGGCCACTCGGTGCTCGAAGTGACCCCGGAAAAGGAGATCGTCTGGAAGATCGAGCAGAACGACCTGCCCGGCATCACTCTCGCTTGGGTCACCACCTTGCAGATCCTACCGAACGGCAACTACATCATCGGCAACTGCCACGCCGGCCCCGGCCAGCCGAACCTGATCGAGCTCGAACCGAAGACGAAGAAGGTCGTGTGGCAGCTCGATGGCTTCGAGCAGTTTGGCAATGACGTGTCGAACACACTGGTGGTGAAGCCCTGATCCGGCGCTTCATTCGCTAGCCGGCCAGCTTGCATTCCGGTGAACTTCGGGATTGGCTCGGATAAATAAAGGAGTCCATTGCCATGAAGTTCGCCGTTCTCTCTCTTTCCATCCTGGGCATTGCCTCCGGCCTCGCCCAACAGATCGAGGTCTCTCCCCATCACAAGCCCTACACGCGGGACGCGACGGTCGACTACGTCGCCACGACTGAGGAAGCGAAGTTCGACTCAAAGAAGCCTGACTCGGATGTCGGCGGCGACCCGGACGCCGACGCCAAGAAGCCCGGCTCCCTGCTCGGGAAAACCGGCAAGTTGATCTCGTGGTTCGGAATCGTTCGCGAATTGCCAGCCAAACCGAGCGAGCCCTTCCTGATCGAGCACAAGCACTACGACGGCTTGAATGACGATCACATCCAGCTGGCGTCCCTCTACGGCGTCGGAGATTTCAAGGTCACCGCTTCGGATCCGAGAGGCAACCTCAAGCGGCTCTCGCTGGTCCGGGTCATCGGCACGGTCACCGGCGAAAAGGACAAGATTCCCACCGTCAAGGCCGACTATATCCGCGTATGGCACCTGGGTGATTTCACCTTCATGGACTACGGCGCCGACGCCACCAATGAGAAGTGGAAGAAGCTGCGCCAAAAGGTCGATCTGATCTACAGCCCGCAGCCGGACGCTAAATACTACGAGAAGCTGCTCGGGAAGTAACCGCCGAACGAGTCGTCTTGGTATCCTTCATCGCCTACGTGAGGATTAGTGCGGTCATGGGCCATCCGATCATACCGCCACCCACCCTGCTCGAGATCGGAGTAAATGCCGGACTCTTGGCCGCCGCCGGCCTCTGGACGGCCCGCGGCATCCTTTCGGCAAGGCGAGGCCCGAACGCAAACTAGAGATGCCGTCTTCCGTGGTACGTAGTCCCGGCTTCAGCCGGACTCGCCACAGCTGAGAAGCCGTTTCCTTCAAGTCCATCCGAAGCCGGGACACCTGCACTTGGATCGCAATCCCCGGCAAGCCGTCACGGCCTCGTGATCTCCAGCTTCAGGAACTGCTTCGGCTGCCCCCCGACCGGCAAGGCCGTGCGGATCTTCACCGTTTCAGTGCCGTTGCCATTGTCGACCGGATAGCCGCTAACCATCACCGCGAGATCCCAGTCTCCCAGCGTCATCGACCTACGATGAACATAGGAGATCCCCGCCAGCGCCGGCTTCGGCCTGACATAGGTTGAGGTGAGGTAAAGCTGTCCATCCACCAGCTCCACTTCCTCCACCGGCAAACGTCCGGCATCGGATGCCGTTGGACTGCCGCCAAGCGCTGCCTCTAGCAAGGTATCGAGACCATCGCCGTCCGCGTCCGCACTATCGGCCGCGCCCGCAGCCTGCGCCCCGGCAAGACCACCGAAAGCCGCGATCTTCCAGTCATTGAGCGGCGAGTCCTGGATCGTCACGGTGGAGCTGGCATTTCCCTGCAGATAGCCCGGCACGTTGCCAAGCGCGAGCGTCACCGTCGTCGGTCCCGTGACCGAGGCGGAGTCGATCGGCTGGACGAGCAGATTCGCCGAGCTCTGCCCTGCAGGAATCGCGAAACCCTCCAACGCGGGATTGAGCGAGAAGTCCAGGCCTGTCATCGCGCTGCCACTGAGGAAGAACGGAACACTCAATGCCGCAGTGGTCGGGCCCGTGCGGCTCACGGTGAAAAGACCCGTGTCGCCAGTACCCTTCCGGGCCGTGGCATCGCCAACCGCGATCGAAACGGTATTCCCTTCGAGGGCGAGCTGCGTCACTTCTGCCGCACTCAATGCGCGCCCATAGAGCCGGACCTGATCCAGCTTGCCGTTCAGGTGATTCACGGCGCCCGAAGCCGGAGTCTTCGTCGAGAAATAGAGTGGATTGGCGGTTACCGGCACCGCGGCCGTCGCGGCAATCGAACCAACCTCCACGCCATCGAAGTAAAGCACCATGCGGTCGCCATCATACGTGCTCGCCACATGCACCCACTGATTGACCGGCGGCAGCGCCGTCTCCAGGCGGCCTACGCCCGAAATATCCCAAACGAACTTACTGTTCTCGGCGAGCAGGCGATATTGATTGTCGGTATTTCCCTTTTGCAGGATGCGGTTGTTGCCGCTCCAGGCCGTGGCATTCACCCAGGCACTGACGGAAATCGCTGTCGTTGGATTGAGCGAGGCGGTATTCGCAACCGTCACGCTCTGTCCGGACTGCCCCGTGAAAAGAAGCGCCCCGCCCAAGCGACCACCGCTCGCCTGCCATTGCGGCAGCGGCGTGGTCAGCGTGCCCGAGAGCCCCGCCCCGCTGGAGTCCGCGGCGTTGGTGCCGCTCGTTTCATCGAGCTTCCACCAGCCGATCAGATTGTCTGATAGATCCAGTCCGGCGAGGACGCCGATCTCAGTGACCTTCAGTGCGCGATTGTAAACACGCACGTCATCCAGCGAGCCGTTGAGATGATCGCCCGCCGTCGCCGCAGGCGTCTTGGTGCCAAGATACATGGCATCGGCAGTCACCGGAATCGCACCGGTCGCGGCGAGCACGCCGGTCTGCACTCCATTGACAAAGACGCGCATCCGCGCGCCGTCGTAGGTCGCGGCGAGATGGAACCACTGGTTCAACGGCGGCAGCGGAGCCTGGATCTCGCCGACGTTCGCAATCTCCCAGACCAGCTTGCCGCCCTCGATGAGCAGGCGGTACTGGTTGTCAGCATCGCCCTTCTGGAGCACGCGCCGGTTGCTCGCCCAGTCAGACGAATACACCCATGCCGAAATCGAGATCGCCGCGGTGGGATTCAGCGAAGCGTGGTTCGCCACCGTCACGCTCTGGTTGACCTCGCCGGTGAAACGCAGCGAACCGCCGATCTGCCCGCTCGCCTGCCACTGTGGCAAGGGCGCGGTCAGCGTGCCGGTGCGACCGAAACCCGTGGCATCCGCCGCAGTCCCACCACTGGCATCATCGAAGCGCCACCACGCGACAATCCCATCATCAAGCCCGACGCCGGTGACCGCAAATGTCGTGACCGGCTCGCTCGCATCATTGGAAGCGATCACCACCGTGGCATTCTTGGCGCCATAGCCCTGCGGCGCGAAAACGATCTGGATATTCGTGCTGCCCGGACCCGTCAGGCTGGCCGGAGGCTGCGCCGAAACGCTGAACGACGAAGCATCCGTCCCTTGGATGCGGACCCGTGGCGATCCCGTTAGATTGAGCGGCAAATTGCCCAGATTCTGGATCGTGAAGGTCCGCGTCACGTTGCCGGTGCCCGGCGTGGAAACGCCGAAGTCCGTCCCATCCGCGGCACTGGGCGTGAGGTCGTTGTTGGAGATGTCGATCCCATTTCCCGTGAGCCGGATCTCCGGCGCTGGCGGTCCGACATTCGCCGTCGCTGACGCGATGTTCGACGGCGTGGAATAAACATACTCGCCGAATGCCATCACCCGGTACGAGTTCGTCTGAAACGGCTCCGCGGTAATGTCGCTATATGAGGTCACGCCCGGCCCCACGATCGCCAGCGAGGTGAAGCTCACGCCATCGAGCGACCGCTCGATCGAAAAGCCGGCCTCGTTGCTGGAAAGATCCTGCCACGTCAGATTCACCTGCGTGTTCGACACGGCGGTCGCCACGAGCGTTGCCGGCGGCGTCACGTTCTCTTCCGGCAGCGAATTGATCCACGCCTCCAGCATGGCCACGCCATCCTTGTCGACCATGTTCCGTCCCAGCGGCGGCATCTGGTTCTCGCCCGTGATGCTGATGCGATGATGCAGGATCGAGTCGTTCAAGCTTTGCGGCACCACGACGCGGGCATTGGGATTCCCGAGCGAATTGAGAACCGGGCCGTAATAAATCCCCTGGTCTTGGAAAGGCGTCAAATAGCGCGCATCCCACAAGGCATGCACGCCATTCGGCCGGTGGCAATAGGAGCAATTCGCATCCAGATACGAGCGGGCCCTCTCTTGCAGTGAGGCGCTGGTGTCGTTGTGATGGGAGAGCTTTTGCAATCCCGGCAGCTCCGCATCCTCGGGGCCATGGTCGAAGAGACCCACATGGCTCCACGCGCTGAGCTGCTGGTCGGTGACACCATTGGGGAACAGCATCTCGCGATTGAACTGCCGCGTGCTCGGCCCGAGCACACCGCCCGACTGCGGATTGTGGCAACGCAGGCAGTCCTGCCGGCTCGGGAAGTACCACGGCTGCCGGCGGGTATCGACGTGGAACTTCGCCACCGTCGTCGGCGAGGCCGTGTGCGCCGTGACTGCCAGGCCGAAGTAAACCTGATCCGGCAAATCAAGCGTGGTCCGCTGGTACTCGGCCCACGTGAAGCCATCCGAACTCCAGTAAGCGATGAAGGTGTCACCCTCACGTCGCATCCGCAGCCAGGTATCCGGATAGTTCACCTTCGGCTGCGGAGCCGCAGGATAGAGCGCAGTGGCACTCCCGCCGGTGGTCGCACGATACTGGAACTCGTAGCCGCCGGTATTGTTGTTACGCGCCGCATTGCTCGGGAAAACCAGCGCCATCACGTGACGGGCATTCGCCGCGAGCGAGTCGCGGACCATCAGGCCCGTTTTCGTGTAAAGATCGGACTGCACCACGCTCTCGATCCGCACCGCGACATCGAAGTCTCCAGTGCGCTGCTGGTGCGCGTAGTGGAATTGATCGCTCGTTCCCCAGATATCCGTGCCACCTGCGGTGATCGTGATCGCATTGCCGTTTCTAACAGTCGATCCCGCCAAGGCCGGACCACCGATGTCCTGGCTGGTAAAGGAGCCGATCGGCGCGGTGGCGATCGAGATGTTTTCAGTCAGGCTGCCATCCAGCAAATCCGCATCGCTCTGGTCGGCGCGCCACTTGTAAGTCGCCCCATACACCTCGCCATCATCCTGCTTCACGATCACGCGCGTTTCGAGCCTGCGCTTCGCATTCGGATCGACGTCGCTGACCGGCAGATCGAAGTGCTTCACCAAGACGGAACCATGGGGAAAGCTCCACTCGCCCGTGGGCTGGAAGCCCACCGTGGTTCCATTCGGAATCGCCGCGAACCGCGACTTGATCGCGCCGTCCGACCAGAAGGGTTCATTGAGCTGATACGGGATCAACCGAGCATCAGGCGTCAGGGCCGCGAGATTGCTGAACAAGCCGGTCGCACCCAGAGTCGCCGGCAAAGGCGATCCCGGCGGCGGCCCACCCCGCTGGAGCTTGTAGATCCGCCCTTCCGTGCTGCTCAGCCGGCACATGTAGAGTTCGCGATTCGCATCGAGACCGAAGGAGCCGAGACCACGGTAGTCGTTGCCCGAGTTCGGCCCCGGACCATCCGGCAGCACCGCGAGTGTCACCTTCGCCGCCGGGCTGACCGACTCATCGAGGTACCAGATGATGCCGCTCATGTTGTCGCCGAAAATGTATTTCCCGTAGAGCTCGGGAAACTCAGTGCCCCGGTAAACATAGCCGCCCACCACACAGCTCCCGTCCTGCGACGAATGCGCGTAGTCGATGATGGGCCCCTTGCTGGTCCCGATGTATGATCCAGTGAGATCCCCACCCTTCCCTTCAATCGTGGCCCACTGGAAGTTCAGCCCCGGCGGATCATTCGGCTCGATCACGCTGACTTCCTCCCGCGCACCATTCCCGACATCACCGATGAAAATCCGCCCGGTCACCGGGTCGATGGTCATGCGGTGCGGGCTGCGCAAACCGATCGCGAACATTTCCTCCAGCGCATTCGGTTGACCGACGAAGGGATTGTCATTCGGCACATAGTAGCGCGGCCAAGTCGGACTGACTTCATTCACCGGACGCTTGGTCGGCGCATGGCTGATCGCACCGCCGCGTTGGTCCACATCGATGCGGATCACGCAGGAGAAGAGCGCACGATCATTGCGCTGCGTATTGAGCGCGGAGTCTTGGTCGTCGCCATTGGTGATGTAGAGGAAGCCATTCTGCGGATGGAAGAACATCCCGCCGCCATTGTGCCAGACGCTCGCATCCTGCTGATCGATCACCACGTACTCGCTGGCCTTGGTGGTCTGCAGGTTCGCATCGAGCACGAAGCGAGAGAGCCGGTCGCGGGTCGGCGTCGCGGTCGGCGGACGGGTATTGGCATCGCCAATCACCGGACCGAGGTCACCAGCGCCACCGGTGATGCCGCCACGCCAATTGTACCAGATGTACATCTGGTGGTTGTTCTGAAAGTCCGGGTGAAGCGCCAACCCCAGCAAACCGGAGTCATCCCAGCCTTGGACGTTTGAGGAAAGATCGACGACGAGCGTCTTCGTCGTGGTCGCCGCGTTGTTGTCGAAGGTCCAGATCTTCCCATCGCGCTCCCACACGATCAATTTGTTCGTCCCCGGGACCGGCGCGAGGCCCACGGGGTTGAGGAAGGTTAGGTTCGGAAACGCGATCACCGTGGACCAATTCCCCGGCACCGCCGGCGGCGTGGTCGGAAAAGTGCCGTCGTAATAGGCATCCACATCCGGCCGGGAGGTAAGCCCGTGCTGCTGGGCGAAAAGAGGCAGCGTTGCTGCCCACAACAACGCGGCGCAACGGTAGACGGTGGATTTTTTCATGCAGAAAGGCGGCTGGGGCAAACGGCCGGAGGTAAAACGAAGCCGAAGGCCCGGCATTAGATACGCCCGGCAGAGGACAAGAGGTTTAGCCTAAAATCGTTTCACCCCGGTGACAGACTCGTCACACGCGGATTCATCAAGCGCGAAATCCCCTTTCCTCCGCCACGGCCACCACGGATGCTGACGCCGATGGACATCCGGGAATACGCGGTGCAGGGAGCTTTGGCGGCGGCGCAATGCGCTGTCATTCAGGTAGGCAGCATCGTTTCCGTCGTGCTGCTGCGCTCGGCTGGCTACCCCGATCCGGAACGTAGCTGGCCCGTCCTGCCCTCGCTGATCCGCGAATGGGGTCCCCTTGCCTTCGCGATTCCAGCGGCCTGGGTGATAGCGACGATCATTTTGGAACAGCGGCGGTCCCATTGGTTCTCGAAACGGGAAACCTTCGTCACCGGCCTGCTGGTCGCCGCCCTTCTGGTAGTGATCTACGTGGTCGCCTCGCTGCAGGCATGGCATCTGATGCCGCATTCCCAAGCCGCCCAAGGGTAAGGCGGAATTTTGGCTGTCCCGCCCGCCTTGCCCTTTTAGCCTCACGGCATGTCCGTCACCCGCGAGCGCCTGGTCGAAGTCCTGGAAGAAATCGCCCTGCTGCTAGAGATCCAAGGTGAGAACCCCTTCAAGATCCGCGCCTATCGCCAGGGAGCCGAGGTCGTGTCCGGCTACGACGGCGACATCGTGGCGCTTGCCCGCGACAACAAGCTCGAAGGAATCAAAGGCCTCGGCGATGCCCTGCGCGACAAGCTCCACGAGCTCGCCACCACCGGTGAGCTGGAGTTCCATAAGAAACTGCGGGTCGGCTATCCGGACTCGTTCTTCGACCTCTTCGACCTCGATGGGCTCGGCCCAAAGAAGATCGCAGTCCTGAATCGCGAGCTGAAAGTCGATTCGATCCCCTCTCTGAAGGCCGCTTGCGAAGCCGGCACCGTAGCCGGACTCCCCGGATTCGGAGCCAAGACCCAGACCAAGATCCTCGAATCACTCGCGCGCCGTGAGCAATCGGCCGAGGCTTTCCGCCTCGATATCGCCATTCAGGCGGCAGAAGACATCCTGGAAGTGCTGCGCCTGCATCCGGAAGTGCTACGCGCCTCGGTCGCCGGCTCGACCCGGCGGTCGAAGGAGATCGTGCACGACCTCGACTTCATCGTCGCCACGCCCAAGCCAGCGGAATTGACAGCATTCTTCGCCAAGCAAGGCTTCGCCAAGGAAGTCATCGCCCAAGGCGACACCAAGTGCTCGATCCGCTTGGAAAGCGGCATGCAGTGCGACCTCCGCGCGGTCTCAAATGACCAGTATCCTTTTGCGCTGTTCTATTTCACCGGTAGCAAGGAGCACAACGTGGCCATCCGCTCCCGCGCCTTGAAGAAAGGCTGGTCGCTCAACGAATACGCCTTCTCCGGCGAAAACGTACCCACCAACATCCACGACGAGGCGGACATCTATCGCGCACTCGGCCTCGATTTCGTTCCACCCGAACTACGCGAGAACCGCGGCGAGATCGAAGCAGCAGACGACGGCAAGCTGCCGCGCCTGTTAGAATGGGAAAACCTGCGCGGCACCTTCCACAACCACACCACCGAGTCCGACGGCAAGGCTTCGCTCAACGCGATGGCCGAAGGCGCCCGGGAGCTGGGCTTGCAATACCTCGGCATCGCCGATCACTCGAAGTCCTCGCCGCAGGCCAATGGCCTCAGCCCCGAACGCTTGGCCACGCAGATCCAAACCATCGTCGCGTGGAACAAGGAGCACGGCAGCGATCAATTCCGGCTCTTCTCCGGCTCCGAAGTCGACATCCTCAAGAGCGGCGACCTCGACTTCGAGGACGATCTGTTAGCCTCACTCGACTACGCAGTGGCATCCGTCCACAACGCCCTCACGCTCGATGAGGAAGAGATGACCAAGCGGATCATCAAGGCGATGGAGAATCCCTACATCACCATGCTCGGCCACCTCACCGGGCGCTTGCTGCTTCGCCGCGATGGCTACGCGGTGAACCACGAGAAGATCATCGACTGCGCCGCCGAAACCCGCACCGTCATCGAACTCAACTGCAACCCGAAGCGCTTCGACATGGACTGGCGCTGGTGGCACCGCGCCCGCGACAAGGGCGTGCTGTGCTCCATCAATCCCGACGCCCACTCGGTCAACCAACTCCAATACCTCCGCTTCGGCGCAAGCGTCGCCAGGAAGGGCTGGCTGCGACGCGAGGACGTGGTGACCACCAAGCCGCTGAAGGAAATGGAAGAGTGGCTGAAGTTGCCGAAGCCGAAGCGGTGACCCTGCTCCATTCAATCGCACTCTGTTGAGAGCATGAAGAGAATGCCGCTAGAGTATTTGCCTGTGAACCGATGGTTCTGGAGACCGGAAGACCCAGACCGCTGGGTAAAGTTGGGCGGGAGTTACAGCATTCTGTCAAAGGCAGGTTTACCGGACTACGTCCCGAAGCCTGACGAGATGGTCCTGCTCGATCCGAACTATTGTTCAGAATGCTACGCACTGCTTCTTTGGCCTCCCACCGGTCCCTGCTCGGAATGTGGAGCTACAGACGAAGAGAGGAGTTCCATGAACCGAATCAAGGAGGTCGTGGGAAATTGGACCGGATTCGACGATCCTCACATCTAGCAGCTAGAAGGCCCCATCAGCGCTTCGCCACATCCTGCAGCAGCCGCAGCCGATCCAGCGCACTCCCATCATCAATCAACCGCCTCGCGATCTCGATCCCATCGCCGATGTCGTCGGCGAGGCCGCAGCAAGCAATCGCAGCACCCGCATTGAGCACGACCATGTCGCGCTTCGCCCCGGTGTCCTTGCCGCTGAGAATGGCTTCCAGAATGGCGGCGTTCACTTCCGCATCGCCGCCTTGCAGCTCCTCCACCTCGGCATGCTTCATGCCGAAGTCACGCGGGCGAATCTCTTCGTCCTGGAGATCCTGATAGAGCCCCGCCTTGCAGA
This sequence comes from Luteolibacter sp. Y139, assembly GCF_038066715.1. Lineage (NCBI taxonomy): Bacteria > Pseudomonadati > Verrucomicrobiota > Verrucomicrobiia > Verrucomicrobiales > Verrucomicrobiaceae > Neoluteolibacter > Neoluteolibacter soli. The sequence goes on along the minus strand of NZ_JBBUKT010000007.1, from coordinate 64,621 downwards.
TGCGGGTGGAGCCCATGAGACTGACTTCATCCACACAACGGCCGTCGCCGGTAGTGCCATGGACAGCCCAGGCGCTTTCACGACCGAGGCGCTGGAGGATCTCCGCAAAGGCCGGGCACATCTCCCGATCAAAGACGCCGACCAGCTGGCACTGCGGCTTGGCCGGATTCATCAGTGGTCCGATGAGATTGAAGATGGTGCGCACGCCCTTTTCAGCGAGCTGCTTGCGGGCATTCGCCACCGCCTTGAAGGCGGGATGATAGTTCGGCGCAAAAAGGAAGCCAACCCCTGCCTTCTCCAGACAATCGCGGAAACCATCCGCGTCTAGATCAATGCGGATGCCGAGGTATTCCAGCACATCGGCACCACCGCTCTTCGAGGTAATGCCGCGGTTGCCGTGCTTCATCACCACCGCACCGGTCGCAGCCACCACGAACATCGCCGTGGTGGAAACATTGAAAAGGTTCAGCTTGTCGCCACCGGTGCCGCAGACGTCGATCGTCGGCCCCTCAAGATCCAGCAGACCGACATGCGGGTCGACGGCATGCTCCAGGAAAGCCTCCACAAACCCGGCAAGCTCCGCCGGCGTTTCCCCTTTCTTGGAAAGGTTCTCCAGCACGGCCACCTTCTTCTCATCCGGCGCATGCGGATCGAGCAGCAGCTCGGCAGCCACGGTGATTTCACGGGGCGAGAGCTCCTCTTTCCGTTCCAGATGATGAATCAGTGCGTCCACGAGCGGAGGATAGTAGCACGCATCGCACCGATTTTGCCAAGGGATTCTCTTCCCGGGACCAACAAAGCTCCCGGATCGGCGCCAAAGATCGACTAACCCGCAAAGAGCACAAAGCTCGCAAAGGAAAGACGATCAGAGCCTTTTCTCTGCGATCTTTGCGTTCTTTGCGGTTAAAAACTCCCCGGTGCCTAGCTCCAGAGCTTGCGGATCACCTGAAGCAGGACGAGGCCGCTCACGACGAGAACGCCGGTGAGGATCCACGCCATGGTCATCTCGCCGTAGAGGAATTTGCCGATGGCGAAAAGAGACGACCAGATGAGCGCGCAGCCGGAAACCCAGCCGAGAGTGGCGAGACCCATGTGGTCTCCGGAGGCTTTCACAGTGCTTTCGGGCACTCCGGCTTCGCGGCGGACGGAATTCCAACCCGGACCGGCCGGCTGCACTTTCCTGAAGAAAGAGATCAGCGTCTTGCGGTCCGTCTGAGGAGCCAGGAAGGCCATCGAAAGCCAGCAAACCGTGGTAAAGGCGACTGAGCAAATGACGCCGGGTGCAAAAGGAATCTCGTGACCGGTCTTTTTCAGTGCGAAGAGAGTTACCGAGGTCACTACCGCCGCAGCCATGGCAACGATTTCGCACCATGCATTCACCCGCCACCAGAACCAGCGGACGATGTAAAGGAGTCCGGTGCCCGCACCGATGTTGATCAAAGCTTCAAATGCTTCCTGGGCCGAGGTGAGCGCATAGCTGAGGGAAGCCGCAACCACATACAGGAGAAGAGTGCAGACTCGGCCAACCGACACGTAGTGTTTTTCGGTCCCATCCGTTTTAATGAAACGGCGATAGAAGTCGTGGACGAGATAGGAGGCACCCCAGTTCAGGTGGGTTAGGATAGTGGACGAGTTCGCTGCGATCAACCCACCGACCATAAGACCCATGAACCCGACCGGCAGGAATTTGAGCATCGCCGGGAAAGCGCTGTCGTGGCCGATCAGATTTGGATTGGCATCGGGGAAGGCTTCCTTGATCGAAGCGAGGTCGGGATAGACGATGATCGAGCAGAGAGCGGTGATGATCCACGGCCACGGGCGGAGAACGTAATGGGCGATATTGAAGAACAGGGTGCCGCCGAGCGAGTCCTTCTCTGACTTCGAGGCGAGCATGCGCTGAGCGATGTAGCTGCCACCGCCAGGCTCGGCACCAGGATACCAGTTCGCCCACCAGCCGATGGCGATAGGAACGAGGAAGATCATCAGCGCGAGATCCCACATGCCAAAGTTCGGCAGCACGTCGAGGATCGGCTGGCCGGTGCCATCCGCCACTGACATTACGGGCTGCGCACCCTTCGGCGTCACGACCTGCTGGGTGCCCAAGACTTCCACCAGCTTGTGTAGGCCGGCGAATGCCGTCTCCCCCACACCCGTGCGACGAGCCACTTCCTTCAGCGCGAAATAGGCCGCGGCAAAGACAGCGGTCATTTTGATGAAGAACTGCACCATGTCGATGATCAGCACGCCCCACAGGCCGGAGTGCGCGGCGAAGACGACGTTGAGCACACCGCAGATCAGGATCGTCTGCCAGTTGTCGAGGCCGAAGAGAATGTTGGCGATCTTGCACGCGGCGAGCGTCACCATGCCCATGATGAAGCAGTTGAAGAACAGGCCGAGGTAAACGGCTCGGAAGCCGCGGACGACGGACGCGGCCTTGCCGGAATAGCGCAACTCGTAAAATTCGAGATCCGTCATCACCCCGGAGCGGCGCCACAGGCGGGCGAAGAAGAAGACGGTCGCCACGCCCGTCAGGACGAAGGCCCACCACTGCCAGTTTCCAGCGACACCGAACTTGCGGACCTGCTCGGTGACCCAGTTCGGGGTATCGGACGAGAAGGTCGTCGCCACCATCGACAGGCCGGCCAGCCACCACGGCACCGATTGGCCGGAGGCGAAGAACTCGGAGGTGCTTTCGCCCGACTTCTTTCCATAGAACAGCGCCGGAACGAAGCAGACTAGAATCGAGCCTACGATGATCACCCAGTCGAGCGTGCTAAGCTGGATCACGCCGAGCAGGGCTGGGTTCAAGAAGATGGAAAGCGCCATGTGGATGGGTTGTTAGCTGCCATAGGGGCAGGGCGACAATGGCGAAATGCGAAACGTTTCAGGCAAAATAGGGCGGTTCGCTGCCATGTTTCCACTTGATGTTGCAGCCGCTGCTAGGGAATGGCCGCTCCGGGCCCTCCTCGCCCGCGAGCATCGATTTCACCGCAGCACGCAGGTCTGCACCAGTCGCGACCTGCCCGGACTTCGGACGCGAGTCGTCGAATTGGCCCGCGTAGTAGAGCCGCAGCTCGCGGTCGAAGAGGAAGAAATCCGGCGTGCAAGCAGCTCCGTAGGCCTTCGCCACTTCCTGCGTTTCATCGAAGAGATACGGGAAGTTCCAGCCATGCTGCTCGGCGAAGGTCGCCATGTGCTCCGGCGCGTCCTGCGGGTACTTCTCGATATCGTTCGAGGAGATCGCCACCGTGTTCACCCCCTCGGTCTCGATCTCCGAAGCAAGCCCGCCAACCTGATCGGCGAGGTGGATCACGTAGGGGCAGTGATTGCAGGCAAACACAACCAGCAGACCCTCATTGCCGCGGATATCGTGAATATCATGCACCGTCTCATCGGGAGCCGGCAATTGGAACGGCGGAGCAGCATCGCCGGGACGCAGGGAAAAGGTGGAACGGACTTCAGCCATGACATTGCCTTTCCGGAATGGAGCGGTGGGTCAAGAACGCAATGAGGCGGCTACATGGGCTGTTGCCAGTCGGATACCTCCCGCTACCTTCCCCCCGCGATGCCCGACCTGACCCCGGAAGAACGCCAGCGCTACGCCCGCCACCTCTCGATCCCGAACGTGGGCGAGGAAGGCCAGCTCAAGCTGAAGGCGTCCTCCGTCCTCATGATCGGCACCGGCGGTCTCGGCTCACCCGCAGCACTTTACCTCGCGGCGGCAGGTGTCGGCCGGATCGGCCTGATCGACCCTGACACCGTGGACCGCTCCAATCTCCAGCGGCAAATCCTCCATGGCGAATCCTGGGTCGGAAAACCGAAGCTGGAGAGTGCGGCCGACCGCCTGCGCGAGATCAATCCCCACATCGAACTCGAGCTTCTCCCCATCCGCTTCACCCCGGACAACGCCCTCGACCTCGTCTCCCGCTACGACGTGGTGCTGGATGGCTGCGACAACTTCCCCACCCGCTTCCTCTCCAATGACGCCTGCTTCTTCCTGAAAAAGCCCTGCGTCTATGGCTCCATCTTCCGTTTCGAGGGCCAGGTCACCGTCTTCGCACCCCACCTCGGCGGCCCCTGCTACCGCTGCATGCTGCCCACCATGCCACCACCTGGCGCCGCACCGTCCTGCGAGGAAGCCGGCGTGCTCGGCGTGCTGCCCGGCGTGATCGGCTCGCTCCAAGCGATGGAAACCATCAAGCTCCTCCTCGGCATCGGCGAGCCACCGCTGGGCAAGCTGACCTGCTATGACGCGCTGAATACCAGCTTCCGCAACCTCCGCCTGCGCCGCGATCCCTCCTGCCGCCTGTGCGGCGACCATCCCTCGATCTCCTCCGTCAAAAACGACGAAACCACCGCCTCAGACTCCTGCTCCATTCCCGGCATGTCCACCATCACCGTTGAAGAACTCGCCGCTCGCCTCGCCGCAGGCGAAACGCCCTACATCCTCGATGTCCGCCAGCCTGAGGAAGAGGCGGAAGGCACCATTCCCGGTGCCATTTTGATCCCGCTCGCCACCTTGCCCGAGCGGCTCGGCGAACTCCCCGCCGACCGGGAAATCCTGGTCCACTGCCGGTCCGGCGGTCGCTCGGCCCGCGCGGTCAATTTCCTCCACGAAGCCGGATTCCCTCAGGCAGTGAACGTGGAAGGCGGCATCAACGCGTGGAAATCGCTTTGAGCGCCGCGGCGGCCTCTTCTTCCTCGGCACGCAGGCGGTCCACGTCGCGGTGGAGCCACACGCTCTGCACCATACCCAGCAGGAACATGCTGATCACCGCGAAGGTGCCGGAGTAGCTGATGAATGGCAGCGGAATGCCGGTGATCGGCGTCAGAAGTACGCACATCCCTATATTCTCGAAAATGTGCGCGAAGAAAATCGACACCACCCCTCCGACGACCAGCCGCCCCATCGGATCGCGGGCATAGGCCCCGATGAATAGACACAGCACCATCAGCAGCGCGAAGGAGGTGATCAGCAGCAGGCTCCCGCGGAAGCCCTGTTCCTCAGCAATGACGGCGAAGATGTAGTCATTGTGCGCCGTGGCCTTGGGAATGAAGCCGCTGGCGTGAAGCGAGTCGCCCTTGTAGGCATCCGCATACCACCCCGTGCCCATCCAGCCTGACTTCCCGACGGCCACCGACACGCGGTGCGCGGCGTAGGCTTCGTCGAGAATGTCCACCTCCTTGTGGTGCAGCATCCGCCAGTAGGTATCCAGGCGCTGCGGGCCGCGATCGGACACAGCCGGCAGGATCACGTAGAAGGCAATCGGCAGGATCGCGACCCCGAGCAATCCCATCGCGGAAAGGTAGCGGAACGGAATCCCGGCGATCAACAGCAGCACGCCCGCGAGCGGCAGCCAGACGAGCGCCGAGCCCATGTCGCCCTTCTTCATCACCAGCAGGAACGATCCCCCGGCAATGATCCCGATGATCGCGATCTTTAAAAACGGCTCATTCAGCAGCCAGCCTATCTTCGGAATCCTGTTCCCCAGCCGCGGCAGGTCTTGCAACAGGCAGGCGATCAGCACCAGCCCGCCCGCGAGAACGATCTGAGCCGGCTGGAATTCAACCCCGCCGACATTCACCTGACCGACCTTGGAGGACATCGCCATCAGCCCCATGCCGGCGATCCAGAGCGGCAGGCCGAGCCAGCGGTACCAGCGGTAGTCGATCAGGGCGGTGCTGAAATAGACCACCGTGCCGAGCAAAACCCACATCTTCTGGCGGTCCGCATAATACGCCCCGCCATGCGGCAGGTGGCGGGCGGCGCTTTCGATCGAAAACACGCCAAACGCCAGCAGCCCGTACATCGTGAGGATGAGCGGCCAGTTCAGACCGAGCAGTTTCCGGAGCAGCGGCGTCATCGAGAGCCCGGCGACCATACCGTCCCCACCCCGCGTGACAAGAGGAGTCCCTCACAGACTTGCGAATCTCCGCAGACCTCGCAATGGTCCCGGTCATGCGCCGTCTGCTCGTTCCCCTTCTCCTGCTTCTCGTCCTCGCTGGTGGCTTCGGCTGGTGGTGGTATCAGCCCGAGCGCGTCATCGGCCGGCGCATCGTCGCCTTCTTCGAAGCGGCGGATGTCGAGGAGACCGCCAGCGACATCTCCCGCACCACCCGCGGCGGCTCCCTCGCGAAATTCTTCGCTCCGAACGTCACCATCAACGGCCCGGAGGACACCCGGGAATACGCGGACGGCCCCCAGTCCCGGGACAGCCTCGTGTCGAATTACACGATCGCCGCGAAAAACTGCCGCCGGATTTCCTTTGAAACACCGGAAATCGACGAGGTGACCGTCTCCGGCGACACCGCCCAGGCCAAGGCCCGGGTCGACGCCATCGTCGAGGTGAGCAGCACCGAGCGCCCGGCCGATGGAATCCTCCATCTGGACATGGAGTGGAAGAAAATCGAGGGCGACTGGGTGCTCTCCTCCGTGTCGTGGGAGGAAAAAAGCCGGTGAATTTCCCCGAGATTCTGCTTGGCAAGCCTTCGCCCGTCATGCAGCTTCCCCGCCCCTGCCACCCGGCAGGTGACTTTTCAGAACGTATTTCACGCACATGGCCGTCGCACTCCGCCTCAACCGCCAGGGAACCAAGGACCGTCCCTACTACAAGATCGTTGCTGTCGACAGCCGCAAGCGCCGTGACGGTCGCTACATCGAGCAAGTCGGCACCTACGACCCGCTCAAGGAAGGCGTGAACTACACCATCGACCTCGAAAAGGCCGACAAGTGGATCGGCGTCGGCGCCCAGGTCTCCGAGACCGTGAACAGCATTGTTCGCAAGGCCCGCACCGCTGCGAAGGCTTAGTCCTTCCCCGGTATTGATTTTCCGAGCCGCAGCTCTCCGGAGTTGCGGCTTTTTCGTGCCCTCATCCTGCCTACGTTTCCCAAGGACCGCCCCATGGACTACTCCGCCCTCATCCACCAGCGCCGCCGCCGTCTCGGCGAGATCGACGACATGATGGCGGACCCGTCGTTCTTCAGCGACCCGAAGAAGGCTGGCGATGTCGTCCGCGAGCACCGCAAGACCAAGCAGATGCTCGACCTCTGGGAGCGCTTGGAAACCGCCAAGCGCCAGCTTGAGGAAAACGACGAGCTCTCCCGCGGCGACGATGCGGAAATGGCCGAAATGGCCCGCGAGGAAATCCCCGGCCTGCAAACCGAAATCGCCCAGCTTTCCGAGGACCTCCAGTACGCCCTGCTCCCCGCCGATCCGAACGAGGACCGCGACGCCATCGTGGAAATTCGCGCTGGTGCCGGCGGCGACGAGGCCTCGCTCTTCGCCGGGGAATTGCTCCGCGTTTACCAGCGCTACGCCGAGACCCGCGGCTGGAAGACCGAACACCTCTCCAGCAGCCCCTCCGAAGTCGGCGGCTTCAAGGAAGTCTTCCTCCGCGTCACCGGCGACGAGGTTTTCCGCATCCTGAAATACGAGTCCGGCGTCCATCGCGTCCAACGCGTTCCCGCCACCGAAACCCAAGGCCGCATTCACACCTCCACCGTCACCGTAGCCGTCATGCCGGAGGCCGAGGAAGTCGACGTCGAGCTGAAACCGGACGACCTCCGCATCGAAGTCTGCCGCGCCGGTGGCGCCGGTGGCCAGCACGTCAACCGGACCGAATCCGCCGTGCAGGTCTTCCACCTTCCCACCGGCCTCTACGTCCGCTGCGAAGACGGCCGCTCGCAGGGCCAGAACAAGGAGCGCGCGCTGCAGATCATGCGCACGCGCCTCTATGAAATGAAGCTCCGCGAAGAGCAGGAGAAGCACAGCGCCCACCGCCGCGCCCAGATCGGCTCCGGTGATCGCTCGGAAAAGATCCGCACCTACAATTTCCCGCAAAGCCGCGTGACCGACCACCGGATCGGCCACACCTCGCACAATCTGAACGGCATCATGGCCGGCGACCTCAGCGAATTCACCGCCGAGCTGCAAAAGGCCGAAATGGCCGAGCGGATGACCGAGGCCGGGATCCGTTGACACCCGTTGTGCCTCTCTTGACTTGGCACGTCCGACCCGGCTCTCCAGCCTTCCCCGCATGTCCAAGTATGCCGGTGAGCAAGTCCTCGTGGTCCCCCGCCCTCTCTTCGATGCCATCGGCTCGTTCCACGGCATTCGCACCCACGGCTTGGATGAAGCCCTCGCGAAGCTGCTCGATCCCGAGAATCACTTCTTCATGGACCGCGCAGAGGCCGAAGCGGACCCCACGCACAAGCAGCTCATCCCCTACTGCCTGATCCGCTGCGGCACCTCCATCCTCAACTACACCCGCGGCAAGTCCGGCGGTGAAGATCGCCTCCACGCCAAACTCTCCGTCGGCGTAGGCGGCCACATCAATCCCGTCGATACCGGCGGCGGCCGCACCGGTCGTGATGCCTACTTCGCTGCCGTCGAGCGCGAGCTGAATGAAGAGCTCATCTTCGATACCGCCCACACCAACCGCATCGCCGCGCTGCTCAATGACGACAGCAACGAAGTCGGCCAAGTCCACCTCGGCATCGTCCACGTGATCGACTTGGACAACACCCAGGTCGCAGCCCGCGAAGACGCCTTGGCCAATCTCTGCTTCAGCGAACTCGCCGAACTCCAAGGTCCGCTGCTCGGGAACCTGGAGAGCTGGTCGAAGTTCGTGATCGAGGACATCGCCAATTTATAGGAAATAGCACCGATGGAGGAGGCCCCCGCCAGCGCCACAAGGAAACAACGCACTCTCCAGTCCGTCTGCCGACTGTTCCTCTTTGCGGCCATCGCCACCACGGTGGCGTGGGTCTTAAAACCACCTTCGAACCCCGAGCCACTGACGTTGTTCCTCGATCACGACGGCACGTTCTCTTATGATCGCCAGGGTGGAGAGAAGCTGTCGTCCTCCGAGATCAAGCATTGGCGCACGGCCGATCATCAAGCAGCATCCGGTCACCTCATACTCGACTGCTTCGAGAGCACCAAAGTCTGCGAATGGGATGTGGTCATCTCCGAGCTGGAGAAACGCGGATACGTTGACTTTCAGCTCCGAATTCCCAACGAAACGATGAACTTCCACTTGCCAGTGTTTTACGGCCGAACCTATCGCACCGGAGCGACGCAACAGCTAATTAAGCTCGGCGAATCCCGGATTCCTGGGATCAATCAGGAAGCCGACGTTTATGTGGAGATTGGTAAGACTACAACCTGCGGGGAATTGATTTCAGCAACCCGCAAATACAGGGCTGCCGGAACCTCGATGTTTATTGTTGGGAATTCGGTCTGGGCACGATCTTCATCCGAGGATCAGGACCATCAGCCTCCCAAGCGAAGCTTGGCCGACAAGCTCCGTGGCATTTTGCCCCGCTGACTGCCAAGAGATCCGCTTGCCCATGAGGTAGGGACTCCTTAGCGTCCTTCTATCTGCCGGGAAATCGTCCCTCCTTTTCCGGCTCTTTTCCTCCCCTATCCCCCGATGAAAGCGTTCGCCTTCTTCTTGGCTACGATCCTCGCGTCCATTTGCCCGGTTCTCGCCGTTGATACGGCGTATCCCGTGGTCACTTCCATCTCGGTCTCCCCGGAGACCGTGAATGTCACCTCCGGCGACGACTCCGTCACCATCTCGGTGCACATCACCGATAACGAGAGCGGCTTTAGCTTCGGCAATTTCCTCTTCTACAATGGAAGCGGAGGCTACATCAAATCCTTCTACTTCGGCCCGGACACCCTGCAACCCGGCGGCACCGAGTTGGACGGCACCTATCAGCTCACGCTGAATGAAGTGCCGAAGTATGGCGAACCGGGTGACTGGCGGGTGGACGTGCTGGTCTTCGACCACGCGGGCAATGCAAAGACCTACGGCCCGCTTGAAAACGACGTCGACCTGCCCGTGCCGGACGATGCCAAGTTCACGGTCGTGAACACCGGCGAGGTCGACAGCTCGGCACCGGAGTTCGTGTCGGTGAATGTCACTCCCGATCCCACCAGCACCATCAGCGACGATGCCACTGTGACCTTGAGCATCCATGCCACCGACGCGCTGAGCGGCATCGACCGCGGCTTCCTGTGGGTCCACAAGCCGAATGGCGATGAGATCTACGACATGTTCCGATCGTTCGGTGCCGGCAACCTGGCACCCGGCGGCACCATCAACGACGGCACCTATGAAGTCGAAGTCACCCTGCCCCAAGGCAGCGATTTCGGTGAATGGGAGTTCCGCGTGTTGCTATCGGATCGCACTGGCAACAGCGCCTACCGCGAGGGCATTCACTTCTTCAATGTGCAAGAAATCGCGCACGATGCCAGCTTCCTCGCCCAGGCGGTCGACGCGGTGCAACTGCCATGGACCACTTCGGGCGGCCGCTGGATTTTCCAGACGGAGGAAAATTGGGACGAGCGGGATGCTGCCGCCAGCGCCGACATCGACGATGGCGAAGAGTGCGTGATGCAGACCACAGTAACCGGTCCCGGCACCTTGTCCTTCATGTGGCGGGTAAGCTCTGAGGAATTCGCCGACGTGCTGTCGGTGGAAGTCGTCGATGGCGACTCGCAGGAAATCAGCGGAGACGTCGGCTGGGAGCAGGTGAGCCTTTATATCCCGCCCGGCGAGCAGACAGTGATCTGGCGCTACACCAAGGACGGCAGCACTTCATCCGGTGAGGACCGCGGCTATGTGGATCAGGTGAAATTCACCAGAGATGACGAAGACACCGCGCTGCCACAAGTCCAGGACATCTACCCGTCCGAGCGCAAGGTGGACATCTCCGGAGGCGAACAACTGGTAGACTTCACCATCGAGATCACCGACGACTTCAACGGCTTCGAGTCCGGCCGCATCGAACTCTACAATCCTAACGGCGATCCACAGGTCAGCACCTCCTTTGACTCCTCGAACCGGGTCAAGGGCGACGAGTTCTCCGGTACCTATGTCGTGTCGCTTCCCTTCAATCCCACGCCGGATCTCGGCCTGTGGCACGTGCGGGTCGAGACGATGGAGTATTCCAATCCCACCCCGCGCATCTACGGCCCGGGCGGCGAGCGCTTCCCGGTGACAGATTCAAATGCGGTGCTGGTCACCGATGGCATGCTGGAAGACACCGCACCACCGGAGTTCCGCCAGATGTCCATCGATCCGCCGACCGTGGATGTCACCACCGGCGCAGCCACCGCACTGGTGACCGTACGAATCACCGATCCCATCTCCGGCTTCAATTCCGGCAACCTCGACATGTATAACCCGGACGGCGAATGGACTGGCTCGACCTATTTCGAGGCCTACCGCCGCATCCAAGGCGATGAATATGACGGCATCTATCAGGTGGAGGTTCCCGTGCCTCAATATGCTGAACCCGGCACCTGGCGGGTCGGAGCCGGCCTCTTCGACTTCGACCTCAACGAGGGCAACCACGACAACGGCGAAGGCTTCGATGTCGCCATCGATGAACGCATCACCGTCATCAATACCGGCCCGGTCGACCAGACCGCGCCTATAGTAACCTCGATCGACATCACGCCAAACGTCATCGATGTTTCCGCAGGCCCGCAGGACATCCACATCACCGTCTCGCTCCAGGACGACATCGCAGGCAAGCGCGATGCCTACCTCTTTTTCTACGATCCCACCGATGTCTATCAGGGTGGCTTCTTCGCCGACCTCAATGAGTCCAATCGCCTCCCAGGAGGCGACGACGTGAGCGCTACCTATCAGGTGACGCGCACAATCCCGCAGGGAGCCATGCCAGGCAATTGGATCATCCGGGTGTACCTCCGCGACAAGGTCGGCCACACGAGATTCTATGGCTTTGACTACAGTCCCTACCCCGAGGTCGGCGATGGCATCTTCACCGTGAGCGGCCTGGCTCCGTCACTCTTCCAGGCATTTGTTTCGAGCCACTCGCTCACCGGAAACAATGCTCTGCCGAATGCCGATCCGGATCACGATGGCCGGAGCAATGTCATCGAACTGCTGACCGGCACCGATCCCACCAATCCCGCGGACGGAGGCACCGGAGCCTTCGCGCTGAGTCGCAACGCCACGCATCTCAACTACGATTTCACCGTCGATCCGTCACTCATCCTGACCTTGAACGGCACCTTCATGGAACTCCGCGACAGCCACGGCGGCGCACCCTTGAGATTGACCGGACAGACTCAATCAGGCCTCGCCGGAGTGTGGACAAATCAGCAGCCTGTGCATCAGACCGGCAACACTTGGCGGATCAGCGCTCCCTTCGCCGGTAGTTCAAAACGCTTCATGCGGATCTTCTTCGAGGATCCCTGAACACACCTGCCGGAATGACTTCTTTTTGCGCATCGGCGGTCCCGATGCGAGGGGTTCCTTCGTCTCATCATCGAACCAACCCACCGACATTATGAAACTCAAAGCCTTCATTGCCTCCGCACTCTTGCTCCTGCCGCTTTCTGTCCAAGCCCAGGACATGCCGGAAATGCCCAAACCCGTGAAAGAGCACGAGTGGCTCGCCCAACTCGCCGGCGAATGGGAATCCACCATGAAATGCGAGGCCGAACCTGGCAAAACGATCGAGGGCAAGAGCAGCGAAAAGGCCCGCATGCTCGGCGGCTTCTGGATCGTCTCCGATGGCCAGGGTGAAATGATGGGCGGCAAGTTCTCCAGCATCCTCACCCTCGGCTACGATCCGGAGAAAAAGAAGTTCATCGGCACCTGGGTGGACTCGATGACCAGCACCATGTGGCAATACACCGGCACCCTCGACGAGGCGACGAATACGCTAACGCTCGAAACCGAGGGCCCCAGCCCGATGGAGCCCGGCAAGACCTGCAAGTTCAAGGAAGTCATCGTGCTTAAGGACAAGGATCACAAAACCTTCACGAGCAATATCCAGGGCGAAGACGGCAAGTGGAAGGAAATGATGACCGCCACCTCCGTAAGGAAGAAGTGATCCATCGGGAGCGCGGGATTCATCCCGCTTGGACGATAGATTCGCCAGTGAAGCTGGATGAATTCCGCGCTCCCGATCTTAAGCCGGCGGCGCCGAAAAGCTCCTCCGGTATTCCTTATGATAATCCGGTCCGTCCGACCTCAACACGCTGGAGTAAAGCGTGACGCCGGAGACCGTGAACTCGCCGAACTCCTCACCCGCGTGGGCGTCCAGGAACTCGCGGACCATCGCTGGCTTCCCATGACGTGCCCGTGCGATGGTAAGGTGCGGCTGAATCCGTGACGGCCCCGGATCGAGACCCGCAGCCTTGACCGCCCTCGCAACTCTCCGGTGCAACAAGGGCAGAGCCTCCGCGGGATCATCCACTCCAGCCCACAATACGAGCCCACCGTGTTTCGCGAAGCACCCGCAGCCTTTCACGCGCAGTGCAAATGGCCCGCAGGCAACTTCCGCCAGTGACTCGACAAGTTTAGCGTGCGCTTGCTCATCGACATCGCCGAGGAAACACAGGGTCACATGAAGCCGCTCCGCCGGCGTCCACCGGAGCCCTTCCATTCCCGGATCAAGCTCCACCAAGCGACCAGCCAGATTCTCCGGCAGGTCGAGCGCGACAAACAAACGCTTCACCATGCTACAACATAGCACGGCGAAGCGGATCTGCATTTCGAGTTATGCCATTCAGGCGCCGCCACAAGCGGTTTTCGCCGCTTCCTTGAGCTGCTCGGGCGAAACATCCTCGATGTGGGTCGCCACCGACCATTGGTGGCCAAAGGGATCTTGCAGCACGCAATAGCGATCGCCCCAGAACATATTGGCCGGCGGCATCTTGGCCGTGGCTCCCGCGGCCACAGCTTGCGCAAACACCGCATCGACATCCTCCACCTGCAGGTGAATGACCACCGGCGATCCCTTCAAGCCAATCGGGGACACCGCGCCGCATTCCTGCATTTCATCGAACAGCATCAGGATCGAATCACCGATCTGGACCCTGCCGTGCATCAAGCGGCCATCCGGCGCTTCCAGCTTCATCAGCTCGGTGGCTCCGAAGGCCTTCTTGTAAAACTCCATCGCCTTCACCGCCCCGGCGCAAACCAGGTGCGGGGTAATCGTATGCATGCCCTCCGGCACCGCCTGCACGGCAGGCTTCTTCGCAGCGGGCTTCTCGGTAGTGGTACTCATGGTGGTTGGTAGTATGAGGTTAACCGGCCCCCAACAACGGGGCCTCTACAACAACCGACGAACGGGCCGTACGATTCAGGACAGGGCAAATGCTTTTTCCGCTTCTCTCGGAAAACTCCTTCCGGCACCGAGCTCCAAAAAAATTTCCCGTCCTTGTCCCGGGATCATATCCGCGTTCGTTGTTTGGCTGAACCTCATCGCACTATCATGAGTATCCCTGCCATTCCCGACCCCACGAATCATCCCGTCGTCTCCCGCGAAGCATGGACTGCCGCGCGGAAGGAATTCCTCGCCCGCGAGAAAGAACTCACCCGCCAGCGCGATGCCCTGAATGCCGCGCGCCGCGAACTGCCGTGGGTGAAAGTCGAAGAGAACTACATCTTCGAAGGCCCCGATGGTCCTGTCACGTTGTCCGAGCTCTTCGACGGCCGGAAGCAGCTCATCGTGTATCACTTCATGTTCGGCCCCGGCTGGAAGGAAGGTTGCCCCGGCTGCTCTTTCCTCTGCGACCACGTCGATGGCGCACGCCAGCACTTCGAGCATGGCGGTGCTTCCTTCGTCGCGGTCTCCCGGGCACCGCTCGCCGAGTTCACGCCCTTCAAGAAGCGCATGGGCTGGAAGTTCAACTGGGTGTCCTCCGCCACCAACGACTTCAACTTCGACTACCACGTCTCCTTCACGCCCGAGCAAGTCGCTTCCGGCAAGGTCGAATACAACTACACCGAAGGCGAGCCCTGGGGCGAGGAAGCGCACGGCACCAGCGTCTTTTACAAGAACGATGCTGGTGAAATCTTCCACACCTACTCGTGCTACGCACGCGGCTGCGAGCAGACCGTCGGCGCGCTGATCTACCTCGACCTCGTCCCGCTCGGCCGAAACGAAGAGAGCACCATGAGCTGGGTGCGCCATCACGATCGCTACGAAGAAGCGAGGGCCGCCTGCTGCTGCTCCAACGACAAATGAAATGAAATCCTGCTGTCAGAGGCTGAAATCCCGCAGCCTTGCCGGGTGGCTTTTGCCCGGCGGGCTGCTGGTGCTGATGCCGAAGTGCCCGTTCTGCCTCGCGGGCTACGTCACCATCTTCACCGGTGCCGGGCTGTCCTTAGCCGTGGCCCGCGGGTTGCAGGCTACGGTGATTGCGTGCTTCATCATTTCGCTGCTCGTATTCTCTCGAGCATTGCTCGCCCGAAAAGATGGCCACACGAGATCGTCTCGCAACCCCTGAGGAAAGCCAAGAACCGCCCTCCCAACAGAGACCGGGGCCATCTCCGAGATCAAGGCCCGGCCGCACCGGCAAATAACAGCAATCCATAGCCACTGACTCCCCCATTGGTGCTATCGGCCAACAGGATTGAGCAACGGACAAGGACGGTCTGCCGGTCAAGACCAGCATCACCGTTGCCGCCTTGGAATCGCGAATTTCGTGCGTATTTTGGCTCTGCATGCTGTAGGTCAGACCATTGGCGTCGGAGCTTGCGACTGAGTTCCAAGATTCCAGCGACCAAGCTTGATGTATTTGGTCTGCCCCATCAAGCTGTGGATCAAAACAATCTCCTCCGCCATCCACGAGATTGGCTCGATGGTTTCGGTGCTGAAGCTATCCTTGAGGTAGGCCAAAGTGACGTGCGGATTGAACTTCGATTTCTTGGTACTTCTGAGGCCCCTTATCGAGCACTGGATGGTCGCGCGCTGATGGAGTTGATCCAAAGAGGAATTCCGCCCACGAACCGAAACGACGAGGGGAATGTTTCCTCCTTCTTTCCCCCAACACGCCGCTTGGTCCATCCGAACAACAAATGGCTGACTTGCTACTGCCGTAGCGGCGCAAGCTTGCATTGCGGTGGCCACAATGTCGGCCGGCAAGCCGGCAAAGTTACCGAAATGAAAAAGCGTCACGTGAAGGTGATCTGTAGGACGCAGACTGCCCCAAGGCGAATGATGCGAGCGCATTGTCTCCCCCAGCAAGCGGAGCTTCTCGGCGATCTCGCGAGGCGGAAGCAGCAACAAAACGAGATTGTCGGAGCCTCGCCGTGGTTGAGGACTGGAAAGCGGCGAATTCAAATCGAGTAGTTTCATAGCTGTTCAAATGAACATTATCGATGTCTGATCGCCAATCGAATTTTGAAAAAACCCGAAAATTTTTAGAAGACATCAAATATTGTCATGCATCGTTGCCGATGAAACTACCGGGTTTTCCATTGTTCGCACTGTGGTCGTGGTTTGAGTTCATCCCATGCACAAGATCAGCAGCGCCCTTGATCAAGTTTACTCTGTTCACCCCGTCATGCTACTCGCGGTGGTTTCACTGATGGGTCTCGCGCAAGCGCAAGAACCCATCAAATCCGCTCCCGGCGGTCCGCTCGAAGTCACCGCCAGCCGCGGCGTCACCGCTCGCGACCCTTCCACCATCATCCACGAAGGCGAGACCTTTTGGTGCTTCTACACCGGCCGCGGCGTGCCGACGCTGCACTCCAAAGACCTCGTCACCTGGGAACGCGGCCCACGCGTCTTCGACAAGGCCCCGGAATGGATCGCCAAGGAAGTGCCAAAGAACGACGGCGTATACTGGGCGCCCGACCTCATGAAAGTCGGCAGCCAGTATTTCCTCTACTACTCGGTCTCCAGCTTCGGCGCCATGCATTCGGCGATCGGCCTCGCAACGAATCCCACGCTCGATCCCAAGAACCCCGCCTTCAAATGGACCGATCAAGGACCCGTCGTCCAGTCCCGCGACGGCGGCGACTTCAACACCATCGATCCCGCCGTCTTTCTCGATGACGATGGCAAGCTCTGGTTAGCCTTCGGCTCGCAATGGAGCGGCCTGAAGCTCGTCGAACTCGACCCCAAAACCGGCAAGCGCCTCAAACCCGACGAGCCAATGGTTCCGCTCGCCGCCGTCTCTCCGATCGAGGCGGTCTACATCTACAAGCGCAAGAACCACTACTACCTATTCGTGAACCGCGGCACTTGCTGCTCTGGCAACAAGAGTACCTATCACATTGTCGTCGGCCGCAGCGAAAGCATTAAGGGACCCTACCTCGCCAAAGACGGCGCGCTCCTGACTGACGGCGGCGGGACACTGGTGGTCGACCAGAAAATTGGACCGCTCACCGGAGTGGGCCATGCCGGCATCGTCGAAAAGGACGGCAAGAGCTGGTTCAGTTGCCACTTCGAAGCGGACGACCGCATGGACGGCAGAGCCACCCTCGGCGTGATGCCGATCCAGTGGACCGAAGACGGCTGGCCGGAAGTCCTGCCGCCGGACAAAGCAAAGTAGAGACCAAGGCCCATTCCAGGGCTGGATTTCGTGTTGCGCTCTAGCAGGGACCGGCGAGTAGCTTTCGTCCCATGCCAGAATGCGCCATCGAGCAGGTGAAGGAACGTCTCGATACCCTCTATCGCGAGGAATCCGGCCGCATCCTCGCGACACTCATCCGCCTGCTCGGCGACTTCGACCTGGCCGAGGACGTCATGCAGGACGCCTTCGCCGCCGCGCTCCAACGCTGGCCTCAGGACGGCGTCCCGGAAAATCCACGCGCCTGGCTCGTTTCCACCGGACGCTTCAAGGCCATCGATACCATCCGCCGCCGCGAGCGCTTCGATGCCGCCCAAGACAAGATCGTCGAAGAGTTCGGACTCGAACCCAACAACACCACGCCCGAAACAGACGAGAACCTGGAAGACGACCGCCTTCGACTGATCTTCACCTGCTGCCATCCCACGCTCGCTCCGGAAGGCCGCGTCGCATTGACCCTGCGCGAAGTCTGCGGCCTGACAACCGAGGAAATCGCCCGCGCCTTCCTAACAACCCCGGCAACCCTCGCCCAACGCATCGTCCGCGCGAAAGCCAAAATCCGCGACGCGAAAATCCCCTATCAGGTCCCGTCGGCAGAAGAATTACCCGAGCGCCTGGCCACGGTGCTGCAAGTCGTCTATCTGGTCTTCAATGAAGGCTACTACGCCTCCTCCGGAAGCTCGCTGACGCGAGCGGATTTATCAGCGGAGGCAATCCGCCTCGGCCGCTTGCTGTTGGAACTCCTGCCCGAGCCCGAAGTGATGGGCCTGCTCGCATTGATGCTCCTGCAAGAATCCCGCCGCGCCGCCCGGGCCACTTCCACCGGTGAACTGATCTTGTTAGAAGACCAGGATCGCTCTCTCTGGAATCGCGGACAAATCGCGGAAGGCGTGGCACTCGTCGAGCGCGCCCTCGTGTCACGATGCTTCGGCCCCTACACACTACAGGCAGCAATCGCCGCCGTTCACGCCGAGGCTCCCGACGCCGCCTCCACCGACTGGCCCCAGATCGTCGCCCTCTACAACCTGCTGGCACGGACAGAACCCTCCGCCATCATCGAACTCAATCGCGCCGTCGCCGTAGCCATGCGCGATGGCCCCGAAGCCGGCCTCGCCTTGATCGATGCCATCTTCGCCCGCGGCGAATTAACCGACTACCACCTCGCCCACGCCGCCCGCGCGGACCTTTGCCGCCGTTTGGGACGCACCAATGAAGCCCGCGATTCCTACCAGAAAGCCCTGGCTCTCACGCGGCAGGAGCCGGAGAAACGCTTCCTCGAAAAGCGTCTCCACGAATTGTGAGAAAAAATTTGAGCCCCCTGTCGAAATCCGGATGCCCCGTTCGACCATGTAGTGAACCGTCCATTCTGAGACGGCGTCAAACCAACCACCAACACGCACCGAACGATGAAATTCCTCATGCTCATGATTCCCCACGGCTACCAGCCCGGCACCCCGCCAGCCGAACGCATCGACGAAAAGACCGACCTTCAACTCGAAGACCTCGATAAAATGGGGAAATTCAACGACGAGTTCGCGAAGGCCGCCAAGATCCTCGACATCGATGGCCTGCGTCCCCCTTCCGAAAGCGCCCGCGTCACCTTCGACACCGGCAAGCCGGTCCTGACCGACGGCCCCTTCATCGAATCGAAGGAAGTTATCGGCGGCTACTGGATCTTCGAAATCGAATCGCGTGAAGAAGCCCTCAAGTGGGCCCAGCGCGTCCCCGCCGAGCCCGGCGACGTCATCGAGCTTCGCCCCATCTGGGACATCTCGGACCTCGAAGCCCAGAAGTAATCCCATCCTTCCCACCTACACTCCAACCTCTTCCCTTTCCCGCCATGAAATACATCTGTCTTGGCTACATCGATCCTAACAAACTCCCCAACTTCTCGGAAACCGAGCTCCATTCCATGATGGACGAGTGTTTCACCTACGACGACGAGCTCCGGGAGAAAGGCCACTTCGCCGGCGGCGAAGCCCTCCAGCCGCCGCAAACCGCCGCGACCCTGCGCTGGGAAAACGGCAAGGTCGCCATCACCGACGGTCCCTACGCCGAGACGAAGGAGCAGATCGGTGGCATCCTCATCCTGGAAGCCCGCGACCTGAATCACGCCATCCAGATCATGTCAAAGCACCCGGGCGTGAAGGCCGGCCCCTTTGAAATCCGCCCCGCCGCCGACCTCAGCGAAATGATCCGCCAGAGCGAACAACGCCGCTCCAGCACCAAGTAAAAGCGCCCAACCAACAACGAACACGACCATGTCCAAAGTACGCGTGAATTGTTTCAGCATCTCTTTCGACGGTTTCGGCGCAGGCCCGGACCAAAGCCTCGATCAGCCCTTGGGAGCCGGCGGCATGGACCTTCACAAGTGGTTCATCCCCACGAATGCTTTCCAGAAGACACATGGCAGCGGCGACGGCACCACCGGCGTCGACGACGACTTCGCCGAACGCGGAATGGACGGCCTCGGCGCATGGATCCTCGGCCGTAACATGTTCGGGCCCATCCGCGGCGACTGGCCCGACGATGAGTGGAAAGGCTGGTGGGGTGAGAATCCGCCATATCACGTGCCAGTCTTCGTCCTCACCCACCACCCGCGCGAATCGATCCAGATGGAAGGCGGCACCGTCTTCCACTTCGTCACGGATGGCATCCACGCCGCCCTTGAGCGGGCCAGGGAAGCGGCCGGCGGGCGGGACATCCGCATCGGAGGCGGCGCGGCGACCATCCGGCAGTATCTTCAGGCCGGCTTGATTGACGAATTGCACATCGCCATTTCCCCGGTCGTCCTCGGCAGCGGCGAAAGCCTCTTCGCCGGGATCGATCTCCTGAAACTGGGCTACAAATGCACCGATCATGCTTCCACCCCGGGTGCAATGCACCTGGTCCTGATGAAGGAGTGACCCTCCGGCCCGGCCGGACGGATCGCGAAATTTTTTCTGCAATCCTGTCCTCGCTGTATCCGCCCGTTCGTTATTGTATCGAAACAAACCTCATTCCCCATCCCAACCATGAGCCTCGAACTCACCGCCGAACCTAAAGTCACTGGCCACCTGCTGCTTTTCCGCAAAACCGATTGGGCAGAGCAGGGCCTTTCCGAAGACGAACTCCGCAATGTCATGGACCGCGTCAACGCGTGGTTCGATAAGCTGACCTCCGAAGGCAAGATGCTCGGCGCGCAGCCGCTGATGGAAGAGTCCGTCGTCATCACCGGCCATGGTGGCAGCACCGTCACCGACGGACCCTTTGTGGAGGCCAAGGAAGCGGTCGGCGGCTACGTGCTGCTCTCGGTGACCGACCTCGCGGAAGCGGTAGCCATCGCCAAATCCAATCCGATGCACGACTACGGCCTGACCACCGAAGTCCGCCCGACCTCCAGCTCTTGCCCGCACCTTCACCGCATCCTGGGTAGATCCCTCGCGGCAGCGGCTGTGTAAGACGCAAATCCTGCTCTCGTCGGCCGACCACGCTTTCATTTCTTGCGGGCATCGTCTCGCTGGTGTCCTTGTTCGCCGCAAGTCCACCAGCGCCCGATCCACCGCAACATTCCATGGCCGACGAAATCGAACGCAAATTCCTGGTCAGCTCTGACGCATGGCGCAATGGCCCGCCCGGCGTGCGCATCTGCCAAGGCTACCTGTGCCGCGATAAAGAGCGCACCGTCCGCGTCCGTCTCGCCGGCGAGAAAGCCTTCCTCACCATCAAGGGAGCCACCTCGGGCATCTCGCGAAAGGAATTCGAGTACGCCATCCCTCCAGAGGAGGCGCAGGCATTGCTCGATCTCTGCCTGCCTCTACCGGTCGACAAAATCCGGCACGAACGCAAGCACGGCGGCCACTTGTGGGAAGTGGATGAATTCCTAGGCCCCAATGCCGGACTCATTGTCGCCGAAATCGAACTCTCGGATGCAAACGAATCCTTCGAGCGACCCGATTGGCTCGGTCGCGAGGTCTCGGACGAACCGCGCTACTTCAATGCCAATCTTGCCGAGCATCCGTGGACTGAGTGGAAAACGTGAGTCTCATCGCTGTCCCTCGCAGCCCGGAGCCCACGAGGCAGTCTACCTCCGGAAAGCGCCCGACGCGCACTTTCCCGAGTTTCCTTATCAGGGATCAACCGGCAGTGCCTTCGAGCTCCCGCTTCATGAAATCGACGGCGAAGTCGACGAAAGCCCGGGCGCGAGTCGGTAGCAGACGATGACCGGCATACACCACGTGGACCGGCAAGTTCGCTGGCCGCCACGATGGCAGAATGCGAACCAAGCGCCCTTCAGCGAGGTCTTCGAGGATCAGCCAATGTGGCTGGACCGTGACGCCCAGCCCCGTGCGCGCAGCCTCTCGCATGCTGGTCACGCCTTCGGAGACCAAGACCGGCGAAAGCCTCAGCACATGCTCCGCTCCGCGCCGACCAAACAAAGGGATCTCCGATGCATTCCAGAAATGCGAACCGGCGAGACCGATCCACGGCCAAGCTTCCAGATCCGATGGCTTTTTCACAGCCGGTCGGCTGGCCACGAGCAAGGGTGCCGCCACGAGTTCCAGCTCGATCGACCCGGCGGGGCGCGCAATCACGCTTTCATCCGTGATCTTGCCCGGCACCACACCGACGTCGCAGCCCTCTTGGATCATCTGGAGCGGCCGGTTCGTCAGTGACAGCGAAGCGGTAACCTCCGGATGCTTCATCAGGAACTCGCTGACGAGCCTCGTCACGATGGATTGGCCAAGGTCGATGGTCGCGAAAATCCGCAGGTGGCCACTCAACGACGTCTGATCCTCGCGAATGCGCTGCTGGGCACCATCGGCCAGCGCCAGAATCCGCTGCGCATCCTCTAACAAAATCCGCCCGGTGGGCGTCAGGCTCATACGGTGTGTGTCCCGCAGCAGCAACACTGCCCCGGCGCGCTCTTCAAGACTCTGCAGGGAGCGGCTGAGCGTCGGCTGCGGAATCTTCAGTCGCCGCGCCCCGGCGGAAATACTACCGGCCTCCACGATCGCCACGAACGCGCGCAGCAGGGAGAGATCGTCGAAGGCGCTCATACGCTCCATGCATAGCCGTAATACAAAGCCGGTGGCTACCGCAAACCGACCACTGGTGGAATGCTGCTGCCGTTATGAATGCCAACACCTCCACAATCAACGGATCCCCTCTCAAAATCACCCTCATCGGCGGCAGCGGCCTAATCGGTCGCAAGCTCGCACCACTGCTCGAAGAACAAGGCCACGAGATCGTCATCGCCTCACCGTCCCGCGGCGTGAACACCCTCACCGGCGAGGGCCTCGCGGACACAGTCAAAGGTTCGCAAGTCGTGGTTGATGTGACCAATTCGCCCTCCTTCGAGGAAAACGCGGTGCGTGAGTTCTTCGACACTTCAACCCGCAATATCCTGGCCGCATGCAGTGAAGCAGGCGTGAAGCACTTCATCGCGCTGTCAGTGGTCGGCACCGACCGCACCGCCACGAATGGCTACTTCCGCGCCAAGCTCATCCAGGAAAGCCTGATCAAAGCGTCAGCGGTCCCCTTCACCATCGTGCGCGCCACCCAGTTCTTCGAGTTCGTCGGAGCCATCGCCGCCCTTTCGCCGGACGGCGGGCCCGTGCGGGTTTCGTCATCCCGCTTTCAGCCGATGGCTGCGGACGATGTGGCGGCAGCCCTCGCGGACGTCGCCGTGTCCGGCCCGCTTCGCGGCATCGTAGAAATCGCCGGGCCGGAAGCTGCGCCGATGGATGAAATCGTTCGTCGCTTCTTCGAGGCAAAGGGTGACCCGCGGAAAGTCATCGGTGACCGCAGCGAGCCCTACTTTGGCACGCCCATCGATGACCAGAGCCTCACTCCCGGACCCGGTGCCCGCCTCGGCCGCATCTGGTTCGCCGATTGGCTGCGCTTGCCCACCACCAAAGCCTGAATCCCGGCTTGGGACCCGCCCCGAAACATTTTTGCAATTGGCCGGCCCGATACCGAACCATCACACGAGGCTCCCGCGATGCCCGGGGTCACGCGGGAACCTGCATCTGAAACATGTGTGTGTTGTAGACCGGGCAGCCGTCGCAAAGTTGCAACGGCTGCCGGTGACGAGCCTTCGGGCGCAGTGCCGGAAATCTTGTCTATGATTTCGGCAAGGAGCCCGGGGGCTCCGATGGGGGGAATGGACAGTTCGGATTTAGTCCGGCTAGGCCTGCTTCTTCCGGAACATGCGATACCCAACGAGCAGCAGGATGGCTCCCACGGTGGCAATGAAGATGCCACCGAGATCGAATGATTCGACTTTCCCCATTCCCATGAAGGATGCGAGAAAGCCGCCGAGGATCGCACCGACGATCCCGAGGATGATCGTTACAAGGATACCGCCGGGGTCCTTGCCCGGCATAATGAACTTGGCAAGCGCCCCTGCAACGAGCCCGAGAAAAACCCAAGAGATAATCCCCATAAGACCAGCCGTGATATCTCGTTGGTAAATATGCAGCAAGTGGATTCCTCGCCACTTTGCCGCATATTTTATAATTCCGACACCCGCTTATTTCCCAAGTCCGAAGCGACTATGGATCAAAGCGATTGCCGGACGGGACGGCACGGATTACCCCATGGTCATCCGCCATGAAAACCTTCTCCGGCTTCCAGCTCATCACCCCCGGCGACCTCCACTGGCGGCCGTCGAACCTGATGAAGATTCCCAATGCCGACTTCCTTGAACGGACCGGCAGCGAGAACATGGGCGCACGGCTCTGGAGGATGCCGCCGAAGAGCGCGAACACCCTCCACAAGCACATCCGCGCGGAGGAATTCTACTTCGTCCTCGAAGGCACCGGCCGCATCCGCATCGGCGCGGAAACCGTGACCGTGCCGAAGCATGGCGGCGTGCTCGTCGGCCCCGACCAGCTCCGGCAAGTCTTCAACGACACCGACGAGGAAGTATTGTGGCTGATCATCGGCGCGCCGGAGGAGATGGAATTCCTCAAAGGCTCCCTTTCCGACATGGACCTCTCCCTGATCTATCCGGAGGACCCGAAGCAATTGCCGAAGGAACTTGCTGGATTGACGTGGCCGCCGAAGGAATGAGTGCCTCTTTGTCAGCGCTGATCACCTTCGAGGATCGTCCTTCCGACTCTCCCTTCATCGAGAGAGTGTGGCGGAGCCGCAGTGATCAGGCAGGGGTTTTCCGTTCCATCGCGTCCTGCTACTGGGACCTCGTCTTCGCCAAGGTGGAGGGCAAGACCATGATCGTCGTGCACGGCCCGGAAACCGTGGCTTCCATGGCCGATCTACCACCGGACGGCGATTGGTTTGGCCTGCGCTTCAAGGTCGGCACCTTCATCCCCCAGTTTCGCAGCAGTGAATTCCGGGACCGCAACGACATCATCCTTCCGAACGCCACGAGCCGGTCATTCTGGCTGAATGGATCAGTATGGGAAATTCCGACTTTTGAGAACGCGGAAACATTCGTGAACCGTTTGGTGCGCCGCGGAGTGATCCAGGAAGACCGCGTCGCAAAGGCCGCCATTCATGGAGAACCTCAAGACGTCACCACCCGCACCGAACAGCGGCGTGTAGTCCAGATCACCGGCCTCACTTGCGGAACCATCCACCAGATCGAGCGCGCGCGGCAGGCCACCCTCCGCCTGCGGCAAGGCGCGTCCATCCTCGACGTAGTCCATGAAGCGGGCTACTACGACCAAGCCCATCTCACCCGCTCACTGCAACGTTTCATCGGACTGAGCCCGGCCAAGATCATGCGTGAGCAGGAGCAGCTGTCGCTTTTATACAATAGGGAGCAGGCCTGATCCGCTACAGGTTGATTGTGATCATGAACCAAGACACAATCCTCCAACCCTCCGGCCATTGCGCCCCGTCCTGCAAGGCCATGCCGAAGACCGCGGCTGTGATTAAATCAATGGTCGTCCTGTTCCTAGCCTTCGACGGAATCACCAAGGTCATCCGGCTGGCGCCCGTAATGGAGGCCTGCCAAAAGATGGGCATCAGCCCGGACATGGCCGTCGGCATCGGCCTGCTACTACTCCTCTGCACGGCGCTCTACGTCATCCCCAGAACCGCCATTCTCGGCGCGGTTCTGTTGACCGGCTATCTGGGCGGAGCAGTGGCAACGCACGTGCTCCAGCACAGCGGGACATTCCCCATCATCTTCGCCTTCGGCTTCGGGGTGCTGGTCTGGCTCGGACTGGCGCTTCGTGATCCAAGGATCGCCTGCTGGATGTTCAAGCGCCCTGCCTCAGTCTAACAACCCACTGCCATGTCCTTCCAAGCCTACCTCCGGAACATCGAGACCAACACCGGCAAATCACCCGCCGACTTCCGCAAACTGGCGGAAGCCAAAGGATTCACTCGCGCCGGCCAACTCGCCGCCAGCATCAAGGCAGGCGACATCGTCAAGTGGCTCAAGGACGATTTCGAGATGGGGCACGGGCACGCGATGGCCATCTATGCCCTGCTGAAGGGCGCGAAGAACGAAGACAGCGCCTGAGAAGAGTTCAGTGCCCGCCATGGGCGATGCCATCGGAGAAACCGAACCCGCGCCTTACCGCGGCCATCTCCGCCGTGAGACGACCGCTTTCCTCGCGCACGATCAGCGGCTCCTCTACCAGCATCGGCTGATTGACTTCATCCCGATGGCGGCAGGCGAAAAGCGTGAACAGCGCAGGCAAAGTCTCCCGCGGAATCACATCGCGCAGCCTCACCACGGCAAGCCCGGCAGCGGCGATTCCATCCAGGGCCCGCTGCTTCTGCGGTGAAGGAAAGCACAGCACAAACCAACCGCCCGGCGCCAAATGTTTCACCGCCGCCTTGGCATAGTCCGAGACATCTCCACGCAACTCAAAGCGGGCATGCGCCTTCTGCGAGTCCTGAGGCACCACCCCGGCACTCGTCGGGAAATACGGCGGACTCCCCGTGATCAGCGGGAACTTCCTTACCAAGGCCAGATCCCTCAAGTCACCGTGGGAACACTCCACGCGATGGCGAAGGCCATTCGCATCCAGATTCGACTGAAGCAGCCGGTAGCTGATCTCCTGTGCTTCCACACAGGTCAGCCGCGCCTGAGGCCCCATGCCCCACAGGGTCAACAGCCCGACCGTCCCGATGCCGGTGCCCAGATCCAGATGTTCGGTCACCTTTGGAGAAACCTGCAGCGCATACCAAGCGGTCAGAACGTCGTCCGCGGAGTGCCGGTGGCCTTTCTTCCGCTGCGCGATCAACCAGCCCGCTTCCCCACCCGCGTCGTCCCGCCTCGGCCCGCGATCGAGACCATTCGGCCCCGTGAGTGCATCGAGGGTGATGCGCTCGCCGAGCTCCTTCTCCAGACGCTGCCGTTCTTCCTGCCAATGATCCATGGCCGACGAACAAGACCCGGCCGGAGAGAACCATACAAGCGCCGATTGCCTCACCGTGGCTGGACCATCGTCTTGCAGTCAGCCTACGTTCACTCTTTCAGAGCTGCCAGAAGTTCATCGAGATCCACCGTCGCGATCGCCGACGCCTTGTCACTCATCGCGTAGGGCAGCACCAGGCGCCGGCCATGGATGAGCGCTCCGCAGCTATAGACCACGTTCGGCACATAGCCCTCGCGTTCGTTTCCTTCCGGCGAAAGAAGCGGCCGCTTGAGACGGCCGAGAACCTTCGTCGGATCGTTCAAATCTAACAAAGCCGCACCGATGCAGTATTTCCGCATCGGTCCCACGCCGTGGGTGATGACCAGCCAGCCTTCCTCGGTCTCGATCGGTGAGCCACAGTTTCCGATCTTCACGCCCTCCCACATTTCGGCAGGGCGGAGCAATACCTGCGGATCGTTCCAAAAGTGAGGATCCGGCGAGAACATGATCAGCAGGTTCTCGTCGTCCTGTCGCGACAGCATGGCGTACTGGCCATCGATGCGTCTGGGAAAGAGCGCCATTCCCTTGTTCTGAACCGCCGACCCGTTCAATGTTAGAATGCGGAAGTGAAGGAAGTCCTTCGTCTCGATGAGCTGCGGCAGGATCGCCCGGCCATTGTAGGCGGTATAGGTCGCGTAATAGATGAAGGAACCGTCATCGCAGGTGAAGCGGACGAACCGTGCATCCTCAATGCCGTTGCTTTCATTCGCCGAGACCGGGAAGATGATGCGCTCGCTCACCGCCAGCTTCTCTGAGAAGCGCAGCTCGTAGTTCGAATCCGCAAGCCACTGGATGCATTCCAGCGTGCGGGAAAGATCGCGGGACCCGTTCCGGTTACGCGACCTCATGAGGCGGACGCTCTTCCTCAAGTCCTCGCGGCTGAACTCTTCTCCCAATTCCTCCATCACTCCCGGCGTCCACTCGTTGTCGAAGCCCATCTCGTGGAGCTTCATGACAAAGCTCTCCTTCCGATAGGTTGGATTTGTCAGCACCTCCGGCACCGTTACGAATCGCGACACCGGGTCCAGATGAATGCCTCCATCCGCCAGGATCAGGCCGCTACGGAATTCAATCGAGGAAATGTGCCCTTCACCCGTGGCCCGCAGGCTCATGATGAAGCGCAGCGCTCCCTCGGGAACACCCTCCTGGTCGGGATGAGGAACAATCGAGGGATTGAAGAGCGCCGCCGACTCCAAGGCATACTCCCCGGAGAACAGTGCCCCGATCAACAACTGCCTCGAACGCGATAGCGGCCGCTGGGTAAAGAGCTTTGGCGAGACCTTCTCGAAATGGGCTTGCAGCACCGAGTCGATGTCGAAGTGACGCCCTTGGAACTCCTCCTTCACGCCCGCCAGCTCCTGTTCCACCTCCTCCTCGGTAAGGGCTAGCGCCCGGGCAATGATGGTCGTCACCTTTTGTCCGTCCGACGGAATGAAAGGCCGTACGATCACCCGGTTGCTCTCTGGCAAAAGGGTCGCTTCATGACGCTGGCACTTCACTTTCTTCATGCGATTTGTTTCACAGTCTCCGCCGAGCTGGCTTCAGCCGCCAGCATTTCCGCCAGGGAAAGCGAAAAGGCCAGTGAGGACTCGGCCCCTTGGTTCGCATTCAGGCGGGTGGGCTGGAGTCCATCGCAACAACCGCCGGTGGCGGCATCAAACAAAGGCAGTCCGAGATCATTGCCTCCGAGAAACCAATCGAAAGCGCGTCTTGCTTCCTTGAGCCACATCGGACGGGACGTTACCCGCCAGGCTTCGAGGCAGGCGGACACCATCGCCTGCGCCTCTACGGGCTGCTGGTCATATTCGGCCCGTTCGCCTTTCCGCGGATAGAAGCCATCGCTTCCGATCGGGCGGAAATGCCCCGCACTCGCAGTCTGGATCTCCGCCAGCCACGCCAGCGATTCCAGCCCCACCTTCAGGCTTTCGCTCCCCGGCATGCGGCTGCCGCTCGCGATGAGAGCCTGCGCGATGCGGGCATTGTCGTAGGAGAGGATGTCCTCGAACCAACGCCAGTCGCGGCGGGAACTTCTCTTCCACAGCACCATCAGCCGCTGCCCTAACGACTGGAGCAAACGATGCAGCCCCAGGTCGCCCGGAAACGCCTTCAGATACTCGTGGATGCCGAGCATCGCGAAGGACCAGGCACGCGGCGAGGTGAAGCCCTCCACCGCACCGATCGCCTGTTGGAAAACGTGCATGCATAGCATGCGATGCCCGTCATTCCGTGTGCGACTACATCCGGTACCGAGTGCCCACAGGGCGCGACCATGGCTATCCTCGCTGCCGGTCTCTTCCAACCATGCCCTTCCATGGGTCATGAAGTTCCGGAATCGGCCATTGGCCGGATTGAAGGCAGCGGCAAGGAAGGCGAGGTAAGTCGTCGCCAACCGCTCCACGTTCTCCGGTGCGGGAACGCCATGGCTGTCGAGTTGCAGGCAAAGCAGGAAGGACCGGGCATTGTCGTCCGTACAATAACCCTCGTGAAAATTCGGCACATTGTAGGTCGCGTGTTGGAAGATGCCGGTCCCGTCGCTCATCCGCTCCACATGCTCGAGCCGCACCACCGGCGGCAAGGGCATGCGAGAGGAATATCCCACCGCGGGAGCGACCTTTGACTCCGCTTTCGCGAATGACTCTAGATAGCGCTCGGCCACCGCGGGCCAGATCATCGCCCTTCCGTCTTGATGAGCCTTGCGACACATGGCTTCCATCCGTTCCGGGTCTCCCATGAGTTGGCAGACTTCGCGGGAAATCGCGTCCGCATCACCCGCCGGCACTAGCACTCCTGCTCCGTCGGCCAACAATTCCTGGGCATGCCAGTAAGGCGTGGATACCACTGCCTTGCCGGCACCAAACGCCCGCGCCAGCGTGCCCGAGGTGATCTGAGCCTCATTCGGATACGGAGTGAGGTAAATGTCCGCCGCGGCCATGAATCGATCGAGGTCTTCCGGAGAGACGAAGCGATTATCAAAGATTACGTGGTCGGAGACTCCGCATTCCTCTGCCAAGGCCTCCAGACCGAGCCGGTATCGCTCACCTTCCCGCGCCACCAGATGAGGATGGGTCGCGCCGAGGATCACATAGACGGCATTGGGTTCCTGCTCGACGATGGCGGGCATGGCGCGAATCGCGTGTTCGATTCCCTTCCCAGGACCGAGCAGACCGAAGGTAAGCAGCAGGCGATTCCCCTCGTAGCCCAGCTCCTTCTTCGCCTCTTTGCCGCCTCCGAAGGGCACATCCGGGATGCCGTGCGGAATGACATCGATCTTTTGCGAATCCACTCCGTAGACCTCTTGGAGGATCTTAGCCCCACGGCCGGCCATCACCACCAGTCGAGAGCTGCGGCGTATGAGTTCGTCCATGACCCGGCGCTGGTCGATGTCCGGCTTTGCCAGAATCGTGTGAAGCGTGGTTACCACCGGTGCGTTGACCTCCTTCAACAAGGCCAGCAAATGGCTGCCCGCGGGACCGCCATAGATGCCGAACTCATGCTGGACGCAGAGCACGTCTGGACGGCTGAAATTCAGATGACGGGCGACGCGTCGGTAGGAATCAGGGTCTCCCTCATCCAACTTCAGACGAACCTCCGGCGGATAGTTGTAGCCATCGGCTTGATCGGTCACGGCAGCCACCCATGCCTCGGATCCAGGGGAGCCGGCATTGACTGCACTGAAAAGATCGTGGGTGAAAGTGGCGATGCCGCACTTGCGGGGAACGTAACCACCGAGAAATGCGATTCGAGAAAGTGTCTTCATGGGCGGGGAAGCGGTAAAACTCCGGGTGGATCAATCGTTGGAAGTTTGTTCACGTCCGGTCTGCTCCCAAGCGGCGCGAGCCGCCAGCTTGGCCTGCTCCCATTTCAGACGAGAGATACCCCTCGTCTGCTCCCACCGCTCGCGCAAGTGGTCCTCGCTTTCCTCAAAGCTCCTCCCCTCTGAAGCGCGCCAACCCTCTGCTCCGAGCCGCAATGCGGTTGCAAAGTCCTCGTAGTTGTAGGTGCGGTCGTAGAAAGGCTGGTGCTCCAGATTCTTCCTCCAATAGCTCTCGTCATTGTTCGCTCCAGCTCCCACCACGTGGCCGATGGCTGCTCCCGCTCCGGCGCCGATCATGGCTCCAACGACTGTTCCACCGGGTCCCACCAGTGAACCGATCACCCCTCCGGCAATCGCACCGTGTGCCGCGCCAAAGGTCGTTCCGAAGTCCTTGCCCTCGGGATCTGCTCTTAGTCCATCTTCCTCCTGCTTCTCCTTATCCAACTTCTGGTCCGCATTCATGGACCCGCTTCCCAGCGTGTCACGTGCCGCGGGGAGGCCCGTTGCCTAACACCTTGAACTACGGACGTTTTACTCCCCAGCCGCCGCATCGCCCCCTCATGCTCGGGTGCAAAAGACCGCAACACCCTTGCATATCGCGTCGCCAAAAATTCCTAGGACACCACCCGTTTCGCCGCTCCCCCCATCTCCACCCAAACAACCGCTTCACGCATCACCGCTGCCGCGTCGGGAAGGCCCAGCTTCAAGCGAATGTTCGTTCTATGGGCATCCACCGTTCTTGGGCTGATATGAAGGGTTTCTCCAATCTGGGGAATGGGCACGCCCCGGCCAATCAGCTCGAAGACTTCCAATTCGCGATCCGTGAGACTGGAAAGGCCCGAGCGGGAATTCCCACGGCCAAGACGATTGAGGATCTGTCCGGCAACGCGCTCGCTGAGAAACAGCGAGCCACGCAGCACTTCCGTCATCGCCTTGAGAAATTGATCCGTGGACGATCCCTTCATCAGGTATCCCCGGCCGCCCGCCCGGATCACGCGCTCGGCGTAGAGCATTTCGTCGTGCATTGAAAACACCAGCACCGGGATCTGCGGACAAAGCGCCTGCAGATCCTTGATCAGCTCCAAGCCGCTCTTGTCGGGCAGCGTGATGTCCATGATCACCAAATCGGGCTGAACATGCGGGATCGAGGCGAGGGCATCCGCCGCATTGGCTGCTTCTCCACACACCGTCCACTCGGCTTCCGCACCGATCGAGTGCCGCAATCCTCCCCGCAACATGGGGTGATCATCGACGACGAAAATCCTATGCATTCTGGGAAGGGTTTATGGGGAACCTCCGAGCCGGTCAAATCCGTTTCGGATATTCCCATTCTGCACGACTTGCAGGGCGTGCGCCACCTTCTTTACCTACGGCGCGGACCGCATTGCCCGCTGCAATCCGCATCGTGCAATTGAGGGATGTGGACACCGACAGGCGGCCGGGCAGTGAGCCGCTATTTAAGGAAACACAAGGGCTCTTGCGTTCCGTGCAAGCGGCATGAAGCTTGCAAGAGAGGGGCTCGACCCTTTGGTAATGAAACACCCCCTACATCCCCACTACGGGCTGCAACTCGCCGCGCTTCAAGCCACCGAGACCCAGTTTCTGTCCTTGCTGAACGAGCTCCAGCTCTTCCTTCCATCGCTGCAGAGCTACTTGGGAGGAATTGAAAGCGACTCGCGGCACCGTGAGGATTGCCTGCGGTTGCTGCTGACTTCTGTCCCACCGGCCACGGCTGCGTCCACTCTTGGGGACGGAGAGTTGGCGGAAGTGCGCCACGCCCGCGGAAATACCGAGCGGCGGGTCCTTGCCTTGGGAATGTGCGCGCGCGTGCATCACCACCTCATCAATGGATACCGCATCGCCCGCGAACTGGCGCACCGCCTGGGACATCCCCTTCACGCCGAGCGGATCGATCTGCTTTTGTCCCGGATGTCCGACAGCTTTCCATGCTGCAGGACGCCCGAAGAAAGTCGCCTCGATTTGGAAACGATCGCCGGCTGATTCTAACAGCCTAAGCCATCAGCTTGGGCTGTGCATTTCGCGAGCCCGAAACGCACGCTGCAACCACCGGGGAAAGGCAATCTGGCCACCATGGCGTATTCCCCAATCGCCGCCATGCGGCACGCGGGTTGCGAGACCGCTGGCACGGACGGCAGGAGCCGCCCTCAACCCGAACCAGACACGACCATGATCAGCAATCTTGAAGACCTGTACTATGATCAAATCCGCGACCTCTACAGCGCGGAGACCCAACTGATCGACGCCCTGCCCGGGCTCTGCAATGCTGCCAGCAACGACGACCTGAAGAAGGCTCTCACCGGCCACCTCGCCGAAACCCGCAAACAACGCGAGCGGCTCGCCAGCATCTGCAGCCGCCATGACATCGCTCCCGAGGGAACCACCTGCGAAGCGATGCGCGGCCTCGTCAAGGAAGCCTCCAGCCACGCCCTCTCGGTGGATCCCGGCGAGGTGCGGGATGCCGCCATCATCGCCTGCGGCAACCGCGTGGAACACTATGAAATCGCCGGCTACGGCGCTGCGAAGGCCTTCGCCGAGGTGCTCGGCTTCAGTGAGGACGTGGACTTGCTCGACCAATCGATCGAGGAAGAAGGCGCGGCCGACAAGAAGCTCACCAAGATCGCTACCGGCGGGCTCTTTGCCGCTGGCGTGAACAAGGCCGCCGTTTGACTGCTGCCGCAGGTATCCCCCGGAGATCGGGTTGCCGCGATCTCCGGGGGCACACACTACCTTGCTAGCCGTTACTGGTATTCCCCGAAGGCGTTCGAGGCACCCACCCTGAAAAACATTCGTTTCTTGTCTGCCGAGTAGGGGAACTTGAAGTAGGTCCAGTTCGCATCGGAACTCGACGAAGCTGAAGCCGCCACGGTGCCCGCTGAGGACCACGTCTTGAGATCTTCGCTAGCGTAAATGGTGAACTTGTCTGCGACCGGGACATTCGCCTTCGGGTAGCGCCACTGCAATTGCGCTTGGCCGGGCGCACTGAAACTCATGGAAGTGTTCGCAGCGGGTGCCGGCACGTCCGCCGTGACCTTCAGTTCCGCCGAGCGAGGGCTCTCATCGCCCTTCGCGTTGTAGGCGCTCACTGCAAGGTAGTAGGTCGAACCGAGGCTGACCGCAGGCAGTTGGGTTTTCGTGGCACCCACCACATCAATCACCGCGGTGTAGTTCTGGCTCGTGGTGCCGAAGTAGACCTTGTAGCCGACCACATCGGACTCGGGATTGGCGTTCCACTCCAGGGAAACTCCGTTGGAAGGGATCACCGCGGCCGATGCCACGAACGGAGATGCTGCGATGGCAAGGAAAGGTAAACGTCCAAGCCAAGTGAGAATTTGGGTTCTGATAAAAGGCATGTCGAACCATGCCGAGAGACTGCGTACCCAACAGTGGTGGTCTTGCTGATTCGTTTGTCGGTAATTTTACCGACAAGAACCTAACCGGCCAAATGATGCAGCAGCGCGTAACGGGTGATCTCGACGTTGCTCGAAAGCTGGAGCTTCTCCGAAATCCGGCTGCGATAGGTGGCAATGGTTTTCTCGCTCAGGGCCAATTCGGAGGCGATCTCCTTGATCGAACGCCCGTCCGCGATCTTCTTCAGAACCTGAAGTTCCCGATGAGATAGCGTCTCATGAGGTTCCCCCGCCCAGCCCTCCGCCGCAGCCCGTGCCAGTCGCTCGGCCACCACCGAACTGATGTGCCGGCCACCGGCCAGCACTTTCCTTACCGCCGCTACCAGAACATCGGCGGCACTCTGTTTCGAAACATAGCCGGCCGCGCCCAGCTTCAGCGCGCGGATCGCGAACTCCTCCTCGGTGTGCGCGCTCACCATCAGCACCGGCAGCGAGGGATACAGGCGCTTCAGGTCGCGCAAAAGTTCGAGACCGTCCCGTCCCGGGAGGTTGATGTCGACCAGGGCAAGATGGCAGTCCATTCGCTCGGCGATCTCAAGCGCCTCACGGGCCGATCCCGCTTCGACGATCCGCGCCGTCGGAAACTCGTCGAGCAAGAGCCCGCGCAGGCCGCGACGAACCAGTTCATGGTCGTCGGTGATCAGGATGTTCATGCCTGTTTCCATGGCATCATGGCGGAAACTTCGGTGCCTTCTCCTTCAGAAGAACAAACACGAAAACTGCCGCCGCACAATTCCGTCCGTTCACGCATGCCGAGCAGGCCGATCGCCTGCCTCCCCCGCTCCGCTTCGGCCGGCATCCCCTTTCCATCGTCAGCCACCGTCAGCCTGAGCGCAGAGCCGTCAGCCGTGCACCGCACGGCCACGTGCGCGGCACCGGCGTGGCGGACCACATTCGTCATGGCTTCCTGGAAAATCCGGTACGCCGCGGTGGCGACCGCCGGCGGGATGTCGCCAGGCAATTCCCCGGCATTCACCGTCACTTCGATCCCGGTCCGCTCCTGAAAGCGACCCGCTTCCTGCATCAGCGCCTCCTGGAGACCCAGCCGGTCGAGAGCATCGGGCCGCAAGTCCGCGGCGATCGACTGCACTCCCGTGAGCAATTGCGCCACCTGTTCCTCAGCCTCGACCAGACGGTCGATCAGTGGATTCACATTTTGATCCTCCATTCGCTCCAAGCGCCCCTCCACCCAGCGAAGTTCCATGGTCAAACTGGTGAGCGCCTGGCCGAACTGGTCATGCAACTCGCGGGAAAGCCGCGTTCGCTCCTCCTCGCGCAACCGCTCTGAACGAGCGGAGAGCAGACGGAAGCCATCGCTCATCTCCATGATGAGTTCCCGGTTGAGACGTTCCGCGCTCCGCCATCCGCGATACGCGCGGCGCAGCACAAAGAACAGCAGCAGCGATGTGGTCAGGACGAAATTCAGCCCCTTCAGCGTCTGCACGGAAGCAGAGGAATTCGGCAGGACCACGCGGACCACCTGATCCGACAGCACTACCCACAATCCGGCAGCCAATAGGTATCCCACCGTGATCCTGAGCTCAGGCCGGGGCATCACATCCGGCCACCGGGCCTCCACCTGCGCCTCACTCCTTGTCGACATCATCCCTGATACTAACATCGACGGCCTGCGGGAAAAGCTCACGGACGCAGGTCGCCTTCCACCCCGGCCTCCAGGGCACGCCCCGTCACCGCGCTGAGTAGGATCTTGCCGAGTGCCACCAGCTTGTTCTCACGAGTGTCCCAATAGTGAACCTTCTCCGGCGCCACCCGGATCAAGGTGAGGTTGGGATCATCCTTCCCGCCGGGAAACCACGCCTTGACCATCGCCCCCCACAGATCGTCGACCTTGTCGATGTCACGGCTGATCTCCGCGCGACCGTAGACCGCCAGATACTCGTGCTTGCTGTCATTGGAAAACATCAGCTCTACCCGTGCATCCTTTTCGAGAAGCTCATTGTGAACGCTGTCAGCCCCGCTGAAGAACCAGATGCAACCTTCCCGATCCACGTCTTGGGCATACATCGGGCACAGGTGAAATGGCACCTGCCCGAGCCCCGATGCAAAGAAGCAGGTGGGAGCCGCAAGGATGATCTCGCGCATCTTTGCAACCGCGCGCGAGGCATCAAGGTCTTCGATGGTAGACATGGCTTTGCTTTTGCAGACCTCGTGCCGCCGCCCGGCTTCATTTCGTTGCGTTGCCATCCGAACGCGGCGACTGTGAAAGATGGCAGAAAAACCACGATTTACCGCAGGGAAAAAGAAGGCCGCCAACCGGCAGCCGCTTCCCGACCCGGCGACCGACGCATTTCCCGCCGAAAAGGACGTCGCCATTCCACCGCCGGGCAGCGATCAGACCGTAGGCTCGCCGGATGCCAAGGCCGGGCAAAAGGGCCGTCCGCACAAACCTGATTGAGCGCCTCTGCCGTTTGCCCTCTCACGTTTGCGCGTTGCAACGGCTTTAAAGGACACTGGAAAAAGAAGAAGCGTTCCCCGGCGAATCGGCCATGGGAACGCTCGTTGTTTCGAGGAGGGGAAATCCCGCCCAATGGCTAACAGTCTCGGCTGCTTCATCCCTTTTGCAAGAGGCGCATTCGAATTGTTAGATCAGCGCTCCGACTCCATGAATCCGGCACGGGGAGTGCGAGGAAGAACGGGTATGAAAACCCATCGACCCAAAGCGCGGCTGAACACAGCCCCGGGCAAGCTCGGCTGGATCTTCCTCTGGTTGGTCGGCATTCCGATCCCGATCCTGCTCATCCTCTTCCTGATGCGCGGCTGCACCTGATCCTGGAACTTCACACGAGCCCGGCATCGCCAAGCGCGCGCGCGAGCTTGGCCTTGCCCTCCGTTTCGATCACACATCCATGCCCCGGAATGATGCGATCGAAGTCCCAGCTCATCAGTTCGGCGACGGATTCCCGGAATGCCGCTTGGTGCGCGATGCACCAGCGGAAGATGCGGCTCATGCCGGGATATCGCTTTAAGCCCGCGACATGCCGGTGGAAGAGGTGGTTCCATGGCCCCTCGTCCGGCGGAAAATTGAAGACAAGGTCCGCCACAATGAGCGTGCGGGAAGGCACGTGGAGGAAGGCGTGTTCCTCCAGCTTCGGCGCGCCTTTGAGCCGGATCACCTTCAGCTCTTGGTCCCACTCCGGCGGAGTCGGCAGAAGGGACGAGGTATGGAAACCCACCACCTTGTCAAAACCCGGCGGACCCAAAAAAGGCAGCTGGGGAAAGAGCTCCCGTCCGCTTTTTGCAAACGTATCGTGAAGGAGCATCGCCTCCACCAGCCATCCCGGCTCACCCACCCGGCGGATCGCATCCAGATCGTCAGGGGAAAATGGCGCCATCGAGTGGATCACCAGCTTGCCGGAAGAGAGGCGGATCACGGTCACCGTGCGTCCGTGTGAAGTGCCGAGAATCTTCAGCGGGTAGCGCATGACCCAAAGGTCGCCTGACAGTTCCTTCATCATGCTTCAGCCCGATTGATTCTTGATTCGGGGCCGGGAAGGCGCGATCTCCTTGTCGTGGGAAAAGCCGCGACCTCGCCTTCCAGCGCGGCCGAGGGGACCATTCCACTGCTCCGAGCCATGTCCAGCGCCCCGAAATCACCTGAGCTGACCCCATCGGCCCTCGTCACGTCGCGACGGTCGATCGCGGCCGATCTCGAGGATACCCGCCTGCTGCAGGAACTGGGTGCCCGTCTCGTGGATGAGGACAACATTGACGCGATCTATCAGGAGATCCTGGCGGCTGCAATCACGCTCACCCGCGCAGCCGCCGGAGTGGTGCAGATTCTCGACCCCAGGAGTGGCGGCCTCTCCGTGCTTTCCGCCAAAGGCTTCGATGAAGCCCTCGTGATCCGTTTCCGGCGAGTGGATGCCAATTCGCCAACCTCCTGTGGCCTCGCCCTGACCTCGAACAAGCGTGCGTTCGTCGACTTCGATGGACCCGGCGAACCCAATCCCGCACTCAAGCTGCTCCTTGAAGCGGGCTTCAGGTCGGCACAATCAACGCCGCTTGTCAGCCGGGCCGGCAACTTGATCGGCATGATCACCACCCATTGGACCAAGCATCACCGGCCCGCCGACCGTGAACTTCGGTTCCTTGATCTGCTGGCAAGACAAGCGGCTGATCTCATCGAGCGCCGGTCGTCCGAAGAAGCACTACAAACTTCAGAGCGGCGCTACCGGACCTTGTTCGATTCCATCGACGAAGGCTTCTGCACGATCGAAGTGATCTTCAACGAAGCCGGCCATCCTATCGACTATCGGTTCCTTCAGGTAAACCCTTCGTTCGTTCGACTCACCGGCATTAATGATGCCGTGGGACGAACCATGCGGGAGATCACCACAGATCACGAACCCCATTGGTTTGAAACTTACGGCCGTATCGTAAAGACCGGAGAACCCGAGCGCTTTGTGGCACGGGCGCAGCAACTGCAGCGCTGGTACGACGTGTATGCATCCCGGGTGGATGAGCCGGAACTGCATCACGTCGCAGTGCTCTTCAATGATGTCACCCACCGCGTTCATACAGAAGAGGAACTCCGCCATGCCCGCGATGCCCTCGAGTCGAGGGTCAAGGAACGGACGCTGGAATTGGCCTCGGCGCTGAAGCGGGTCCAAGACGAAGTCGACGAGCGAAAGAAAATTGAACGTGAGCGACGCGAGCTCCTCCAACGCATCGTCCATTTGCAAGAGGCGGAACGTACTCGGGTCGCCCGCGAGCTTCATGACAATCTGGGACAGCACATGGTGGCCGTCCTGATGCATGTGGAGGGCTTCCAGCGGAAGCTCTTGCAAGCCGGCAACAAGGAAGCCAGCAACGACCTCGAAGAGTTCCGAAAGGTCGTGGATGGATTAATCAGGGCCACTCACCGCCAATCGTGGGAACTTCGCCCGGCCGAACTGGACGAACTGGGTCTCGAAGTCGCCCTTGAGAACTATGTCCACCAGTGGAGCGAAAAAACCAGCACCCCCGTCGACTTCCATGCCACGGATCGGGAGACACGGGACATGCATCCTGAACAAGTCATCGCTCTCTACCGGGTCACTCAGGAGGCTCTCACAAATGTCGCGAGGCACGCCCACGCGACTCACGTCTCCGTGGAATTGGAAGTCGGAAGGTCGGTCTGCGTCTCGATCCGGGACAACGGCGTTGGATTCGACCCAGCCACTGTCAAACGGAGGTTGGGATTGTTGGGCATGCAGGAGCGCCTGGACATCGTCGGTGGCACCTTGGTCATCGACGCCAGTCCGAACCACGGCACCCGCATTCAGGCCTGTGTCCCTCACGTCGGGTAGCGAGCCCCAAAAAAACGGCGCACCGCAGCAAACTGCGGAACGCCGGTTCACGCCGATAAGCTCAGCGATAGGTGGTGGACTCCTCCGTTGTCACGGTGTTTCCCCAACCATCGCGTTCGGTGGTCGTAGTCGTCGACGACGAGCTTTCGCCACTGGTCGGTTGCACATAGGTGCAGTTGCCGAAGGCGAGAGCTGCAAGAGACAGGCAGGCGAGTTTGAGTATGGTTTTCATGGTGGTTTCAGGGTTGGCGTTCAATCGACTTTGTTGATGACTGTTCCTCCGCCGCCGGAACGGGATACGCCCGTGCGGGCGGCACCCATGATGCCAAGAGCGAGGATAACCGCTCCCATCACACCGACCCACACGGAAGGAATTCCGATCAGGGTGGCGGCGTAACAGAGCGCTCCCAACAGAATCAGGGAGCCGAGGATATAGAGCATGATTCTCATGGTGGCTCTCCAGGAGCAGGCGCGGTGCCCCGTCTCACGCACACCATTCCCCCGCCTCTTTCTAAGAGAGTTACAAGAACCTCTCGAATGAGGCGCTCATACCCTGCTCCCTCAACCCGCGCAACTTGCACAGGCCCGCAGGGGACTCCTGCAATTTCCTCTCCCCCTCTCCTCCTTCTACGCGCTCTCCTCCACCTTGAGGTAGCTTTCAGGAGACTCGTGAAGCTGGACCAATTGCGCTGAAAGCGTCTGCACCTGGCGCTCTAACAAATCAATCATCCGCTCCCACTGTGGCGGGGCCGCCGCGTTTCCCTGAAGTTGGCGAAGTACCGCCACCGTGGTGAGCATCGACGACAGGGGCGTTCGCATGTCATGCACGGCCTGCCGGACAATCTTCTCCCACGGTATGGTAACTGGATCGGTATCGGAGGGCTGGCTCACCAACCGCTGATGTCGTCGAAGATCCGTTCATTTCAAGAGAAACTGCGTGCAAAGAGGCAGCGCGGAACCGTGCGAAATGCGCACCGCCAGTGCGGTTTGCACATTTTGCTCAGGATTTCTCATCTGCTAGAGCGGAGGCAATGCTTGGCAATCAAGCAAGGCCGGAGGCATGGGCGATGGGAACGCCTCCTGCGAAGAGCTTCGGTTCGCTTCGCCTTTCCCTTCGATTTCTGCGCCCATGCCCATGAAAAAGCCCCGCTCCTCCCCATCGTCCACCCACACTGCCGAATATCCCGTCGCCGATGCCGCCACGGCAACCGTGAATGGCGAGGACAGCCCCCACCAACTCAAGGAACTTCTATTTGCGCTCAATGCCTTCAAGCGTGGCGATTTCTCCGCCCGGCTGCCCGACGACTGGATCGGCATCGCAGGCAAGGTGGCGGACTCGTTCAATGATGTCATTCGTCGGAACCAAGAGCTTGCCGGAGAGCTTGCGAGGATCCGGGACGTCGTCGGTGTTGAAGGGCGCATCGGCCAACGCGCGATCCTCGGCGACATGCAGGGCTCCTGGAGCGAGGCGATCGGCTCGGTGAATAGCCTGGTGGAAAATCTTGTTCAGCCGACGAGCGACATGGCGCGCGTGATCGGCGCCGTGGCGAAGGGCGATCTTTCGCAAACGATGTCCACGGACATCGAGGGCCGCCAACTGAAGGGGGAATTCCTGCGCACCGCTCGCACGGTGAACACGATGGTGGAGCAGCTCGGTGGTTTCGCCTCGGAAGTGACCCGCGTCGCCCGCGAAGTGGGCACCGAAGGAAAGCTCGGCGGCCAAGCGAAGGTGAAGGGCGTCGCCGGCACGTGGAAGGATCTTACCGACAACGTGAACCTGATGGCCGGTAACCTCACCGCTCAGGTCCGAAACATCGCCACCGTCACCACCGCGGTGGCGAATGGCGACCTCACCAAGAAGATCACCGTCGATGTCAAAGGCGAGTTCTTGGAACTGAAGGACACGGTCAACACCATGGTGGGCCAGCTCCGCTCCTTCGCCTCGGAAGTGACCCGCGTGGCCCGCGAGGTGGGCTCGGAAGGATCGCTCGGTGGTCAGGCGCGAGTGGAAGGCGTCTCGGGCACGTGGAAGGACCTCACCGACTCCGTGAACTTCATGGCGTCGAACCTCACCACCCAGGTTCGCAACATCGCTGCGGTTACCACTGCCGTGGCGAATGGCGACCTCTCCAAAAAAATCACCGTCGATGTCAAAGGCGAGATCCTCGAGCTGAAAAACACGATCAATACGATGGTGGACCAGCTCAGTTCCTTTGCCTCGGAAGTGACCCGCGTGGCCCGCGAAGTGGGCTCGGAAGGAAAGCTCGGCGGCCAGGCAAACGTGTCCGGCGTCGCCGGGACCTGGAAGGACCTCACCGATTCCGTGAACTCGATGGCCGGCAACCTCACCGCCCAGGTGCGTAACATCGCCGAGGTCACCACCGCGGTAGCGAACGGCGACCTTTCCAAAACCATCACGGTGGATGTGAAGGGCGAAATCCTGGAGCTGAAAGACACCATCAACACCATGGTCGGCCAGCTCCGGTCCTTCGCCTCGGAAGTGACTCGCGTGGCCCGCGAGGTGGGCACCGAAGGAAAGCTCGGCGGCCAGGCCGAGGTGACCGGCGTCGCCGGCACGTGGAAGGACCTCACCGACAACGTGAACATGATGGCCGGCAACCTCACCGACCAGGTCCGCAACATCGCCGACGTGACGACTGCCATCGCGAACGGTGACCTTTCCCGCAAGATCACGGTGGATGTGAAGGGCGAGATCCTTGAGATGAAAAACACCATCAATACGATGGTGGACCAGCTCAGCTCCTTCGCCGATCAGGTCACCCGCGTGGCCCGCGAGGTGGGCACCGAAGGAAAGCTCGGCGGCCAGGCCGAGGTGCGCGGCGTGGCCGGCACCTGGAAGGACCTCACCGATTCTGTGAACTCGATGGCCGGCAACCTGACCAATCAGGTGCGCAATATCGCCGAGGTGACCACCGCTGTGGCCAATGGAGACCTCGGCAAGAAGATCACGGTGGATGTGAAAGGCGAGATCCTGGAGCTGAAGAACACCATCAACACCATGGTGGACCAGCTCGGTTCATTTGCCTCGGAAGTGACCCGCGTGGCCCGCGAAGTGGGCACCGAAGGAAAGCTCGGCGGCCAGGCAGACGTGAAGGGCGTCGCAGGCACGTGGAAAGACCTCACCGACTCGGTGAACTCAATGGCCGGCAACCTCACCGACCAGGTCCGTAACATCGCCGACGTGACCACCGCGGTGGCGAA
Source organism: Luteolibacter sp. Y139 (assembly GCF_038066715.1). NCBI lineage: Bacteria > Pseudomonadati > Verrucomicrobiota > Verrucomicrobiia > Verrucomicrobiales > Verrucomicrobiaceae > Neoluteolibacter > Neoluteolibacter soli. The sequence continues at coordinate 22,114 of NZ_JBBUKT010000007.1, read as the reverse complement.
TGGCGACCTCTCCCGAAAGGTTACCGTGGCGGTGCGTGGAGAAATTCTCCAGCTGAAGGACACGGTCAACACCATGGTGGACCAGCTCAACTCTTTCGCCTCGGAAGTGACCCGCGTGGCCCGCGAAGTGGGCACGGAAGGAAAGCTCGGCGGTCAGGCGGATGTGAAAGGCGTCGCCGGCACTTGGAAGGACCTCACCGATTCGGTGAACTCCATGGCGGGCAACCTGACCAATCAGGTCCGAAACATCGCCGACGTCACCACCGCCGTGGCACGAGGTGACCTTTCCAAGAAGATCACCGTGGATGTGAAGGGTGAAATCCTGGAACTGAAGAACACCATTAACACGATGGTGGACCAGCTCGGATCGTTCGCGGCGGAAGTGACTCGCGTGGCCCGTGAAGTGGGCTCCGAAGGCAAGCTCGGCGGCCAGGCAAAGGTCTCCGGCGTGGCCGGCACGTGGAAGGACCTCACCGACTCGGTGAACCTCATGGCCGGCAACCTCACCGACCAGGTCCGCAACATCGCCGACGTGACCAAGGCGGTCGCCGCCGGCAATCTATCGAAGAAGATCACCGTTGATGTCCGCGGAGAAATTCTCGAACTGAAGGACACCATCAACGTCATGGTGGACCAGCTCCGCTCCTTCGCTTCGGAAGTGACCCGCGTGGCCCGCGAGGTGGGCTCGGAAGGATCGCTCGGTGGCCAGGCACGCGTCGAAGGCGTCTCGGGCACGTGGAAGGACCTCACCGACTCGGTGAACTTCATGGCATCCAACCTCACGACCCAGGTGCGTAACATCGCCGCGGTCACCACCGCGGTGGCGAATGGCGACCTTTCCCGCAAGATCACGGTCGATGTCAAAGGCGAGATCCTCGAGCTGAAGAACACCGTGAATACCATGGTGGACCAGCTCAACTCCTTCGCCTCGGAAGTGACCCGCGTGGCCCGCGAAGTGGGCACGGAAGGATCGCTCGGTGGCCAAGCCGAAGTGAAAGGCGTCGCCGGCACGTGGAAGGACCTCACCGACTCCGTGAATTCCATGGCGGGCAACCTCACCAACCAGGTGCGAGGCATTGCCAAGGTCGTGACCGCAGTCGCCAAAGGCGACCTCAACCAGAAGCTGATGGTGGAAGCGAAAGGCGAAGTCGCCGAGCTCGCCGACACCATCAATAGCATGACCGACACGCTCGCCACCTTCGCCGAACAGGTGACCGGGGTGGCGCGCGAGGTGGGTGTCGAAGGACAGCTCGGTGGTCAGGCCCACGTGCCCGGCGCCTCCGGCACGTGGCTCGACCTCACCGACAACGTGAACCAGCTCGCTGCCAATCTCACCACCCAGCTCCGCGCGATCGCCGACGTGGCCACCGCCGTGACCAAGGGCGACCTCACCCAGAGCATTCAGGTCTCCGCCCGCGGTGAGGTTGCCTTCGTGAAGGACAACATCAACGAGATGATCCGCAACCTGCGCGACACCACCTCGCGCAATGAGGAGCAGGACTGGTTGAAGACGAACCTCGCGAAATTCACCCGCATGCTGCAGGGCCAGAAGGACCTGCTCACCGTCGGCAAGCTGATCCTTTCCGAGCTTGCGCCAGTGGTCTCTGCGCAGACCGGAATCTTCTACATCATGGACAGCGATGCACCGGAGCCCGAGCTCCGCTTGCTCGCCAGCTACGCCTTCACCGAGCGCAAACATCTCAGCAATCGCTACCGACTCGGCGAGGGGCTGGTCGGCCAGTGCGCCTTGGAAAGACAGCCAATCCTGCTCACCAACGTTCCCAGCGACTACATCCAGATCAGCTCCGGCCTCGGCAAAGCGGTGCCAACCAGCATCATCGTCCTGCCCATCCTCTTTGAAGGCAAGGTCAAGGCGGTCATCGAACTCGCATCCTTCCAAGGCTTCAATCCGACCCACGAGACCTTCCTCGTTCAGCTCGCAGAATCGATCGGCATCGTCTTGAACACCATCAAGGCGAACACCCTCACGGAGGATCTTCTCAAACAGTCCCAGTCACTCGCGAGCGAACTCCAGAATCGCCAGGACGAGCTGGAAAAAACCAACAAGGAACTCGGCGACAAGGCGGCCCAGCTCGCCGAGCAAAACGAGGAAGTGGAGCGGAAGAACAGCGAGGTGGAGCAAGCGCGCACCGCGCTGGAAGGCAAGGCCCAGCAGCTTGCCCTCACTTCGAAATACAAATCCGAGTTCCTCGCGAACATGTCGCACGAGCTCCGCACGCCGCTCAACAGCCTGCTCATCCTCGCCGACCAGCTTGGCTCGAACTACGAAGGCAACCTCACAACCAAGCAGGTCGAGTTCGCCCGCACCATCCACGGATCCGGCCGTGATCTGTTGCGCTTGATCAATGACATCCTCGACCTGTCGAAGATCGAGTCCGGCAACTTCACCGTCTCCGTGACAGAGGTCCGCATTGCTGACCTGATGGACAATGTCGAGCGCACCTTCCGCCACGTGGCACAGGACAAGGGCATCAACTTCGCCTTCGAACTCGCTGCCGATCTGCCATCGCGAATCCTCACCGATGAGCAACGCCTCGACCAAGTATTGAAGAACCTCGTCTCGAACGCATTGAAATTCACCGCCGACGGCAAGGTCACCGTGAGGGTCCAGGCAGTCGAGGGCCAACGCCTGCGCGGCAACTCCGTGCTAAGCGGCGCTGGAAAAGTCCTCGCCTTCAGCGTTGAAGATACCGGCATCGGCATCCCGCCGGAAAAGCAGATGGTCATCTTCGAGGCCTTCCAGCAGGCCGACGGCAGCACCAGCCGGCGTTACGGTGGCACCGGCCTCGGCCTTGCCATCAGCCGCGAGTTGGCCCGCCTGCTCGGCGGCGAGATCAGCGTGCAGAGCGAGGAAGGAGTGGGCAGCACCTTCACCTTGTTCCTGCCGCTGCAGGCACCGGCAACGGAACGCGAATACATCGAGACCACCGACGCCGGGATTGAAATTGAGGAGATGGACTTCACCCAGGACGTCATTGCCGACGACCGCTCCAATATCTCGCCCCTCGATCACGTGACATTGATCGTGGAAGACAATCGCGACACGGCCGGGATGCTTTTGGCCAGGGCACGAGCCAAAGGATTCAAGGGTGTGGTCGCCATGCGCGGCTACGCAGCCCTGACCATGGCCCGCGAGTTCCAGCCCGAAGGCATCACGCTCGATGTCAGCTTGCCGGATCTGGACGGCTGGAAGGTCCTGAGCCGCCTCAAGTCCGATCTCTCCACGAGGCACATCCCGGTCTTTATGGTCTCCGCAGACTCCGAACCGGAGAATGCCCTGAAAAACGGCGCGATCCGCTTCCTCGGCAAGCCCCTCGATCCGGAATCGGTGGACAGCGTTTTCGAGCGGATGCGTCAGATGCGAGACGAGCCGGGCGGCACGGTGCTGTTGGTCGAGGACGACGAAACCCAACGCAACAGCGTGGGCGAGTTGCTTTCAGATACCCCGAACCTCATCACCGCCGGCAACGCCGACGAAGCCTTCAAGATTCTGGAAAGCACGGCATGCGATTGCGTCATCGTGGACCTCATGCTGCCGGGAACCTCGGGCTTTGAAGTCATCGAGCACATTCGCGGGGACTTCCCCCAGATGCCCATCATTGTCTACACCGGCAAGAACCTCTCCACAGACGAGGAAGCACAGCTCAATCGCCTGACCCAGACCGTCATCGTCAAGGACGTGCGCAGTCCCGAGCGGCTCTACGATCAGGTCGCCCTGTGGCTTCACCGCAAGGTCTCCGAACTCCCCCAGCCCGGCCGCGAGACCATCCAGCGCCTCAATGATCCGAATACCCTGCTCGCCGGCAAGCGAGTGCTGATCGTGGATGACGATGTGCGCAATATCTTCGCGATGACCAGCCTCCTCGAACGCCACCACATGGACGTGATGTCCGCCGAGCAGGGCGAAACAGCTCTGCAACTTCTCAAAAGCGGCACCATCTTCGACATCGTGCTCATGGACATCATGATGCCGGAGATGGACGGCTACGAGGTGATGAAGGCGATCCGTGGCATGTATGGCTTCCAGGAGCTGCCGATCATCGCGCTGACAGCCAAGGCGATGAAGGGCGACCGCGAGAAATGCATCGATGCCGGCGCCTCCGACTACATTTCCAAGCCGGTCGACACCGACCGCCTGCTCACCATGCTCCGCACCTGGCTGTACCGATGACCCACTTCGTCCGCAACGACCGCCCCATGCAGGAGACCTCCCAGACTGCAAGCATCCTTCTTGTCGATGACCGGCCGGACAAGCTGCTTGCGCTGGAAGCGACCCTTGAAGGGCTTCACCAGAATCTGGTGAAGGTGCGTTCGGGCGATGAGGCCCTGCGCCAACTGCTCTTGCAGGACTTCGCGGTCATTCTGCTGGATGTGAACATGCCGGGGTTGGACGGCTTCGAAACGGCTGCGCTAATCCGCAAACGCAGACGCTCCGAAACCACTCCCATCATCTTCATCAGCGCCATCAATGACACGGAGAACCACGTTTCCCGCGGCTATTCGCTCGGTGCCGTCGACTACATCCTTAGCCCGGTCATTCCCGAAATCCTCCGCGCCAAGGTGGCGGTCTTCGTGGACCTCCACCTCAAGACCGAGCAGGTGAAGCGTCAGGCGGAAGAACACTCCCAGCTTCTCCAGGAGCAGGCGGCACGCGCCCGGGCAGAAGAGGAAAAGGAACGCATGGCCTTCCTCGCGGACGCCAGCAATGTTCTCGCCGGCTCGCTCGACTATGAGCAGACCTTCTCCAATCTAGCCCGCTTGATCGTACCTCGGCTCGCCGAGTTCTGCATCATCGACCGTCTCGACGACGCCGGCCATCTCCACCAGGTCGCCGTCGCCCATCGCGATCCGCGCCAGGAGGCAGTTCTGAGGCAAATCCGCTACCCCGAATCAGGAGAGACTTCTCACGGCGCTCTTCGTGTCTTCCAGACCGGCACTCCCTTCGTGAGAAACCGGGTCGATGACAGCATCCTCGACGAAATCGCTCCGGAAGCAGACCGGCCGGTGCTCCGGCTCCTGAAACCCGCCGCCTTCGCCGCCGTGCCACTTACTGCTCGCGGCCGGGTCATTGGCTCGATCACCATGGTAAGGACCGATCCACAGGATGAGTTCGACGACGATGATCTCTGGCTTGCCGACGAACTTGCCCACCGGTCCGCCCTCGCTCTCGACAACGTGGAACTCTACCGCCGCGCCAACCGCGCAAGGGAAGAAGCCGAAACCGCCAACCGCGCGAAGGATCGCTTCCTCGCGATGCTCAGCCATGAGCTGCGCACGCCGCTGACTCCTGTCATCACCCACCTCTTCAATCTTTCCGGGGACGAGCGGATGCCTCGGGAGCTCCATCATTCGCTCGATGTCATCCGCCGCAATGTCGAGCTTGAGGCCCGGCTGATCGACGACCTGTTAGACCTTACCCGTGTCGGCAGCGGCAAGTTCCACCTGGAACCCACGGTGGTGGATATCCACGAACTGCTGAAAAACGCCTTGGAGATCTGCCAGCCGGACATCGCTGCAAAGCAGCTCCAACTTCGCTTGGACCTTTCCGCCGAGGATGCCCACGTGAATGCCGACCCGGCACGCCTTCAGCAGGTCTTCTGGAACATCGTGAAAAACGCGGTGAAGTTCACTTCAAAGGGCTCCATCCAAGTGAGCACCTCCGCCTCGGACGGGGACTCCATCACGATCACCGTCCGCGATACCGGCGTCGGCATCGAGCCCGCCCTTCTCTCCCGGGTCTTTCATCCATTCGAGCAGGCCGAGCGTGGTGTGCAGGGAGGCCTCGGCCTCGGACTTGCCATTACCAAGGCATTGGTCGAACTCCACTCCGGTCATATCAGCGTGGAAAGCCGCGGGCATGGCCACGGTGCCACGGTCACGGTGTCACTTCCGCTTGCCCACGAAGTGCCGGTACCTGCCCCGGAACGCCGGCCGGCCACGATCGAACAGGGCAAGAAGCTCCGCGTGCTACTCTTGGAAGATCACGCCGACACCAATGAGGCTCTGACCATGTTGCTGGAACTCCGCGGCTATATCGTGTCCTCTGCGCTCAACGTCTCATCCGCCCTAGAGATCGCCGCACGCGAGGACTTCGATTTGCTGCTCAGCGACCTTGGTCTTCCCGACGGCAGCCCCGGCGAAGTGATGAAGGTCGTGGCGGCTCGCAACAATACGATCGGGATTGCCCTCAGCGGCTTGGGCATGGAAAAGGATTTCGAACGAAGCCGTTCCCTCGGCTTCCGCCACCACCTCGTGAAACCCGTGGACGTCGGACGCTTGGAAGAAGTGCTTCAGGAATGCGGCAAGTCGGCTGGCAAGCCGGAGGCCGCAACTGTATAGCCCCCACTCCATGCAGATCGAAACCCGCCTCTTCGCAGACGACGGCGAAACGCCGAACAATCCCACGCTCCCCCTGGTTCTGATGCGTGGATCCGGCGTCGTCGCGAAAGACGATCCCGCCGGCTGGTTCGAGGAGCGCTTCGCCTCTCACGGATGGACCTCGGCCTGGCGCTGGGGAGTGTATGCCTACCACCACTTCCACACCACCAATCACGAGGTGCTCGGCGTGGTCATCGGCCAAGCGAGGCTGATGCTCGGCGGAGAGCATGGTGAAGAGTTCATCGTGCGTCCCGGCGATGTCATCGTGATCCCTGCGGGAGTCGGCCACAAATGCCTTGAAGCCTCCGGGAATTTCATGGTCGTCGGTGCTTACCCCAGGGGCGAACACCCGGACTTGATGAAGTCCTCCAGCAGCGCTTCGGATCGCGAACGCATCGCTTCCGTGCCCTTGCCAGACGCAGACCCCGTGCACGGTGCAGGCGGTCCTCTCTTCGATTACTGGCGAACCTGAGCCGTTACTGCACCGCCGCAGCGCGCCTTCCGATCACCTTGGCAGCCACGTCCACCTTCTTGATCCGCGGGTCCTTAGGATCGTAGTCCTCGCGGGACTTTTCATAGCGATCATCGAGCACTTGCAGGCGGCGGATCCGCATGCAGCTGTATTCCTTCCACCCATTCGTGGCGTCCCACGCCAAGAGAACCGGAGCTTGGTATCGCTTCCCCATCCCATGGATGTAAGGCTCCACGGTGAGGAGTTCGCCAATGTAATAGAACTCCACGAGACGATGTTCGCGGATCGCCCTGCGGATCTCTTCTGAATCGGGTTGGGTTGAATAGTGGGGAATGTCCATGGCTTGTATCGCCCGGCTGGAAAGGAAACCGGGGCCAGACGAATCTCGCAGATTGTGTGCCCTGCTCGGACCTGATAAAAACCCCGGTTTTCCGTGAGGGATCGCCTCTTTTACACTGCAAGGCGCTCCCCTGAGCCGCAATCTGCAATGTGCCGTCTACCTACCGGCCGCATGCTTGGCACGCCTCACGCAAAGCCCCTATCGCCATGACTTGGGATCCCGACGCCATCGTCTTCTCTCCGCTTGATGTCGACCTGAGTTGCTCACCACTGCGCGCAGGCATCGACAGCGAAACCTATGTTCTCGGCGCCTTCAATCCCGGCTTCACCCGACTCCCGAACGGAAACCTGCTGATGATGGTCCGCATCGCCGAAGCCCTGAAGGAACCGGTGACCGGAAATGAGATCCACGCGATTCGCTGGGACCCTCAACGCGGCTATCTCACCGATCCCCACGAGCTCGCGCTGGTCGACGCCTCCGATCCACGAAAGTTCCGCATCCGCAGCCATTCGTCGAAGGTCATGGCCCTCACCTCGCTCTCATGGCTGCTTCCGGTGGAGCTCCATCCCGACAGTCTCGAAATCGTCGGCATCCACTACGACAAGTCCATCGGTCCCGCCGCCAGCTTCCAGGAATACGGCGTCGAAGACGCCCGCATCTCAAAGGTGGAGAACACCTGGTACATGACCACTTGCTCCGTCAGCGCCGAACGCCAATGCACGACGCTCTACACCTCTCGGGACGGCCTGAACTATGAGCTACAGGGAATCGTCTTGGATCACCAGAACAAGGACATGCTGATCTTCGAAGGGAAGCCCGGCGGAAAGTTTCATGCACTCACTCGACCCACCGGGGATCTTTACTTCGCCTATCCGCCCTCTAGCGAGTTCGAAGCTGGCCCCTCCATCAATCTCGCCTCCTCACCGGATGCCCTCCATTGGAAGCCTGCCGATACTCCCCTCATTCGCCCACGCCGCGGCTCCAGCTCTGTCATGCGCATCGGAGGCGGCACAGCGCCGATCCTCACTTCTCGCGGTTGGCTCATGCTTTATCACGGCGTACAGCCCGGCACCGTCGTCGGCACTTATCGCACGTTCCACGCCTTCCTTGGTGCCGATGATCCCGCACGCGTTCTCTCCGTTCACGATGAACGTCCTCTGTTAGAGTCCCGGCCGGATCTCACCTCGCATCTTCGTGACCTCCGCTACCTGGAAAATGTCGTCTTCACTACCGGCCTGGTGGATGGCGGAGACCACTTCATCGTGGCGTCCGGGGAAGACGACCTGGCCTGCCGCATCACGCGGATCCCGAAGCGGGACCTCGGGCTCGAAGCGAACCTCATCTGACCGCCTCTCGCGGATGGTCGCTCTGCATTCTGAGATCTGGCATTGCAGGACGCTCACGCTCATCCCAGCGCCGCCGCCGGAGTCTTGCGCGGCAGAGCAGCGACGAGGAGCTCTCGCCTGCAAACAAAAAGCCGGGCAGGTGCCCCCACCTGCCCGGCTTGTTTGTTCTACGCTTCCCCATGCCGGCCGTACCCGAATCCGTCGGCGACCGGCATTGAGGATTCCTTCTTTCGCAGCTGCCTTGCCAACCTCGCCAAATGATTTCCCGGCACGGCAGCCGCTAGATCAACCGCATGAAAAATCAGCCCAGCCCGGACGACAAAGCCCTTCAGGATCCCTTGAGCGGCGAGCCGGATTATCACCCTGTGGCCACCGGAGTGGGCGCCGCCAGCGGAGCGGCGGTTGGGGCCGGCATCGGCGCGGTTGGAGGCGGCCCCATCGGCGCCGTGGTGGGAGGTGCCGTCGGAGCCCTCGTCGGAGGATTTGCGGGGAAGGCATTTGCCGGCGACGGGGATTTCCCTGACGAGGCTGTCCACTGGGAACAGCACTTCCGGCGAGAACCTTACTTCCACAGCGGCTTCACCTTCGCCGACTATTGGCCAGCATATCTCTTTGGATTGGACTATTACCGCCGCGACGTCGACTTCGAGCAAGCGGAAGCGGAAGCGGAAGCGGACATGGAACACGCGTGGGAACAACGCCGGGGCGAATCCCGCCTGTCTTGGACCCAAGCTCGCGATGCCGCTCGTGCCAGTTGGCACAGGCTGGATGGCGCATCGGGATTCACTTCATCGTCCTGAGTCCAGCGCAGGCTCCCATGCCTGCACCCGCCAATCACTGAATCGCCAATGGATCTTTTCAAAGTGAGAAATGGAAGCCAGCGCCAACTCCGCCGACTCGTACACACCAAAAATTTTGACGCTGTCATCCAAGTCCAGCGCCATCACCAGAAAGCGTCCGTTCCTTTTCGCTTCCTTCATCTGAGATCGGCGAGGCCTGCCCGCCGCGAGCGGCGGGCAGGATCACTCGATGTAACGTCCCTAGGCGCGACGCGTGGTCAGCATCGAGACCAACCAGACGATCAGGAACAGAACGAAGCACACCTTCGCGATAGTAGCCGCAGCACCGGCAAGGGCGCCGAAGCCGAGGACCGCTGCGATGATGGCGACAACAAGGAATACCAATGACCAGTGAAGCATAATGTTGATGGGGTTAATTTCACCCACCACTTGGATTGCAACAGTGGTGCCAAGCCTTCTTGAGCAGACTGACGATAAGAACTCATCTCCGACAATCGCCTGATATCCCGACACTTACGCCATACTCAAACTAACCGGCCTGCGCGTAGGAAACGTCATCCCCACGATCGGGCGAAATGCAAAACGCTGGGGTGGCAACGCACTCTGCACGCTACCGGTTAGATCGGGAACCGAAGCGACTGCCGAAACAGGAAACAAATCAAAACGACCGCATCCGGTTCGTCAGGCTCAGGTGCGAGTGATCGACATTGCCGAAAAGCTGGGTCGCAAAAACGGCACCGTCATTATCCACCGCCACGCCGATGCCGGTCTGGGTCCAGCCTCCCTTCAAATTCATCTGGTGGCCCTTCGATTTCTTCCACGCCTCTACGAGCATGTCCGCAGGACGGGCTGCCCCGCGACAGGTGCCCACGTTCTCTCCCACGTCGCTAATTCCCATTCCTCGCTGGGCCATCAGCGTTCGCTCCTCGAATCCATAGTGCGTGCTCTTGTCGCCGAATTTGCCGCGATTCCGGAGCATGAATTCCGCGTGTTGTTGAGCGAGACGATCGAGGCCTGCATGACGTTGCAATGCCGGCTTGCCGAGTGACTGGCGATACGCGTTGACCTGCGCATGGATGTTTCCCGCCAGCCGGCCGTGAACTGCGGACGACGTCGCAGCAGGAAGCACCGTGTTGTTTTTGTATTCAAGCCCGGGCGCGCATGGTGCCAGAAGCCCCCCCAATGCCGGGAGGGCGAACCAAAGACGGATATGTTTTTTCATGTATGGGTGATTGCCAGCCGGCTTTGAAAAACATCGCGAACCATCGCGACGGGGTGTGCCGGTTTTGGCGCCCGCACTTTTCCTTAAAACGAATCACCTGCAATCTAACCGGGCCGGGGGTTTCTACGTGGCTCCCCTCAAGCAAAGACGCCGGTGGCATCCTTGGGATGCTTTCCTTGCACGTTGCGCCCGCTTTGATGCACTCCGCCCACGCTTCGTCGCTCCGTTGCCACCGCACGGTTTTGATCACCTTTGCTACTGCGTCACTTACTCGCGCTCTCCGCTACGGCACGGTGCCTGCGAACAAGCCCGTCACTCCGGCTTGATTCTGGAAGCGCCGTGCGCATCGCAGCGATGGGCTACGTGCTCTCTGGCCAAGCCACCGCAATGAACACGATTGAAACGACATGAAAGCAATCCAATGCATCCTCGCCGCAGCACTTCTCGCGGCCATCACTCCACTCGCAGCCGCCGACAAGGACGGCGTCGTCATGAAAGACGGCAAGCTGATGTCCCACAAGGACGGCGAGAACACCGAAGCCATGGATGAGGTCACCCTCAAGGACGGGACCAAGGTTACTCGTGCCGGCGACGTCACCTCCACCGATGGCACCACGTGGAAGCTTCAAGAGGGCGACAGAATATCCGATGACGGCACCTTCCAAGCGCACGTCATCACCGACGGCATCGTGAAAAAGGACGGCAAGATCATGACCATCCACAACGGCGAAAAAGCCGAGCTCACGAGCGAAACCACCCTGAAAGATGGGACCAAGGTCATGACCGATGGAACCGTCATCTCGAAGGAGGGCAAGAAGTGGAGCCTCAAGGACGAGGACGCTATTCTGAGCGACGGCCGCGTGCTGCTCGAGGGCTCCGTAATCGTGAAGGACGGCAAGCCTCTTCTGGTGAAGGAATGTATGGGCGAACCGATCAAGAAAGAGGTCTCTCTCGACGGATCCAAGGTCCGCCCAGATCTCGCCGTCACCAAGAAGGACGGCGGCGGTGAAACCGCGCTCAAAGAAGGCGACATCGTCAAGACCGACGGCACCATCCTCCGCGCTGACGGCGGCACCGAGTGACCCTCCTGCCACATTTCGAAAAAGGCGCGCCGGTTCCGCCGGCGCGTCTTTTCGTCATCCGCGAGTTGCTTGATCCTTAGCAATGATCTCTTCCAAAAATTCGACGTCCGGACGAGTCGTATGAGAGCCGGAGCGCATCCAGGCGCGGCCGAAAGCCTGCACCCAGCGGTAGTCGGCACGGGTCACGATACCGACCAGCTTGCCATCGGCTGTCACCACCGGACCTCCACTATCACCTGCCACCACGGGCGCGGTGAGCTTCAGATCGAAGTGGCGATCTTCCTCGCCCGTGGACCGGCGACCGAGAATCTGGCCCTCACTGGGCTTCCACTCGCCGCCTCCGAAGCCAAAGGTGAAAACGCTCGCGCCATTGGCGAGGGCATTCTCCGAAGCCCACCTCACAGCCGGGACATCCACATCCGCGTGAAGCAAGGCGAGGTCCGCAGACTTCTCCTTCCACACGACCCGATAGGGACGAACCACCGGAGTTCCATCACGCTCCAAGCAAAAGAGTCCGCCATGACCCTTCACCGGCACATGCGCGGCGGTAAGGAAGTAACCATCACCCAGCGAAACCGCCGAGCCATACCCTTCGGTCGCAGGCATGATCAGACGCGTTTCTCGACTGGCTTTCGAAAGCTCCGGCATGCCGCCATCAGACAGGATCGCGCTGTGACGTTGGAAGAACTGCTCGATCGTGCGACCGCCAATGTGATCGCCGGCAATCCTCATCGAGGCTTCCGATTTCCGCTTCATCGAATCCCGGGAAACCCAGGATGAGACCGGCTCGTCCCTCCGGACTTCGATGCTGGTGCAGGAGACGCCTGCCAGAAGCAGCGCGCCGCCAAAGAGGTGGTGGATCAGGCGGTGGAATTTTTTCACGTGCGGGAAAAAAACGGTTGCCGTGGGAGACCCATCCTCCCCGGAATCCGCGTGCTAAATGCCGGAATCCGCGCGAAAGGCAAACCGAAATCGCTCTAACATTCTAACAACTCACGGCCCGGCTCAACGCCACTTGGGCCATCCAGAGCCCGACCGAATCAAGACGCCCGCGGCTTCATCGGGTGTTTTTTTCAGCCGCGGGCATCAGCAACCAACACTAATACCCTCAGAAAATGGTGGTGCCCGCGGCCCCTCCCCGAACCGCAGGCACCCGTGCGTTTCCGCACTCGCCGCTACCGATCCGCCGGAATCGGAAAAATGCAACTGCCCGGCAGGTGTGGGATCTACGAGTCCCCTTGAGGAACTCTACCCGGCTGCCCGGGAACCTCATCGGCGACAGATACCGAGAAGTAGAACGTGGCCCCCTCCCCCGGCACCGACTCCACCCCAGGGGACAAAGCGGCGGCACTAGCATTACCGGCGATGTCGCGGCATCGTAAAAATGGCGATGCTGCCCCGCCGGAAAATGCTCGGGCGAGATCGCGGGTAGCGAAGAACCCCGCAAGTGAAGGCCCAGGAACGACTCGATGCCGGCCACATGCTCATCCGCCACGATTTCGCCGCGGTCGTCCTCGTCCAGCCGCTCCACCATCACCCGGTGGAAGCCGGTGAAGCGCTGGATCTCACGGGCAAGCACACGGACGATTTCATCTGGACACGTGAGGTCAGCCACGGCAGCGAGCGAACGACTCACGAGACGGAGGCTGGAGTCGGAACCCGGCGAGGGAGAGGCCCCACCTTGGTGGAGCACCGGGTCCCGCTCCATTTCCACCACCCTGATACCGCCCGGCAAGAGGTGGACGATGCCCTCGAACGACATCACCCCTCCGCCCTGCCCTTGGGTGCGGACGGTCACATGGAAGGAATCGCCATCTGCTCTCCACCCGCCTCGCAGGGCCGCTTCCACGGAAGCGCGTGTGGAGGGCTCCACCAGATCAAGGAAGGGCTTGCCTACAAGCTCCTGCGAATCCCGACCAATCACCCGGGCAACGTTCGCGCTCACCTGGCCGATCAGAAAATCGTCCCCGTGCAGCGCGAATAGTAATCCGTGTGGCTGAATGCCGGTGGCCTGTTCAGAAAATTCCTCCCTCATGGACGGCCGCTATGTCTTCCGGTGGAGGGAACAGCAGTGCCCGAGGATTCAGGCTGCGGCCGGGGAGCGGCAAACACGGCGCATTCCGGCAAGCAACGACAAACCTCGTAGGTTGCGGTGAGCAAGACGCGGGGAATGATCATGATCCGGATTGCTGAAGTCGCGCGGCGGATGGCTGCGCGGAAAAAAGAGAGACCGCGAGGATAGCCACTTCGGCGAAAAGCTCGCAACAAGAGCCTTCCGAAGGGCCCGTTCGGTTTTTCCGATGGCTTTCCATGCCCCAGAATCGGATTGCAGGCGCCTCCCTCTTGTTAGATCCTGTCTTGTCCCGGACAGGGGACTACCTCCCATGAACTTCAACCATCTCCACTATTTCCACGTGGTGGCTCAGGAGGGCACACTGGCCCGCGCGGCCAAGCGGCTGAACATCACCCAGCCAACCCTGAGCGGACAGCTGAAGCAGCTTGAAGAGCATTTCGGCCACAAGCTCTTCGACCGTGCTAGCGGTGCCCTCCGCCTGAATTCGAACGGCCGCAAGGCCTTCGAGGTGACTCAGGAGATGTTCCGGCTCTCTGCTCGATTCGAGGAACTCTTTCCCGCTCGCCAATCCGAACCGCGGACGCGTCTGGAGGTCGGCATCGCCACCACGGTCGGGCGCTCCTTTGCCGTGGAGCGCTTCATCACGCTCTTCAAGAGCCAGCGGATTCTCACCCGGGTGCGACAGGGCGATCACGAGTATCTCTTCCATGAGCTTCTCGCCACCGGTCTCGACTTGCTGATCACTGACAGCCTGCCGCACCGCCGAAAGGAACGCGGCACCGACTGCCGCAAGCTCAGCTCCCCCGAATTCGTGATCGCTGCCGGTCGCAAGTTCATGGCCAGCCTCAAGGAGCCCACGGTGGAGGGACTGCATGGCCGCGGTTTCATCCACTACACCAGCCACAGCGCGTATCGCTTCGAGATCGACCAATACTTCCGGGAGCAAAGGATCGAACCACGCGTGGTGGCCGAGGCGGACGACGTCTACGTGATCCGAGATGCGATCGCAGCTGACATCGGAGCCGGTGTGTTACCCCGCTCGGTGATCGAAGAATCGCGTGATCGGAAGCGCTTCCACGTGCTGGCAACCTTGAGCCGCAAGTTCGAAATCTACGCGCTCTTCAACAAGCGAGATCCCTCCGAGGAGGTGATGACCGCGCTCGAGATACTGGCAGGCGAGGACAAGCCGGGACACTGCTAGCAAATGGACTACACTGGCTACTTCGCGAATCTTTAAGGTTCGCTTGGCCACTAAGACTTTGGCGTACCGAAGCAATGGTACATCTGACAAAAGACAGGCAGCCCAGACTTCACTAGAGTCCGGAATCCAAACATTTCCCGGATTCATCTTCTCGCCTTCTGGTCGCCATGCAGAAAAGTCATCGCCCGCATTATACCGTCTCACTTCCCCGCCCCGAGCGCGCCCAACTGGTCGCTGAGATCAAGCGCAAGCTTCCCCAGTCCTCCAACGCGGAAATCGCCGGTGCCTTGCGCCTCGCGTCCGTGCTGATCGCCCCCATGGTCAACCGGCCGCGACTGGTGGCTGTCGCGGAAGGGCTGCTTCACGCCCACTGACTTGGATTTCCCCTCGGCCCCCCAAAGGACAGCCAAACCCGAGCAAAGCGGGTGCCCTCCCCCAAGGGCACCCGCATTTTTGTCGGTAACCTACGCTCCTCCAGTCGACTTCACGCGTCAGTGAAATGCCGGCTCCGAGATCGCCTTCACCGCTTCTGCCACGGTCGCTCGCTCTTCGGTCCTTGTCGCGAGATCACCAAGCGAGAGGATGCCGATCAGACTCTTGTCTCGAGTGAGCACCACCAAGCGCCGGACCTGCGCATCCTCCATCAGCTTGGCAGCCTTCTCGATCGGATCATCCTCAAAGCAATAGAGGACATTCTTGGTCATCACTTCCTCGACGCCGGATGCCGGATCGAGTTGGGAAGCGACTCCACGGATGGCGATGTCACGATCAGTGATCATTCCCAGCAGCGTGTTGCCATCGCAGACGGGAATCATGCCAACATCGAGATCACGCATCAGCTGCGCGGTTTCACCAAGGGTGGTTCCGGGTGCGACCACAATCGGTTCCCGGCTCATGATTTCTGAGACTTTCATTGGATTGGATTTCCCCGGAGGACATTTGTCCGGGATGATGATTCACTTTAGCCTACATCGAAACCCGACCGCGCACACCGGGATTCCATTCAAGACGCGTCAGCACGCCATCGTCGTTCTGGTCCTTGGCTTGAAAACGCGCGATGATCTTCGCCTCAGACGTTCCTCGCGGATAGGAGTAGCCGAACTCGATCGGATCGATCTCATCGTCCTCATTCACGTCGGCGAGAGTGAAGATCGAAATCGGGGTGTGATCATACGCCCCGCTCTTGAACGAAAGATATTCTGCCAAGGTTATCGAGCCGTCCGCATTCGCATCAGCGCGCAAGAAATCCCTGCGAATCTTCACGATCGAGAACTTCGGCTTCGAGTTGTCGGTGAACTCCTCGAAGGTCACCGACCCATTGGCGTTGTCGTCGATGATCTCGAACTCTGTTTCCGCCTTGCTGGGCGCCGGGATGGTTCCCGTGAAGATGAGAAACTCGTTCAATTGGACCGATCCGTTTAGGTTCCGGTCCGCGGCACGGAACTTTTTCAGCGCGGCCGCCGCACCGATACCGGTCTTCAGGGTCGTGGTGAACTCGCCCAAGCTCAGACTGCCTGACACGTCAATATCCGCAGCCACGAAGATCGCATTGTTGTCCACTTGCCCATGGGCGGGCAGGCACGCAAGCGACGAGGCGAAGGCCAACAGGGCGGGAAGGCGAAGGCGAAGCGGCATGGTATTCAGATAGCAGTTTTTCATAGTGCCATCTCACCAAGCAACGCCCATGCCCTGGCGTTCCAAGCCCCGAATCTCGGGATTCCGTCACTCTCTGCTCTTAGCCCCATGCCAAAATGCCACGCCAACTTCTGCAATCTGCGCGGATGTTTTGGTTCAAAGTGTCTAACACCCATTTCTCCCGAGCCAAACCGCAACCATGCATGATGCACTCATCTAACATGATTCTTGCTATCCTTCTGAGCACTCACCTAAGAACGCTAAGTAATGAACAAGAAATCGAAGAGTGCCGCGAAGTCCATGAGAGGTCGGCGATATACCTTGCAGGAAAAAGCGGAGGTCTTGGATTTTGTGGATCGCTACAATGCGGAGAACGGGCGCGGCGGCCAGACAGCAGCCACCAAGAAGTTCCAGCTGTCTCCCCTGAGCATTTCCTCTTGGCGCAAGCTGGCCATCCGGAACGGCTCGATCTCCTCATACCGGCCTGCCTCAGGTGCCCTGCCCGTAGGTCGGGCGCTCGCGCAAATGCAGGAACTTCATGACCGTATCGTGGAGCAAGAACGGACCGTTGTGCGGCTGAAAGCCCAGTTCGATGCGCTGAAGGCCAGCCTTTGAGAAACCCGTGCAAGTTGCCCGGAACGGAATGCCAGACGCGCCGGATCGGGACATTCTAGCTCCGCGAGCTCGGGCATTCACGCCCCTGTATTCCGTTGGAATCCAAGGCAATCCACCAGCTCCCTCAGCGCAGGATTGGCCTCGATCAAGCAGATGGCACGGTGGCTGCATCCCGGGTTCCCATGAAGATCCGAAAGAACATCATTACGCGGATCGAGTTCGTCGGCGGACCGGAAGACGGTCGCATTCTCGAACTCAGCGAGTGTCCCGCCATGGTCACCGCTGAGGAAGCTGAAGACGTCGGCAAGGTGCCGATGTTCCTCGCCATGGATAACTTGGAAAGCTTCAAGGAAGGAGACGAGCTCGAGTTGGTTATTCTCGGTCACTACGTCTCTCATCGTAGCGTCGGAGACTGCGCGAAATTCGACTGGATTCCCATGCACTAGGAGAGGGCCCCACTCGCTCTCAGGCTCCCGTGTTTTGGATGGAGTCCGGAGAGACAGAACTTTCCGAGGGGAACGAAGGGAATTTCAATTCGAACGCTGCTCCCTCCGAAACGGAGAGTGCCGAGATGGTTCCGTCGTGAGCTTGCATGATCCGTCGAGCAAATGCCAGACCCAGACCACTCCCCGGCAAATGGTGGGCATTATCCCCACGGACGCCGGATTCGAAGATGGCCTCCAAGGCATGCGGTGGCACCCCCACCCCTTGGTCGGACACACGAACCACGACATGTCCATTTTTCCTCTCTAATTCTTCGACGAGGATGTTCGGCACCGTGTCGCCGGCATACTTGATGGCATTCTCGAAGAGATTGATGAACAGCTGCACCAGCATCGTGTAGCTTCCTTGGATCTGTGGGAGGGCTTTCACCTCAATGTTCGCCTCACGGTCGGCGATGAGGGGGGCCAGATTCAGGCGAGCCGAGGTCACGACGTCATCTAGCATCACGTTCTTCATTTCTCCGGTATTGCTTCGGAGCAAAGCATCGCCATGCAGCTCTCGGATCAGCGCCTCCATCTGCCGCAGCGATTGGACTGCTTGGGCAAGCTGACCTGTTAGAGCGGGATACATCCCCTTGTTGGCAGCCTCACGTGCGAGTTCGGTGGCGAATAACGCACTCGTCAGCGGATTCCTCAGGTCATGCGTCACCAATCCCGTAAAGGCCTGCAGATCACGGTTGCTTCGCTCCAGCGCCAACTCCGCCGAGCGGGTCCTTTGGAGCTGTTCTTCCAAGCGTGCGTTCGCCCGCTGCAGACCTGGAAGATGGATCGCCTGCGGCGCGATTCGCAAAAGCGCGATCACTGTCGCCCATGAAGCAATCGCGGTGATCACCTTCATCACCGCGGAAATCCGATAAATGGGATGATAGAAGATCACCGCCTCAATCACGTGCGTGCTTCCACAACTGAAAATGAAAGCCGCAAACAACCAGAACAGGCGGGGGAAAGCGAGTTCGCTCCGCTTCAGCCACCAGTAGCCTGCAAGCGCCACCGGAATGACCGAATAGGCGGCCGCAATCGCCAAGTCCGAGATAATATGAAACCAGCCATGCACCGGGGTCCAATGACCGCAATGCCAACGCGCGGGGAAGTCGGAGGTATCGAAAAGAATCCCGAGGCTCGCCAATGCCGAATGCATGGCAGGTTTGCTACCAGATCCGGCATTCTCCACAAGACCTAGAGCAGTCCTCGCGAGGACAAGTCAGGGGGAAAATCGGCAAAAACACGCTTCTTGTCGGTGCTCAAATGATCCGCATCAGCACAAGCACGATCACAATCACAAGGACCAGTCCAAGCCCCCCGCTCGGCGCATATCCCCACGACTTGCTGTGACCCCAGGTTGGCAGCGCTCCGACGAGCATTAATAAGAGAATAATAAGCAATATGGTTCCTAACATGGCTTTATTGGGTTGTTGAAAAATTTAGCGACGTGGCTGCTGGGGAGGGAGATCCACGCGTCCGCCAATCGGGGCAGACTCACCTCCGGCAGGCTCCCCGGTGGCAAGGGCCTGCGCGCCGGGTGCCGACCGCAACTCCGCGGATTGCGACCCCACGCAGGAGGTGAAGCACGATAAGCCAAGAACGATTCCAAAGCACCGGATGACGACATTTGCTTTCATGGCTTTCCAGTAGCAGAGCGTGTTCCGTCCACTCGGAGCAGGCATTCCCCTACTGTCATCAAGGGCTCCGCGCCTTCGTCGCCCTTGAAAGGCATTCGGCGCGTTGCATTTCTCCCCACCCTGGGACGAAGTGTGCATTCTTCATCGACCTGCGATCTTCAGAATTGCGGCAACTACGATGAATGCCGTAATTGGCAGAATGGTCTCCAGGGAAGCTAGCGACTGGGAAGCTGCTGCCACACCTGGCGGATCGCGTCCTGAGCGAGCTCCGCACCGTCAGGAGCCGGAACCGGAGCATCTTCTGCCAGCTCGGCGGCAATGATGAGTGGCAACACGTGATCGAGCCGGGTCACCAGCGGAGGGCAACCAAGCAAGGCCAGCTGGGCGAATGCAATGCTCTCCTTCTGGTCGAGACAGCGAGCCAAGGTCAGCAGCATTCCGTATCCGGTGACCGCCACATCAAGTGCGATAATGTCATCCCGGACCATGCGCGAAACCGGGTGTTCGCGGAGCCTGCCATAGATTCCCGCCAGTGTTCCCGCCACCGCCATCACGGTTCCCTTCACCGCGGCACCCAACACGCCCCCCTCGCTCTGCGAAATCTTCCGTAGGATGTCGGTGCGACCTTCGCTGCCTGCTACGACATCAAGCAAGAGGTCTCGCAGCCCCTCATGGCGGTCGATGCGTTCATCCTCCAGCTGACCGCGAACTGCCTGCGAAAGGTCTCGTTCTACGGCCAGCATGTCATTCATGTAGGCTGCCAGGTGCTTGCGGTGTGCGTCGTTCATCGGGAGCTCTTCGCAGCGAGCGTGCCCGGATCGACATGGAGCGAGAGCTGCTGGAACGCCCTCGCCATGTTTACCCTGCAAACCCAAAGGTTCTTCCTCATCCTACTCGCCTGCGGGGTTTTCGCGGGCTGCGAGCGAAAACCTTGGCGGGAGGAGCCACACCCACCGGTGCCCGAGAGGGTGAAGCCGGAGAATATCCCCGACCACGGGGGCGCCGCTTGAAAATGCAAAGCGTGCAACCTGCGCGAATTACTTGCGAATCGCGCTCCCCGGAGCGATCTATCCGGGCGGAATCTCTTGTTTGGCAGGGATTACCGGCCCGGAACGCAAAACGCTCCGAACACGCCGACAAGAACCCAACAGAATACCATGAGCACACCACGAATCATTACCACGGCACTCGCCGCCGGACTCCTCACGACCGGCTTGGCTCCCCTGCCGTGCCGGGCACAGGAAGACCGGCCGGCGCGGTCGGACCAGGCAAAGTCGAATGAGGAAGAAGTCCTGACGCGCGGCCCCGTGCACGAAGCTTTCGCGACCGCGGTCACCTTTGACCCTCAGCCAGGCCTCACCATTTCGACCAAGCCGCCCGAATTGATCGATGAGCTGCCGCCCGAGCAGCAACTTGAAGGCGACAATGTCGCATGGATTCCGGGCTACTGGGCTTGGGATGAGGAACGCTCGGATTTCCTTTGGATCAGCGGCATTTGGCGAAACCTTCCACCCGACCGCGAGTGGGTCCCGGGCTACTGGGATGATCTCGGTGGCTCCCGCTATCAGTGGGTCTCCGGCTACTGGGCCGACTCCACCGCCAGTGAGGTATCCTACCTGCCCGAGCCACCCAAGCCTCTGGAGTCTCGGCCGAATGTGGACGCTCCGTCCTCCTCTCACACTTGGATTCCCGGAAACTGGGTCTGGAGCGATACCCGCTATCGCTGGCGCGCCGGCTACTGGGAACCCTTGCGCGAAAACTGGACCTACGTGCCCGACCAGTATCGCTGGACCCCGCGCGGGTACATCTATGTCGATGGCTATTGGGACTACGCTCCGGTCCGCCGCGGCATCGTCTTCGCGCCCGTTTATTTCTCTCACGACTACTACGGCCGCTCCGGCTTCAATTACACGCCCTCAATCGTGATCAGCGTGACTACCGTCGTGGATCACCTCTTCATCCGGCCGGGCTATGGTCACTACTACTTCGGTGACTACTATGAACCTCGTTATCGCCAGGAAGGCTTCGTCGCTTCGTTCTCCTACGGTGCCGGAAGCGTGGGAGGCTACGATCCGATCTACGCCTATTCGCGTTGGAGTCACCGCGATGACCACGACTGGGATCGCCGCCAGCGGGAAGACTTCGACTATTTCCGCGACAATCGCGATGCCCGTCCGCCGCGCACTTGGGGTGAGCTTCGCGACCTCGGCGATGGCCGTCGTGGAGCACGCGTCCGTGACCGCGATCTCATGGTCGCAACCCCGCTAGCCCAACTCGCGAAGGCCCCGGAAAAGGGCGAGCAATTCCGGAAATTGGATGGTCAGGCTCGCGAGCAAGCGATCACCCGGCGCAAGGAGATGCAGGATTTCCGCCAGGAACGACGCCAGCAGGAAACCGCCGCAAAGTCTGAAGGCAAGCCTGAGAAAGCCGAAAAGGTGAAACAGGGACGTTCCCCGTTCCTCGGCCGCCGTGCCGCCGAAATGAAGAAGGAAGACGCCCCGCCGGCGCGGAAAGAGAAGCCAGCACTGGTGGATCGTGATACCACCAAGGAAACGCCGAAGACCGCAGACGAGCGTCAGCGACCAGGCAATAAGGGCGATAAGGGTGAAAACCAGCCGATGCCGCCGAATCGCCAAGGCGAGCGTGAGGCCAAGCCCGAGCGCGAAGCCAAGCCCGAGCGCGAAGCCAAGCCGGAGCGTGAAGCCAAGCCGGAGCGTGAAGCCAAGCCCGAGCGTGAAGCCAAGCCCGAGCGTGAAGCCAAGCCCGAGCGTGAAGCCAAGCCCGAGCGTGAAGCCAAGCCCGAGCG